>NZ_VTOW01000001.1:1569598-1939197 GCF_012184425.1 Candidatus Manganitrophus noduliformans
ATGACCCGGCAGGCCGCATCGAGCAGGGCCGGCACCTGCTTCTCCCAGGAGGCGCCGCTCAGCGGCCAGCCATGAACCAGCACCACCGGCCTGCCCGAACCGTGGTCTTCGTAATAGAGATCGATGTTGCCCGAGTTTTCCCTGTCGACGGTGATGTACGGCATCTGAATTCTCCTATGCGTGTCGGTTTGTATGCGCGTTGATGAGGATTGGTCACATTGATGAAGAAGGTTCTCTATGCGGCGCGGGCCGCGGGGCTTGCCTGCGCCCGGATCGCCCAATCGAGGGCGTGATCGGCAACCTCTTCCCAGCCCCGTTCTCCGATGATGTAGTGGTCTCTCCCCGGAAATTCTTTAAACTCGGTGATGGAGGGGGACGTTTTGTAGCGCTCGTAATTCGCCCGGTTCAGCGCCGCAGGCATGAGGTGGTCCTTCTCGCCGGCGATCATCAGCAGGGGGGCGCGCGCCCGCTTGAAATCGACGCGGGCGGCGCTTGAGAGGCCGCCGCGGGCGAGCCGGCGCGACTCGGGGACGACCTGCGCGTCATACGCCGCGCGCTGCTCCGCCGGCGGCAAGGTATTCACGAAGGTATATTGAAATTGTTCGAAGGTCATGTAGTACGGCTTCGACACGGGGATCAATGGATTGAGCACCGGCCAGAGAGAGCGGAGGAAGGACCACTTCAAGGTGAGCACCCCTTGCGGCGGGACCGAATCGATGGCGACGCCCGCCACCCCCAGATCCCGCTGCAACATCAGCTGCGTCAGCAGCCCGCCGAACGAGTGGCCTATGATGATCGGTTTTTCCGGGAGGGAGCGAATGACCCGGACGTGATGGTCGATCACCTCACCGATCGTGAGCTGCTGCAGGATGGGATCGGATGGGTTTTGCTTGAGGAGCTCCACTGGCTTGTCTCTTCCCGGATAGGCAATCTGGACGGTTTTATACCCGCGGGCCTGGTATCGCGCGGCCCATCCATTCCAGCAGTGTCGGGTGACGAAGTTCCCATGGATCAGCACAATGGTTTTGCTCGGCATTTCTTTTTCTCCATTTGTTCTTTCCGGGTGTCGGGGACGCTGTAGGGGCGTATTGCAATACGCCCCTACAACCCCTACAAATAGATGGGTCGCCTGAATGCTGATCTTACCCCTCCGTGAGGGATTTCTTCTGTAAGGCGGATAACGCTGTTTCCGATTCAGAATAAAAAAGCAAGGTGCGGGGGTCGCCGTTGACAGTCGGAAAAAAGATCGTTATTGTCACCTTGCCGAGAGATCGAGATGCAGCCGGAAAAGCCGGAGAGACCCTAAAGAGAAAGGAGAGAGACCCTTATGCCAAACGAAAAGAAAATCTCTTTGGTTCGGGTGCTGATCGCCCTTGCCTGGGCCGACGGCGAGATCAGCCACGACGAGCTCAATTTTCTGAAGGATTTTATGTTCAAGTTCGATTTGACCGGGGACGAATGGGCCAAGATCGAGATGTATATGGAAGACCCGGTCACCCAGGAGGAGGCGGAGTTGCTGATTCACGATTTCGTTCAGCACCTCGGCGGCGCCCGGGAGCGCCAGCAGGTGATCGAGGCGCTTCAAAAGATGACGGCGGCGGACGGCGTGACCACCCCCGAGGAGAAGGCTTTCCTGGAGCGGTTTTCCGGAATCATCAATGAAGCGGGGCCGGCTCCCGCCTTGTTCGGGCGCATCCGGGGGCTTTTCCAGGAGACGGTCTTCAAACCGGCGCGCCGCTCGAAGCGGAGCGAGGAGCTGCATGAGTTTCTCAACAACCGGGTTTTGTTTAAAGTGCGGCGGAAGCTGGAGCGGGATAAGCTCTCGATCGAGGCCGATCCGGAGGCGCTGACCTATGCGTCGCTCTTCGGCGGGCTGCTCGCTTACGTGGCGTCGCTCCACCAGCCGCTCACCGAGACCCAAATGGCCGTTTTAAAAAAACATCTGAAAGAGATCGCCGGATTCGACAATGAAGGGACGGCGGTGATCGAGTCGGTCATCCGGGAGGCGGCCGGGAGCCTCGACCGGTTCCGGCTGACCCGGGAATTTTACGAGAAGAGCGCCCCGGCGCAGCGCTTTCAGCTGATCGAGTGTCTTTTCGACATCGCCGGGGTCGATACCGATCTGACCCATTCCGAGGTGGAGGAGGTCCGGGCGATCGCATACGGATTGAGGCTGACCCATTCGGACTTCATCAACGCCAAGGTGAAACATCTGCGGGAGAGCGAAAAAAAGACCAATTAGGAATGACGAATGAGGAATCAAAATAAAAAAGCGTTGTGAGAAGGATTGTAAATGAAGGAAGAAAATTTGAACGAGGAATCAGATCCCATTTCCCCTTCCCGCCGCTCGTTCATCCAAATGGCCGGGGCGCTGCTTCCGATCTTCCTCGCCAACCCGTTCAACCTCTTTCGCTCGCTCACCTCCCCGGACGGGGAACTGCGGCCGGTCCCGCGTCCCAAACCGAACCGGTTCGTTCAGGACGGAAAGGCGTTGGTCGGCGTGGTTGGGGGGGAGAATATCGACCGGATGGTCCGGGAGGCGGTCGATCTGATCGGCGGAATAGACCGGCTCGATCTGAAAGGGAAGACCGTTCTGGTGAAACCGAACGTCGTCTCGCACAACCCGCCGCCGGCGACGACGAACCCGGAGGTCGTCCGGAGCGTGGTGAAGCTCCTTTACGAGGGGGGGGCCGGCAAGGTGATCGTCGGCGATATGTCGGGGGTGATCCGGCTGCCGACCCGGAAGAACCTGAAAGAGACCGGGATCGAGGCGGCGGCGCGGGAGGCGGGGGCGGAGGTGATCGACTTCGACGACGCCGAGTGGATCGAGGTGAAGCCGCCGCAGGCGCAGTTGAGCGGGAAGATTTATGTCGCCCGGCCGGTTTATGAGGCCGATCTTCTCGTCAACGTCCCGGTGGTGAAGACCCATCAGAGCGCGACCTACTCGATCTGCCTCAAAAACCTGGTCGGGGTGACCCACCCCCGGAACCGCCCCTACCGGGTGAATCCGGCGCGGTGGGAGGAGGTGGTGGCGGAGATGAATTTAGCGGCCCATCCCGACCTGAACATCGTCGATGCCACGACGATCATGGTCGCCGGCGGCCCGCAAGAAGGGCCGGCGGAGAAGACGAACATGATCTTCGCCAGCGGCGACCGGATCGCCGCCGACGTTGTCGGGCTCGGATTGATTAAACACTTCAACCGCTGGAAAGGGGTCGGCGAGATCAGCGTCTGGGCGCAGCGGCAGATCCGCTACGCGCAGACGATTGGGCTGGGGGTGAAGGAGGCCGCGTCGATGAAGATGATCGCGAAGCGGCTCGAAGGGGACGAGGCGGTTTTCTCGGCATTGATCGCGAAGATCGAATCGGCTCTCGCCGAGGGGCCCGGAAAGGACAAACCCCCGTCTCCTTAGGTGATCGGGTATCGCCGGCGAAGTTCCACGACCTGGGTTCCCGCCGGCTCTTCCAGGTTGAAGAGGGTGTCGTCGACGAAGGGGTTCCCGTCGGTCGAAACGGTGTTGGCGGTGACCTGGGTGATCCGCTGCAAATATCGGAGCAGGTAAAACGGGGAGTTGTTCAGACCGGTGGAGGTCTCGATGTTGTTGCGCGCATCGGCCGCGTTCAACCGCCCGCCGCTGCTGAACTGCAATCGGAGCAGCATCTTCCGCCAGAGGGACAAGCCGCGGCCGTCGATGTCGCGCGGGGTGACGGTGAAGACCCCGCCCCCGCGGTCGTCCACCGCCGCCGTCGCCTTGCCGGGCCCATAGGTCGGCTGGTAATCTTCATTCCAGAAGACGGTGAGCGTGACTTGCATGTCCTGCGCCCGGCGCTCTTCCGAGTCGGTCTGCAGCGCCTGGGGATGTTCCCTGTAATAGGCGCGGTAGAGGTAGATCGCCTGGTTCCAGACCTGGTTCATCGCCGCCGCCCCGCCCCCTGCCGGCGCGCGGACGTCGGTGAGGAGCGGCTGGCCGTTTTCGCCGAGCTCGGTCTGCATCGCGCTGAAGATCCGCGCCGCGTAAGTTCCCCGCTCGGGAAACTTCCGCGGAACCCGGTCGGGGATCAGGCCATTCAGCTCCCGGATCAGCTTCGCCTGCTCCCCCGGCCCGGCCCCCTCCGGAATCATCGCCGGGAAGATGGTGAAGAGGGTCTCGGTCCGGACCCGGTGCCCGGCGAACTCGGTGGCGAGGACTTTCAGCCCTTCGCTGTCGAGCGAAAGCCGGCGGTTTCCGCGGGCGGCGTCCTCCCACCGCCAGTCGATATTCGCCGGCGGCTCCTTGAAGATGATCGTCGCGGTGGCGGCCTGGTTGCAATGGCCCGACCAGTCCCCTTCGGTGTCGTGGTGGGCGTTGGCCGGGTTCGATTCCCACCCGAAGGCGCTGTTCGCCGCCGTCGGGTCGCGCCCCGCCCAGACGTCGAACGCCCAGAGGGGGGAGAAGACGTCGCGGTCGGCTCGGGGCTGGAGGGAGGTGGTGTTTGCGCCGGTGCCGGTCGGCCAGAAGTAAAAGGTCCAGGGGATGAGCGGCGCCGCATTGTACGCCGGCTCTTCCCGGGCGTAGGCCTCCTCGACAAGCCGGACCGACACCCGCGCCGGTCCCGCCCCGCCGCCGACCACCCGCGCATAGTGCCAGCCGGCCCCCTTCGCGCCGAGGACGAAATCAAAGGCGCCCCCTTGCTGGACGGCGGCCCCCGCCGGGTCCGTTCCGAAGTAGTCGACGGTCCCCCGGTTCGTCGTCATCCCCAGCCAGCTCCAGAAACCGGAGCCTTGGTTCCGGGCCCCCCCCTTCGTTTCGGGGAGGTAGAAGATCACCCAGGTCCGGTCGACCGTGTTCGGACCGGGGACCGAATCCTCGTCGGGATATCCCACCTTGACCCGGACGACCTGATCGACATAAACGTCGACCGTTTGGTCGGCCCCGTTGATCTGCCCGGCGATATATTCCTGATCGTTCCAGGGCCAGTAGCGGAGCGGGGTTCCCTGTGTGCAGGGCTGGCATCGGCATTCGACGTAGAGGCCGTTGTTCGGGGCGGGAGCGGTGACGCGGATCCGGTGGCGGCCGTCGCCTGCTTTCACTTTCCAATCGGTCAGCCCCTGCGCGTTGGTCTGGACCGCCGGCGCGTTGTCGATCACCACGTTCGCCCCGCCGATCGGGTGTCCGTGGTTCTGGTGGAACCGGACGCGGACCCGGAACCGCTGCTGCTGTTGTTGGCAGGGGGCCCGGTGCGGCGGCGCGCCGTTCATCTGCTGCGCGGCGTCGGGGAGTCTTCGCCGGGCAGGCGGGGGCGCCGGCCGATTCCGCGCCTGAGGGGGAATTCCCCCTTGCGGGGGGGCGGGTCGGGCGGCCGGCTGGTTTTGTGTTTTTGGAAAACACATCGATCGCTTCCTTATAATTCCGAAATTTCCGAAAATTCCAATGACCGGTTTAAATGATCCATCGCCGCCCGATAGAGGCGGTCTGCTTTTTCATCCTCTCCGGAGAGGGTCGCGTCGTTGAGGATCGTTTCGGCCCAGGGAAACTGCGGGTCTCTGTCGAAGCCGCTCCCGATAAGAAACATGTGAAGCAGGGTGACCTTTCGGCCTCTCTCCCCGGTGATTCCATATTTCGAGGCCGATTCGGCGCCGGCGGCGATCAACTTTTCGAGAAGGTCGTTTCCGAGATGCGCGGCCTTCCTCGGATGGATCTCCCGGAACAGTCCGATCATTCCCGGCGTGAAATCGGGTCCGACCCGCTCCGCCGCGCCGTCGGGATCGAGCCTTCTTACCCGGAGGAGAACCTTGAGGTGCTCTTCCTCGTTTTCGCCGACCGTCCGGTCCAGATAATCCATCGCGGCGTCATACAGCGCCTGGACTTTCGTGTAGCCGTCCGGAAAGTTGTTCCGATTCAGGATCGGGCCGGCCCAAGGGAACTGAAGGTCGGCATCGAAGAAGCTCCCGAGCATGAACATGACGCTCAGGTAAAGAAAGACGTCCCGTTCGGAGAGCAAGCCGTACCCGGCGGCGTTCTCCAGCCCCAGTGCGACGGTTTTGCGAAGCGGGACGTCGCCGAGAATCTCGCACTGGCCGGGGAAATGGTCGCGCAGATGCGCGGCGAGCGGATCGATCAAACCGGGCCGCATCGATGCGCTCAAAACGTCCATCTGCTCTTTGCGAATCGTCAACATCGCTTTCTCCGTAATTATCCTGGGAGAAGGGGGGTTCTTTCTGTTTTCAGCGCCCCCTGATCGCGCGAGAAGCGAAGCAGGCCGGAACCGTTCTCGTCCTCAACAAGGTAATGCTCGACCGGCCCGAAGAGGGTTTCCAATTCCGCCGCGTTGCAGGTGGGGAGATAAGTCCGGAGGACCCGCGGATCGTAGTAGCGGAAATAGAGTCTTCGCCCGGCGGGATCTTTGACGATCAGGAACCGGCGGAAATGGCGGTAGAGCTCGTCTAATCGGGCCCGGGTGGCGAGAAGAATCCCCCAGTGATCGCCCCACCGCCGGAAGAGCCAATCGGCGAAGGCGCTCTTCGGTTGAATCTCCACCAGGTAGGGGGCGACCCGGACCAGCGCGTCGGGGACATCCCGATAAAGACAGGCGATCAGGCAGTCGGCCCCCATCACCGCCGGGAAGATGCTGTCGTGGCGGGCCGCATCCAGCAGGGCGAAGATCCGCTCATGCCGGCCCGGCGCGACCGTTTTCCAGAGCCGGTCCACCTTCTCTTCAGACGATATTCCGAGCATCGAAATCTTTCTCCGGGAGGGTCACCCCTGTCAGGCCGATCGCGTCTTCGCGCACTCTTCGCAAAACGGCGCGCCCGACTGCGCGGCCGACTTCAGGGTCGCGGCCTGCGCCGCGGCATCCACCGACGCGAACACCGCTTCCTCGATCGGAGGAGGGGCGGCGACCGGTTTGATCGGCTCCGGCGGGGCGGGCCGCGCGGCCGATCCCTTCGGCTGCGGCGGCTCCGGTTTCGGAATGGACGGCTGCGCCGCGCCCCCCTTGAGGGGGGCGCTCCCTTTGTGCAGAACGACTTTGACCTGTCGGTCGGAGATGCTCCGCGCCAGGAGCTGGAGCACCTGATGATCGCTCATTCTTTTCAGGCCGGCCTGATCGGAATGGTACGCGACGAACCGGCGCAACAAGGCCATGCTGCCGGGGTCGCTTTTGCATTTTCGAAGAAAAAGAAGGGCTAGGTCGGGGCTGCCGAAGTTCATCACGCTGTCCGACGCGCTGCAGTCCTGCCGCCGGCGCAGCTCGATCATCCGTTGCCCGTCGTGGAGGAGGGTCTTCATCGGCGGACCCCGGTTTTCAGGAGGGCCGGTTTATGTTCGAGCGCTGAAGGGAGATCGGTATTGGAAAAGCGGTTGTCCATCCTTGGATGACGCCTCTCACAACTGGAAGTGTTTCAGTAATCGAGATGAAATTTGTTTGTTCGGTATCCCGTTCAGGAAAAGGACCGAGCGGTCCGATGAGATCCCGTTCCGGCTCAAAGAAGTCGCGTTAACTTAGACCACTCTTCTTTCTTTGTCAAGGGAGGATTTTTCATTTCCCGCGTCGTCTGTAGGGGCGTATGGCCATACGCCCCTACGACAGGGGAGAACGCGCGATCAAGGTTGCCGCTTGCTTAAGACGTTCATCAGCAGGGGAATGGTGGTGGCCGCGCCGACCAGGAGGAGGGTCCATCCGATCGCCTTCCGCTGGTTCAGGTTGAATCGATCGGCGAGCAACAAGGCCGCCCCCGCGCCGATGAGGGCGCGTGTTCCGCTGATCAGTCCGATCTCCGGAAAGGTGAGATCGATTTTCGTCAAACCGCTCGTTTTCGCAAATGGGAGGATGTTTTTCATGGGGTCTCCTTGCCTGAGAAATTCTCTTATGATCCTACTGTTCCTTTTCTGCCTACTTTAAGCCCCCCATCATTTGGACAACAAGGGTCTGGCTTACATTTCAGGAAATGGGGTTTCGCCCCGCGCCCCAAACAAAGGGGAGGCCGGTTATTAGCGGTCGCGCGCTTTTTCGTAGGTTTCCAAGAACTTTTCCACCGACACACTCGCGACGATTTCGCCGATCACTTCCAGCGGCAGGTTCTCGATCCGCATGAAGCGGATGCACGACTTTCCCATGTCGAGGTTTTTTCGGGAGAGTTTATAGGCGGCCCGCAGCTTCGCCCCCAGCTTGGCGTCCTGAAAGATGTTGGTCAGGTAGAGGGAGTAGTACCCTTTCTGCGCCGCGATGCCGGCATAGAGAAGGGGCTGTCCGTTGTAGGTTTTGGGATAACGCTCCAGCGGAACCTGATAAGCAATCATTCCCCAGTTCATCACTTCTTCATAACCCTCGGGAAGCGCTTCCAGGATGACGCTTTTGACTTTCATTACAATCGCCCGGCGGTCCGCCGGAAGTTCACTGAGATATTCTTCTATCGTTTTTGCCTGACTTGAAACCATTCTTGCCCACTCCTATCAAATTCTCATTGAGGGTGATTCCATTTCCATCGACGCAACGCCCCGACCCTCGGCAGGGGCGATGAGCTTTCTTTGCCGTTGTCGTCGCTGTCATTTATTGTCCTAACCCTTATCGTTGCACCGCTTCTTGTCTGATTTTTAATAACTTCTGCCAGAAGAGGTGCTCGGTCTCCAGGAGACGGCCGATGTACCGCTCGTTTCGCGCCACCTTAAGGTGAAGCTCCGGCCGCCCCGGCAGATAGCAGTAGAAGTCGATCGATTCAAGGGGGATGACGGCGAGGATGTGCTGCAATTGGCCATAGTAGTAACCGGGGACATCCCCCGTGGCCGCCACCTTGCGATAGACGCTCTCTCCGCATTTGATCTCCACCACCGCCGTTCCGTTCGCCGCCACGCCGTCGACGCTGGCCCGCAGCCACTCCTCTTTCACGCTTTGCAGGCAGGCCGGCATGAAGGCGACCCCCACCTTGGTCTCATAGCGTTTTCTCGCCTCCGGCTCCAGCGCGTTCCCTCTCGCCATCGCCGCATTGGGGATGGAAGTTTCCACGCTGCATTTTTCCTGCAGCAGGTCGTCGGCGCTCTTCCAGGGATTCTCCCCCATGATCGTCGGTGCATCGGAGGCCCCGATTCCCTGGCGGCGCCATTCCAGCCACTCCGGGGTCCCTTGTTGAAGGTGGATGGTCACATACGGCATGCAGCGGCTCCTCTAAAAACAAAATGGGTGAGAGTACGTTTGGGCTGATGGCTCGGCCACTGCCCTTCATTGTACTCTTACCCACCCTTTTTTCCTATGACTACTTTCTAAAGCGGCTTCTTTCTTAGGTAGTTGCCTTTCTTTGCAGAAGAATGTCATCCTTTGTTTGCCCTTGACCGTTCGCTCCCGGAATCTCGGGAGAAGAGGCGATGTGCCACTCACCATCTTGCTCGACGATTGCAGTAAATTCGTTGTACATCGAAAAGCCTTTTGCAAACGCTAACCGGTCGTTTCTTCTCCGAAGCTTTCAAAGTGAAACCGAATGGCCGATTTTACGTCTGCAAGCGCCGCTTCATATGTGGCTCCCTCTCCGACAGCAACTCCTTTGAGCCCTGTGGAGTAAGCGACATAGGCGTTCGGATGTTCTTCAATTATTATTTTTATCCGACGCATGCTGATAAGGATCTTTTCCATTCGCGATCTTTTCATATAGTGTTTCCGGGGCGATGTCGGCGCCATTCGGCCAAACGATTGTTCCTCCTTCAATCGTCGCTTGTTTGAAAAAGCCGATATCTTTCAGCGGCTCGAAAATAGGACCCTTGCCGATATATTCCGAGAAGTCGATATCTCCGCTTTTACCGTCATCGAAAACAATATGATAGATAAACTTCTCTTTATATTTGATTTGCTTCACATCATTCATATTCCACATTACTGACCTCAATCCAAAGGGGCGATTTTCTTTATTTCCTTGCCCGCTTTTGCCAATGCCCAATCTTCTTCAAGTTCATTCACGTGAAGATCGATCCATTCTCTTATCAGTTTCGTTGCTGTTCTGGAATTCAAATCACCTTTCATAATATTGCCATGAAAATCAAAAACCGCTTTGTTCCCCTGGTACTCAGCATGAAAATGCGGTGGGTTATGTTCATTGTAAAACATTCTGATGATAATTCCAAAAAATCTGGCGATTTCAGGCATTGTTAGGGGCTCATCGTTGCGATCAAGTTATTCCGCTTTGGATAGAAATTTACCCTTCTTTGAGGAATTTTGCAATTATTACCAGGTGTGACTGGGGTATCGATCAGGATCAATGATAATAATGAAGAAAGAAAAGTCGCCACGAGTTTTACTGCGGCACCAGCCTCGGCGCGTCATTCGCGGTTATTGAGGATGAAGAAGGTCAGAAAGGCGGATGCAAAGGCGAGCAGTACAAGAAGCCTTGCCCAGTGAACCGCCCGCTTCTCCTCTTCTCCGGAGATCACCCCGAACCCTATTCTCCCGGTGTGATAAATAAATCCGTCCCTTTTCTCTTACCCGCCCCATTTATAAACTTTATTTTTAAGCCGCATCATCCGGGCCATCCGATTCAGGTGGTTGCCCGATGGCCTTCGTGAAGGTTGGAGGTTGGGGTATCGAAGCGCGCATTGCAACGGCCGGTGGTAGGTTTCCGCCTCCGCCGAGACGATAATGGTGCTTTGCCTTTTCTTCGAAGCGCGTTCTTTTCTTACGATTGCCGACACGGTCGTAGTGTTGGGCCAGCCGCGCGTAGCGGTCTGCAAGGTAGAGATGGAATTCCGGATTGAGGTCGCGCTGTCCTGCCGGATCGATCATCCAGCGAAGGAGGTGAACCCAGGCGACATCAAATCGCAGTTGCCAGATTGTTGTTTCCATCGCTCTACCGAAACGAGTACAGCAAGTGAATCGATCAATTCAGTGCGACTGATCGACTACATTCATCTTTACGACAATAAACCAAAATAAAGCCGCAGCCGCCATTCCGGAAAGCGCCAATACGGAGAGCCAATAAGTAAATGGAATGAAAGATTGGCTGTTAACGGCTCCTCGATAAAAGGACCATCCGAAAAAAAGGAGGGGCGGCACCATTCCAATGGCCGCTCCTCCGGCAAGAATTGTCTTGAGTTCAAGGCGGCGTGATTTTCGAAGGAACAAGAAAAAAGGGAGTCCAAGCAGCAGGCTGAAACCATAAGAGAGGGGGCCGGTTAACATGTATCCTTGTATAAACAAGGGCCCGGCTAACGCAAGAGGATAGCCAAGCCAGAATACGGTGAATAAAACAGAAATAAATGGAACGATGAGTGGAGCGATAATAAAGCCAGCAATTATATTGGGATTAGGAGAGGGCGAGAATTCGATATATTTTTCTGTTTTCCTTCGGGACATTTCGATCAATCGATCGATATCTTCCCTGGATGGGAATGCGTATAGAGGTAGCCATTGGTAAAGGGCCGGCGTTTGAAAAAACAAAAAGCCGCCTGACGTTTTGACTATCTTTACAAAAGCGCTCCATTGGAAATGGCTCTTATTACCTGTCGTGTCCTCAAAAGATAACCCTTCTTCGGAAATGGTCCATACGATATTCATTCCAATAAGATGTTTCTGATGTCGTCTGAGCTTTTTCGCTTGAAAAGTCGGACTTAATTGAATGGCCGACCAGGCGACGATGAATAGAAGCGAAAAGTTAAATAGCATGTTAGAGGTGGATTCGATCTCTATGAGAGCAACAACGAAGAAAAAGATGAAGCTGGCGATTAGTGAAAATAGAAATATTAACCCCTGATATCTCCGATAGCCGAATGTATATTGTTGCAGGACGGCCCGTCCGAGTTCTTCTTCTGTCCACTGGAAGGATAGCTGGATTCTGTTTTCCATGTCATTCGATCCGGTTCGCCGGCCTGGATTCATCCTCGATACGAAACCGACAGCGGTATTGCTTCCGTAGGGAAAGTATAGCATCTGGAGATGAAAAATGCGGAGTTGAGGTGATGAATGCTTATCGATTGGGAAGAGGATCTTGGACGGAAATATCCATGACGGCTGCAGGGGAAGGGATCACGCCGGAGATTCCGGCGCATCAGTCGCGGTTATTGAGAATGAAGAAGATCAAAAAGGCGGTTGCAAAAGCGATCAGCACGAGGAGCCTTGCCCAGTGAACCACCCGCTTCTGCTCTTCTCCGGAGATCACCCCGAACCCTTTTCCCCCGGTGTAGCGCAGAACGAGGACGAGGAGGCCGAAAAGAAAAAGGAGAGCGATGTCGAACGCGAAGGGCTTCACGGATCTGGATCTTTCCAAGCCGAATTACTGTTTCGGCTCAACGGCGGGATCTTGCGAATCCCCGCGATCCCAAAGTAAGATCCTTTGAGATCTTTAAGCTATTTAGATCAAGGTCCTAACAAGTGGTTATCTACACAATCGAGTAAAAACAATATCGATGTTATTCGAAGACGATCTTGATAAGCTGGACGGCAGTTGGGTTAATAACAAAGTGTAATTCTCCAATTTCTCCATGGACGTCTTCTGCTTCAAGAGGACGTGTAATACTGTGATAAACCGAAGCTAACCCTACACCTTCAAGTCCATAAAAGTTCTCTCGAGTTAAAGGTTGTTGATTTATTTTTAGATTTTTTAGAGCAATTATATCCGCCAGCAGAGTACGATTAATTACAGAAGCAAAACGTCTCATTTGTTCTTGATCGATAATTCCATTAATATATGAGCCAAATATTTTTGCAAATATTGGTATTTTTTCTAACTCATCGATGCGATCCAAAATGACTATAAGGTGAGTTGCAGTGCGTTTTGCAAAATCGGGATCTCGTTCCATCTTCTCACGGAATTGCTGGCCCTTTTCAGAGTTAATATTTGGGCCATTAAAGACGAACTCCTCTAATTTTTTCATAAAGATAAAATCCTTTATTGCTTTGCCACTCCGCATGACATTAACCATAGTACCAATAATCGGAATGTCCTTTATGGGGCCCTCCTTTAAGAAAGAGTCGATTGCAACTTCACCCAAGTTCGCGAGAATATCCACAGACTGGCTTTTGATCTCCTCGACGTCTATATTAGTCACTTCTTTATCTGGTTTATTTTTTCCCATGTTAGGTTACACCAGTGTTGTTTTTGTCTGTAGCGGAATGATCACTTTTTTGACGCGCTGCTGGGTGTCCCTGCCATATTGCATCATAAGCTGCGCCGAGTAAATCATTTCCTTGGAGTGAAGAGAGGTCAATCTTCTCAGAATTGAAGTCGTTTCCCTTCTCGCGAATTAAGTTGTTCAGGTTGTCGACCCACTTTTGAGAAGGAGGCCAAAAAACTAATCCTGGTGTAAGAATCCTTGGAATCATGATTCTTCCAACTGTTAGCTTATATTTTTCCGATCTAGATTCCATAAATGTCTTTAAACTATCCTCTGTTTTGAATATATGAAGAGGGAGTGGACCATTGGGAGTTTCAAATGACAATTTGATATTGATTTTCTCAATGTTCGATGTCGAAGAGTTATGTAGTTCGAGTTGTTTTGCAATGCCTGGAATCTCGACTACTACAGCATATACATGAAGAGTTAAAGCGATAGTAGGTCGATTAAGTCTTCTCCCATTTAAAGTTTGTGTAAATCCAACCGGGATATCGACCTGAATTTCATGTTCGCCTACATCTTTCGGGTATTTACCACTGCACCAGTTTTGCCAAAGCAGATCAACGAGAATAAAGCTTTGCCCTGACTCGTCTGTAAATTTCATGAAATCTTCAGCTGTCATAGTTGGCACTTCGTTAAAGATTGCCAGACGGGCGATAACTGGAAGCAAATAAACTACAGATTGAAGCGCATTATAAATGGCTTCCTTTAAACGATCTTTAGTTAAGCCATTCAGTGAAAGTACCCTTATGCCTGCGTGGTCGGCGCGTTTAATTGCGCCTTTTGTATATTTTGACGTGCTTACAAATATTCCATATTGCGATGGAAACGACAAATCAAATAGTTTGCCTATAAATGCATCAATATCTGTCTTTTCAATTCTCCGTCCATAATTCTTACACTCTATGGCAAGACGTACTGGATAGCCTGCGATTGTTCCAGAGATAAGTACATCGATCTCACGTTTATCTTTACCGTCTGATGTCGGTAACCATACATTACGCTCAACCGATATTCCCGGTTGCTCATGTAATAAACTAACGATTTCTTCTACGATTCGGCCTTTTTGATTTGAGACATTTTTATTTTTTTTCTTTTTCATTTCGTGAGGTCGCGGAGCCGAGCTAGGTTTTGAGTGGATCGCTTAAGGGGTTGCCGGGGTCGCATCTTTACTTTTGACTTTCAAAAATATTTCCAGCTCCCTTTGCTTTTACTCGTTGCCTTGCGAGTCACGTGATTGAGGGTATCCGGATAACAATCCTCGATGATTGCGCCACGCTACCTCGCTCAACTTAAAAAGCGAAATGTCAAAAGTAAAGATGTGATCCCGACCCACTTTCGAACGTGAATTGATTATTAAACTTTCATTTTTGGTTTTTGCGGGAGCGCTGGCAGCTCATACGGAACCTGAACAGCATCCACTCTAAAGAGAATTGGAACTAAATCTGGATGGTGTAGGATAGTCTTATCCCGCCCCCAATGGATCGAGTACAAACGCTCCTGTGAATTAGGCAGAGTGGTTACCTTCGCTTCTCCTATCCCAGTATAAATAAAAATCCAATCACCGGTGTTGATCAATGCGTCACCGAACCACAGTAGGTTATCTCGAATTGGAAATGCGGAATTCCCGGCGGCGCGAATGCCAAGCATCACACCATATTGCCCCAAGTTGACAGATTGATTGGCACGAATAACGATTCGCTCTTGGTTCGGTACGCCGCGATCATAAACCCCGACAATTGTCAGCTCGTAAAGGTCATTAACGATCACTTGTCGGGTCCTCCTTCCTTTGAGAACCAACCGAGCAAAACCAAGAGTGCTCCAAGTCCTCCGAGGATATAAGGGTATTTGTCTATATTATTCCGATATAATTCGATACCAAGGTAAATGATGAAAGTTCCTACGGTGATGCTCAAATTTCTAAGGTGTCTACCTTTAAAGGAAGTAGAAACGCGTTCCTCTAATACGGCAGCTTTGGTTTTATAGTCGGATAGCTCTTCTCTTGTCCGTTCTAATTCTTGGCGAGTACTCCGTAGCTCCTGCTTTGTTTCTTGAAGATCGTATGAGAGTTGGCTAAATGATCCGGCAATAAGATTAGCTGCGACTTCTCCTCCCATGCTTCGAGAACGGGTTGCAGCCAAACCCTCGACGGCGCGGGCTATCGGTAATCCATCCAGTGGGCTTTCTTGAGCGGCGGAGACTGCCGTTTCGATGCCTGGCTGTTGAGTTCCTGCAGAACCAGTCTCAGTCGGTTCTGGTATTTCGTTCATACTCTCCCCGTCAATTTTCCAGTATCAGAGTTGGATGGCTATACTGCTCAGGATATGGATGTTACCCTTCCTTGAGAAAATTTGCAATTGTTCTTAGAGTATCTAACGAATGCACACGATGGAGATAGTCAGATCTGGTATGGGAATGTTTTAGGATCGAAAAATTAAGGATGGAGTCTCTACCGCGCAGCCAAGCCCGTGAACACACTTGTCGCGGCGACGGAGAATTCAATAAACGGCTGGGGCCAGACGCCGAGGAGGATCACGCCGGCAATCCCGGCGTAGATTACCACTTTCAGCGGCATCGAGAGATGAATGGGGGTGGTCTCTTTTGGTTCGAGGGTGTAGATCTTCTTCACCACGATCAGATAGTAGTAGAAGGAGATGATGACGTTGATCAGGCCGACCGTCACCAAAAAGAACATCTTCTGATGGACGGCGGCGGCAAAGATGTAGACCTTTCCGATGAAGCCTGCCAATGGCGGTACCCCGGCGAGCGAGAGGAGAAAAACCAACATCGCAAAAGCCAAGAGCGGGGAGCGTCGGTTGAGTCCGGCGAGGTCGTCGATGTCGTCGGTGTTCGTCAGGTTCGAGAAGATGATCACCACCGCGAAGGCGCCGAGGTTGGCGAAGAGATAGGTCAGCATGTAGAAAAGCAGCGAGTCGCTTCCCATCTTCGTCCCGGCGGCCATCCCGATCAAAAGATTCCCGATCTGCGCGATCCCCGAGTAGGCCAACAGCCGCTTCATGTTCGTCTGGGCGATCGCCGTGATGTTGCCGTAGGTCATCGAGAGGACCGAGAGGGCGGCGATGAACCAGGTCCATTCGGCCCGCAGGTCGCCGAAGGTGGAGAACATCACACGGAGAATCAGGGCGAAGGCCGCCGCCTTCGGGGTGATCGAGAGATAGGTCGTCACCGGCGTCGGGGCCCCTTCGTACACGTCGGGAATCCAGTTGTGGAACGGCACCGCGCCGATCTTGAAGCCGAGCCCCACGAAGATAAAGAGCAGCCCGAGCATCATGCCGACCGAGTTCTTGTTCGGCATCGCGGCGATCTCGCGGAAATAGATCGTCCCGGTGGCGCCGTAAATCAAGCTGATGCCGTAGGCGATCAGCGCCGCGGCCAACACGCCGAGGATGAAGAACTTGATCGCCGCCTCGTTCGACTTGAAGTTATCGCGCAGATAGGCGACCAGAATGTAGAAGCCGAAGGTCGAAAACTCCAGGGTGATGAAGAGGGAGAGGAAGTCGTTCGCCGACGCCATGAACATCATCCCGAGCGCGGCGAAAAGAACCAGATAGTAGTACTCTCCCCTGAAGAGGGGCAGTTTCTCGACATAATTAATGGAAACGAGGACCACCAGAATCGTCGAGACGAGGATAAAAATCTTAAAGAAGATCGCCAGCGGATCGAGGACGAACATGGCGTTGAAAAGGGTGCCGCTCTTACCCTGAATCGCGAAGCCGACGAGCTGGAGCGTGATCAGAGCCATCCCGGCGATCGAGAGATAGCCGAGCTTGGCTTTGGAGACCTTCGGCCAGATGAAATCGATCGCGAGGACGACGCAGGAAAGGAGCGTCATCCAGAGCTCCGGCGCCATCAAGATGAGATTAAGGTCATCCCAATTCAACGGCTGCATTTACTTTCCTCCTAAAACAGGGTCCGCTGCCGGTTTCGTGTCATCATCTTTCGGCGGATCGATCTCGATCGAAAACGAAGCCGGCTCCGCGGCGGTGGCCGGGAGCGACGGCGCGGCCGGCGCCTCCATCCGGGCCAGGATCGGCATCACCCCCGATTGGATTACATTGATGAACGGCGCGGGGTACAACCCGAAGAAAATCGTCATCGACGCCAGCAAGACCAGCGGAAGACGGTCGACCAGGCTTCGCGCGTCGACCACATGCGCCATCCGCGGATCGGGCGCGCCGAAGAACATGTCGCGGATCATCCGGAAATAATAGGCCCAGGTGATTGTGATCGCCATCGCCGCTAAAACCGTCTGCACCGGATAGACCCGCCAGCTTCCCAAAAAGACCATCAGCTCCCCGATGAAGTTCATCGCCCCCGGCATCCCGAACGAGGCCGCGGAGCCGATCACAAAAGCAGTGGCGATAAAGGGCATCTTCGACGCCAACCCCCCTCCCATCGATGGGATATCGAGGGTGTGGGTCTGATAATAGATGTAACCGGCCAGCGCGAAGAGAAGCCCCATCGCCATCGCGTCGGCGAAGAGAAAGAAAACCGCCCCGGTCAGACTGATCTGGTTCAACGACGCCATCCCGAGGAAGATATACCCCATGTGGGCGACCGACGAGTAGCCGACGACGAACTTGGTGTCCTTCTGCAGAAACGCCACCAGCCCGCCGTAGAAAATGTTGATGACGCAGATGACGGCGATGATCGGCATCCACTGCTGCGTCGCCGTGGGGAAGAGATAGAAGCAGATCCGGATGATCGTGAAGTGCCCGAGCTTCTTCAAGACCCCGGCGTGCATCATGCTGGCAGCGGCCGGCGCGGCGGCGTAGCCGACCGGCGACCAGGAGTGGAACGGAAAGATCGCCGCGATCGGCGCGAAGCCCAAGAAGATCAGCCAGAAATAGAGGTTCTCCTTCGACTTCAGAAGATGTCCCTTCTCGGCGATCTCGATGATGTTGAAGGTCCGCAGCCCCGAATCGACGTAGACCAACAGGAGCCCCAGCAAGGCGACGACCGCGCCGAGGGAGAGGTAGAGGGTCAGCTTCATCGCGGCGTACTCTTTGCTCGACCGGTTGAAGTTGAAGAAGTGGGCGACCGAATCGCTGAGGGGGTCGCCCGCTTTTTTCATGTCGAGGTAGCCCTTGGTGTGCCGTCCCCAGATCACCAGGAAGAGGTACATCGGGATCACCGAGAGCTCGTAGAAGAAAAAGAGGAAGAAGAGATCGAGCGACATGTAGACCCCGATCGTCGCCGAGCCCAAGACAAGGAGGTTGATGTAAAACTCTTTCAGGCGGTCTTTGATGTGCCAGGAGACGAAGATCCCGGCGAACATCAACATCGCCGAGGCGAGGACCATCGGCGCCCCGATCCCGTCAACCCCCAAGAAAAAGGAGATCCCGAGCTCGGACGACCAGACGGTCTGCTCCTGGAACTGGAAGCCGCCGGCGGCATGGTCGTAAACAAACATCAGGTAGGCCGATCCGAGGAGCGAGAGGCCGGCGAAGGTCGCGGCGATCCCGTGGACAATCTCCCGCTGTTTGTTGGAGACGAAGAAGAGAAGGAACGCCCCGATAAACGGCGTAAAGAGGATGAAGGAGAGGAGATGATTAGTCATTCGGCGCCTCCATTCCGGCGAGAGAAACCTTGTCCGCAATCGGAGGGAGGTTCTCATTGGTGAAAGGGGGGAAGGAGGGGAGAAGCTCTTCGATGGAATCGAACTGGAACAGCCCGGCCGGGGTGACTTCGACCGCCGGTTCGGTGACCGCCGGGGTGCTGCCCGCGACCCGTTGGGCGACGAAGTCGATCGAGCCGTCCATCGCCTTCAAAAAGGGCATCGGATAGATGCCGACCCAAAAAATCATCACGGCGAGCGCCACGCAAATGCCGATCTCCCGCCGGTCGAGGTCGGGGATCTTCTCGTTCTTCGGGTTGGTGATCTGCCCCATCATGATCCGCTGATAGAGCCAAAGAAGATAGGCGGCGCCGAGAAGGACGCCGACGATCGCGGTAACGGTCAGCCGCCAGTCGAGCTGCGCCGCGCCGACCAGGATCAGCAACTCCCCGACGAAGCCGTTTGTTCCCGGGAAGGCCATCGACGAGAGGGAGATGATCATGTAGAACGCGGCGAAAATCGGAAGACGCCGCCCCAGCCCGCCGTATTCGGAGATCGCGCGGGTGTGGCGCCGCTCATAGAGGAATCCGACGACCAAAAAGAGGCCGGCGGTCGAGATCCCGTGGTTCAACATCTGGATCATCCCCCCCTGGATGCCGGTCCGGTTCAGCGCGAAGATCCCGAGGACGACAAAACCGAGGTGGCTGATCGAAGAATAGGCGATCAGCTTCTTGATGTCGTCCTGCGCCAGCGCCAGGAGGGCCCCGTAGACGATCCCGATCACGGAGAGGATCGTCATCATCGGAACGAAGTTGATCGAGGCTTCCGGCAGGAGCGGAAGGGAGAAGCGGACAAAGCCGTAGGTCCCCATCTTCAAGAGGACCCCCGCCAGGAGGACGCTCCCGGCGGTCGGCGCTTCGACGTGGGCATCCGGCAGCCAGGTGTGGAAGGGGAACATCGGGACTTTAAAAGCGAAGCCGAAGAAGAGGAGGAGAAAGACGATGTTCTGCTTCGTCTCCGACATCGGCGCCTTCAACAGATCCAATATGCTGAACGAGTAACTCTGCGAGAGGTTCTGCGCCAAGGCATAGTCGTGGTAATTCAAATAAAGGATCACGAAGCCGACCAGCATCAAGACGCTGCCGAGGAGGGTGTAGAGGACGAACTTTAATGACGCGTAGTCGCGGTTGGCCCCCCCCCAGATCTTGATCAGGAAATACATCGGGATCAGCATGATCTCCCAGAAGAGGAAGAAAAGCAGCAGATCGATCGCCATGAAGACCCCGACGACCGTCGTCTCCAATACCAGAAGGCAGATCAGGTACTGTTTGAGATTCAGCTCGACCCCTTTCCAGGAGAAGAGGACCAGAAGAACCATCAGGAAGGTGGTGAGGGTGACGAGGAAGAGGCTGAACCCGTCGACCCCGAGGTGATAGGCGGCCCCGAGCGGCCGGATCCAGTTCAGCTCCTCGACGAACTGCATGTTCGGCGTTCCCCGCTGGAAGAGCAGCGGAAGGAGGAGCGAGAGGGCGAAGACGACCGACGTGGTCGCCAGCGCCGTCACCCGCATCTGCCGCTCGTCCTTCAAAAACGCAATCGCCAGCGCCCCGAGCGCCGGGAGAAGAAGGAGCAACGTCAGCACCGGAAACCCGATCTGGTCGCTTGCGAAGATTTGATCCATCGTGCCTATCATTAATTTGATCCGTTCCCTGTAGGGGCGATCGGCCGATCGCCCTGTCTTAAATCCCGAAAAGGGGCGAATGCAATTCGCCTACAAATCATTGCAACATCACCATCATCAGGCCTTTAATCTGCTCTTTGAACATCCAATAGATGTTCACCAGGAAGAAGATCCCGACGATGATGACCATCGCGTAATTGTGGACCGAGCCGGTCTGCAGCCGGCGGAAGATCCGCGCCAGCACATGGTTGGAGTAGCCGACCATATTGATGAATCCGTAGACGACATAATTCTCGATCAGGTTCGAATACCAGCTCCCGCCGAAGATCCCGCGTCCGATGGCGTTCACCGCGCCGTCGATCACGCCGACGTCGAACCGCCGGCAGGCGGCGACGAAACGCTTCATCGGCTGGATGATGACGTTGTTGTACGCCTCGGTGACGAACGCCTCGTATTCGGCGATCGGATTGTTCGCGGCCCACAGGAGGCCCTCTCCCCCCTTCCGGTAAACAATGTCGGTGTCGAGCGAGATCGTCGGCTCCGGATGGAGCTTCTTCAAGAAAAGAAGAAAGACCAGGCCGGTCGCCGCGAGGAGCTGGAACGATTGGAAGAGATGCTCCAGGGTGTAGGGGTGGTATTCGACCGCGTTCGGCAGGAGCTGATAGAGCAGCGTCGGCCAGACCCCCAGCAGAATGCAGAAGAAGGCGGCGAGCCCCATCCCCCAGATCATGTTGACCGGAGGGTCTTTCGCCGGGATCTTTTTGTCCTCGCCGAGGAAGACGGCGTAGGGGAGCTTCAGCGTGGTCGAGATAAAGGTCCCGCAAGAGGCGAGCATCAACATCACGTAGATTGCGATCCGGTGCGCCTCGCCCGCCGCCGAGATCGTCATCGATTTGCTGATGAAGCCCGACATCAGCGGCACGCCGGAGATCGAAAAGCCGCCGATCATAAAGAGGACGAAAGTGATCGGCATCGTTTTATAGAGGCCGCCGAGCTCGGTCGCTTTTCGCTTCCCGGTCATGAAGATCACCGACCCCATCCCCATCATCAGGAGCGCTTTATAGAGGATGTGGGCGAAGGCGTGCGCCACCGCGCCGTTGATCGCCAGCTGCGTTCCGATCCCGATTCCCGCCACCATGAAGCCGACCTGGCTGACGATATGGTAGGCGAGGAGCCGGCGGATGTTGTTTTCGATCATCGCGTAGCCGACGCCGTAGAGGGCCATGAAGGCGCCGAGCCACATCAGCAGCTCCATCCCGGCGTACCCTCGCGCAAGCACATAAACCGCCGTCTTCGTCGTGAAGGCCGAGAGGAAGACGGTCCCGGTGACGGTCGCCTCCGGATAAGCGTCGGGGAGCCAGGCGTGGAGCGGGGGGGCGGCGGCGTTGACCAGGAATCCCAGAAGAATGAGCGATCCTCCCCATCCGCCGTGCGGGAGGGCGTCGAAGAGGAGGGTTTTGGTCTCGGTGGCATGGATGACGATCCCCGCCAAAAGCGCCACCCCGCCGAAGACATGGACCAGAAGATACCGGAAGCCGGGCGCCTCCCCTTCTTTTCCCCGGGCCCAGACGAGCATGACCGACGCGAAGGCCATGATCTCCCAGAAAAGAAAGAGGGTGAAGAGATCGCCGGAGAAGACGACCCCCAAGGCGCTTCCGGCGTAGGTGAGCGCCGCGATATGCTCCAGGTCGTTCTTCACATGGAGGGCGTAGACCATCCCGATCGTCGCCATCAATGTGAAGATGTAGCTGAAGACGAGGCTCATCTTGTCGACCCGCCCCATCACCAGCTCGTTCCCTAAAAAGTTGAAGACGCCGTAGCGGCCGGGATCGAGAAAGACGACGAGGAGAAAGGCCGCGGCGGGGAGGGCGACGAGATAACCTTCTTTCACCTTTCCTTTCAGGAAGGGGATCAGGGCGGCGCCGAGGATCAGGAGCAGTCCGGGGTGAACCCACTCAATCATGGTGCGCCTCTCCTTCGTGGGCCGGTTCGGCGGGGTTCTCGTAATAATCTTCCCGCACCATCAGTACGGAGTGGCCGATTCCTTTCGAGACGAGAATCAACACGACGGTGGCGAGCAATCCAAAAACCGCGGTGTAGCCGGGAAAGTTCTCCAGCGCGAAAACCGCGTGGTGTTTGTGGACCAGGAAAAACTCGACCGCCGCGAGGAGGACGAGGAGCACGGCCGTATAAAGGATCAGCTTCTCTTTCTTCATTGAATCACCAATTTTGCCAATGCCAGAAAATAGTCGGGGAAAAGACCGACCAGGACCGAGAGGATCGCCGTCACCATCAACGGGACGTAAACGAAAGGGGAGGCCTCGCCGAAATCTTCGTCATGACTGGTGCCCGCTCCATGTCCTAGGGTATGGTCGTCGTGGGCCGCCATCGCCCCGACGCTCTGGGGCGCCGGGTGAAGCGCAGGGCCGTGACCGTGCGCCTCCCCCTCCGGCGCATGAAAGAAGGCGGTGTAGATCACCGGGACAAAGTAGCCGGCGTTCAGGATCGTGCTCGCGATCAGAACGAAGAGGATCGGAATCTGGCCCGCCTCGATCGCCCCGAGGGCGAGATACCACTTCGTCACGAACCCTGCCACCG
Organism: Candidatus Manganitrophus noduliformans; assembly: GCF_012184425.1. NCBI lineage: Bacteria > Pseudomonadati > Nitrospirota > Nitrospiria > Candidatus Troglogloeales > Candidatus Manganitrophaceae > Candidatus Manganitrophus > Candidatus Manganitrophus noduliformans. The sequence goes on from NZ_VTOW01000001.1 coordinate 1,592,525, forward strand.
GCGGCACCCCGATCATGCTGAGCGCGCCGATCGAAAAGGCGGTCATCGTCCAGGGCATCTTCCGCCCGATCCCCCGCATCTGGCTGATGTTGGTTTTGTGCGAGGCGACATAGATTGAGCCGGCGCAGAAGAAGAGGGTGATCTTCGAGATCGCATGATTGGCGATGTGAATGACCCCGGCGGTCATCCCGCTCGGGGAGAGAAGCGCCGCCCCTAAAATCACATAGGAGAGCTGGCTCACCGTCGAGTAGGCGAGCCGGGCTTTCAGATTGTCCCGCGTCAATGCATAGATGGAGGCCATGATGATCGTGAACGAGACGAGATAGGCGGTCATGACGCCGAGATGAAGCTGGCCCATCAGCTCGGGGCCGAAGACGTGGAAGATCACCCGCAAGACCGAGAAGACGCCGACCTTCACGACCGCCACCGCATGGAGCAGGGCGGAGACCGGGGTCGGCGCGACCATCGCGGCCGGCAGCCAGGCGTGGACCGGCATGATCGCCGCTTTGGCAAAACCATAGATAAAGAAGAGGTAGATCAAAACCAGCATCCACGGCGCCCCTTTTCCGGCGAAGAGCCCCCCTTTGGAGAACTCAAGGGTTCCGGCGACGCTGTAGGTCAGGATGATCGCCGCCAGCAAAAAGGTCTTCGAGGCGCCGACGAGATAGATCAGATATTTCCGGGCCCCCAGGAACGACTCCGGCGTCTCTTTATGATTGACCAGCGGGAAGGTGGCGAGGCTGAGGAATTCGTAGAAGATAAAAAGGGTCAGGAGGTTCGCGGAGAAGGCGACGCCGAGGGCCGAGGCGACGCTGATCGCGAAGCAGGCGAAGTAGCGGGTCTGCTTCTTCTCATTCGTCCCTCGCATGTAGCCGATGGAATAGAAGGTGGTGACGATCCAGAGCCCCGAGGCGATCGTCGCGAAGACCATCCCGAACGGATCGACGCGGAATTTGATGTCGAGCCCCGGAACGAAAGTATAGAGGGTATATTCGAGAATCTGTCCCGAGAGGATCGTCGGCGCCATCGAGAGGACGATCAGAAACTTGATGATCCCGGCCCCGATCGACCATCCCTCCCGGACGTTCGGTTTTTTGTCCGAGGCGAGAATCAGGCCGACGGCCACCATTGAAACAAGGATGGCGAGAAGGGGGCGGATGTCGCTCATTGCTTCCAAGGAAACCTCTTTGCTTTCTTTACCATTTCAACAAACTGATTTCATCGACGTTGGTCGTCGCCTTTTTCCGGAAGAAGACGATGATGATCGCCAAGCCGACGGCGGCTTCCGCGGCGGCGATGGTGATGATGAAGAGCGAGATGATTTGTCCGTTGACCGATTCGAAATGGCGCGAGAAGGCGACCAGGTTGATGTTGGCGGCGTTCAGCATCAATTCGATGGCGTAGAGGATAATCAAAAAGTTCTTCCGGATCAAGACGCCGATCAGGCCGATGACGAACATGACGGTGGAGACGATCACATAATAGGAGAGGGGAATCATCAGGACGATCCTATCTTATCGAGCGCGCCGCGCCGGGCCTCTTCCGTAACCGAGTCGGGGGTCCCTTCCGGGTGGCCGTTTCCGGTCCGGGGAAGGGGGACCTCCAGCGCGTGCGCGCCGTTCCCCCCCATCTTTGCGTCGGGACGGGGCTGTTTTGCCAAGACGAGCGCCCCGATGATGCCGCCGAGGAGGATCACCCCGACCATTTCGAACGGGAGAAGATATTCATTGAAGAGGGAGAGGCCGATCGCCTCGGTGTTCCCGACGGCGGGGAGGGCGGCCGCCCCGGGGGCGCTCCCTTCCAGGGTCGGCGATTTGAAGAGGACGATCAAAATTTCCGCCAGGATCACCAGGCCGAAAAAGAGGGCGAGCCAGGTCTGACGGTGAAGGACCCCTTCGCTGCTTTTCAAGTCGAGGAGCATCAGAACGAATAGATAAAGAATAAGAACCGCGCCGGCATAGATGATGATTTGAATGGCGGCGAGAAATTCGGCATGGAGCAATACGAACAAGCCGGCGACGTGAAGAAAAGTAGAAAGGAGGGCGAGGGTGCAGTAGATCGGATTACGAAGGCCGATCGTCAAGACGGACGAGAAGAGGGCCATCCCTGAAAAATAAAGAAAAAATAAAAGCTGTGCCATGAACTCCTTGTGCCTTGAATCTCTTGATATCGGGGCGATTCTTTTGATCGCCCGGCTTTTTGATCGCAGTTTCAGGGCGAATACAAGATTCGCCCCTACTCCGCCTTCGGGGTCCCGGCGGCCGGTTCCTTTTTTGCCTCCGTTTTCACCGCCTCTCCGTTCACGTAGGCCGGAAATTTATACCGGTATTCGCGGGCGGTCTCGTCGGCTTTCTCCTGATTGTGCGCCACGAGGTACGCCTTCGCCTCGGAGTGGTACTTCTCTCCGATCTCATACAGCTTCGGTTTGTCGAAGATCAAGTTTCTTTTATTGTCGGTCGAATATTCATAAAGCTTCGTCATCCCGAGGGCGTTGACGGGGCAGGCCTCCACGCAGAAGCCGCAGAAAACGCACTTGGTGATATCGATGTCGAACGAGGTGGCGATCCGCCGAAGCACCTGACCGTCCTGGACCTCCGCGCTGACCACCTTGATGCAGTGGGAGGGGCAGGCCGCCTCGCAGAGATCGCACCCGACGCACCGCTCCGCGCCGTCTTCATACTTCAACAGACAAAGGGCGCCCCGGTGGGTATCGGGCAGGGCGAGCTTCTGATGGGGATATTGGAGCGTCACCTCTCGAACGAACATGTGGGTGAAGGTGAGTTTCAGCCCTTTCAGAATTTCTTTGAAAATAATTTTGTCGAGCAGCTCGGTGAATTTCACGGATTCTCCGCTTGCTGTAGGGGCGTGATTCATCACGCCCTGAATTTATTCGGACAGAGGAGGGCGCAATGAATTGCGCCCCTACGTTATTTCGTCTCTTCTGCCGCCGCCGGCATGACCGTCAATTGGATCTTCCAGACCTTCTCCAGGGCCACCTCTCCCTGTTTGAAATAGGGGACGTGGGTCGCCGGATCGATTGTGCCGGTCAGAAGGTCTTTTACGTTGGGCCGGTTGAAGTGGTTCGGGAAGTGGACCACCCCCTTCGGGAGCGATTCCAACACTTCCACCGGGACTTCGACCTGGCCGAGCGACGATTTGATCTTCACCGTGTCGGCTGTCTTCAGCCCCATTGCCTCGGCATCGGCCGCGCCGATGTATAGAACCGCCTTGTCTTCGATCTTCATCAAGCCGGGGTCGCGCGTCGAGAGCTTCCCGGAGTGGTAGAGGACCTGAATGAGATCGAGCGAGAAGGGGAAGGCGGCTTCTTTTTTCCGTTCGGTCGCGCGGTATCGTCCGGCGATCTCGGCGATAAAGGCACCGTCTGAATAACGCTCCGGACGGGGGGCCGGGCGCTCATCGCGGAAGTAGCCGGGAACGAGCTTTGCGATCTCCTGATTGATGTCCTCCGGTCCTTTGTATTGGAGCGGGTGGTTCATCCCCTTCGCGAGATCGCAGAAGATCTTCCAGTCGGGGCGCGCTTCGCCGCGCGGATCGAACGCTTGCGCGACGCGGCGGATCTTCCCCTCCACGTCGGTAAAGGTCCCTTCTTTCTCCGCGGCGACCGCGGCCGGGAGGACGAAGTCGGCCATCTCGCCGGTCTCGGTCATAAAAGGGTCTTGGCAGACGATAAAATCGACGTTCTCCAGCGCTTGGCGGACCCGCATCGCATTCGGCAGGGTGCCGAGCGGATTTTCTCCAACGAGATAGAGCGCTTTAATCTCGCCCCGTTCGGCCCGCTCCAAAATTTCGGGGAGGGTGGCGCCGATTCCTTCGGGGAGCTCCGTATTCCAGGCCGACCGAAACCGCGCCCGTTCGCTCTCCGACGCGTAGGGGCGTTGGCCGGGGAGAAATTCGGGAACCGCTCCCATGTCGACGGCCCCCTGCTCGTTGTTCTCTTCGCAGATCGGCAGAATCCCGGCCCCTTCTTTTTCCAGAAGGCCGGTCAGCAGGGCAAGATCGATCAGCCGGAGCACATTGTGATAGCCCTCTTTTTTGGAGACGATTCCTTCGCCCCAGATCAAGGTTCCCCGCTTCGATTTCGCCAGCAGCTCGGCTGCCTCGGCGATCTTCTCCCAGGGCAATCCGCTTTCCCGGGCCAGGTTTTCCTCGGAAAGTCCGGCGACGCCTTGACGAAGCGCTTCATAAGCGGCAGGGTATTTCTGCACAAAGGCGGGGAAGGCGAGCCCCTTGTCGATGACCGACTTGACCAGCCCCTGAATCAACGCCGTCTCGCCACCCACCACAACCTGCAGCGGATGGCTTGCCAGCGCCATCAGGTTGGTCTGGAAGTTGTGGGCGACCATCAGCTTCGCCTGAAATCTCGATTTGGCCTCTTTGAGGCGGAGCGCGGTGACCGGGTTGGTCTCGGTCATGTCGTTTCCGATCACCAGGATCACATCCGAGAGGGTCATCGCCTTGTCGGAGGTGGTCGCCTGGCCGATCCCGATCGTCTGTTGCAGGGCGGTGACCGAGTTCATATGACCGTAGCGGGCGGCGGTGTCGATGTTGTTGGTCCCCAGCACCGACCGCATCAGGCGCTGGAAGAGATAGACATCTTCATTGGTGCAGCGGCCGGTGATCAGGCCGGCGATCGCCTCTCCGCCGTGCTGCGTTTTGATTTCCATCAGCCGTTTGCCGATCATCGCCGTCGCCTTGAACCAGGGGACCTCGGACCACTGTCCGTCGGTTTTCATCAGCGGCCGTGAGAGGCGCGATTCACTCTGGGTGTACTGGAATCCGAACCGGCCCCGGACGCAGGTCCCGCCATGATCGTCCCCCAGCTCGACCTCTTTGCCGAACTTGCTCAGATACGACAGCTTGGAGGTGACCCGAACGACTTTTTGCGCCTCGCTCTCCAGGTGCAGCGTGCAGCCGTCGGAGCAGTAGCCGCAGGTGGTGACCGTTTTCTTCAGCTGCCACGGCTTGAAGGCGTACTTGGAGAAGCGGCTGACGATCGCGCCGACCGGGCAGACCGCCAAACAGTCGCCGCAGAATTCGCAGTAGAGGGGGACCCCGTCGTGCGCGCCGACGTGGGTCTTCCCATCCTTCTTGTAGAAGCAGAGGGCGTCGACCAGTTGGACCTCTTTGCAGACGTTGATGCACTGCCCGCAGAGGATGCAGCGGTTCATGTTGAAGTCGAGGACCAGGCTCCGGGTGTCTTCCGGGATCTCCTTCCGGGTCCCTTTCTTGATGTCATAGACGCCGAGGTCGTAGGCCATGTCCTGCAATTCGCACTTGCCGTCGGCGTCGCAGACGGGGCAGTCGAGCGGGTGGACGATCAGATGTTTTTCGATCGCCTTTTTCCGGGCATCGACGATCTTCTCGGTGCTGGTCTTCACGACCATCCCATTGGTGATCTTGGCGGTGCAGGAGCGGACGTTGTTGTTCTTCCCCTCGACTTCCACCAGACAGACGCCGCAGGAGCCGAACGAGGAGAAGGTGTAGTGATAACACATCGCCGGAATTTCCATCCCGAGGCCCCGCATCGTATCGAGCAGAAGGGAGCCTTCGGGGACGGAGATCTTTTTCCCGTCGATCGTCACGTCCAACATCTTTTTGGCCGGGGCCGCCTCCGGTTCCGGGGCGGTCGGGATTTCGATCTTCGCTTTGATTTCGTCGCTCATTAAAACCTCGTTATTCGTTAATCGTAAAAGAATTGACGTTTAACGATTCACGATTCCCGTTTAACGGTCATCTATCGCACTCTCCCATCACGATGTCGTAGGTTCCGAAGATGGTAATCACGTCGGCGATCATGTAGCCTTTCGCCATGTGGTCGAACGCGCCCATGTGGATGAAGGATGGGGCCCGGATCTTCATCCGATAGGGTTTGCTGTCCCCTTTGCTGTAGATGTAAAAGCCGAGCTCCCCTTTGTGGGCTTCGGTGCCGCAATAGATGTCTCCCGGCGGGGCGTTGAAGCCCTTGCTGTAGAGCTTGAACTGGTAGATCATGCTCTCCATGTCGGTGAAGACCCGCTCCTTCGGCGGGGCGACCACCTGCGGGACATACGCTTTGTAATCTCCCTGCGGAAGCTGATCGAGGCACTGCTTGATGATCTTGGTGCTCTCGTGCAGCTCCATCATCCGGACCCAGTACCGATCGTAGGTGTCGCCGTTTTTTCCGATCGGGACGGTCCATTTGACCTTGTCATAGGCCCCGTACGGGCTGATCTTCCGAAGATCGTAGTCGACGCCGGAGCCGCGCAGGGTCGATCCGGAGAGGCCGTAGCGGACCGCGTCTTCTCCCGAGATGACGGCGATGCCGCGCGTCCGGGCGAGCCAGATCCGATTGTTCACCAACAGGGTGTCATAGTCTACAATCTTCGATGGAAAATCGGCGATGAACCGGTAGAGGTCGTCGATGATCTTCGTCGTAAAATCGCGCTCGACCCCGCCGACCCGGTACCAGCTGGTCGTCAGCCGCGCGCCGCAGAGCTCGTCGAAAATGTCGAGCAGGATTTCCCGCTCGCGGAAGGTATAAAAGAAGACGGTCATCGCGCCGATATCGAGCGCCTGCGTCCCCAGCCAGAAGAGATGGCCGATGATCCGCTGCACCTCGGCGACGATGGTTCGAAGATATTCCGAACGCTCCGGAATGGTGATTCCCAACAGCTTCTCGACCGCCCGGACATAAGCGAAGTTGTTGTACATCGCGCAGACGTAGTCGAGCCGGTCGGTGTGGGGGATGAACTGGTTGTAGGTGATCGACTCGGCGATCTTCTCGACCCCGCGGTGCAAAAAGCCGAGGACCGGCTCCGACTTGATGATCTTCTCCCCTTCGAGGGTGAGGACGACCTTCAGCACCCCATGTGTCGACGGGTGCTGCGGCCCCAGATTGAGGAGGAGCTCCTCCGTCCTCAAAAGGGGAAGGCCTTTGTTTTCCGTAGTCGGTGCTTCTTTTAATTCCATGTACAACCTATAGGTCTTATAGGTCCTATAGGACCTATGATTCTAAAAATTCAAAAGTGTCTCTCCACCCCCGCCCTTCGATCGGAAAGTTCTTTCGAAGGGGATAGCCCTCGTCATATTCATCCGGCAGGAGGATCCGGCGGAGATCGGGATGGTTGTTGAACTTAATCCCCATCATGTCGTAAACCTCCCGCTCCATAAAATTGAGCCCTTCCCAGAGGGGGGTCAACGAGTCGACGGTGCAGTCTTCTTCCGAAACGCGCGTCTTCAGCCGGACCTGATGTTTTTTCCGAATGGAGAAAAACTCATAGACCACCTCGAACCGCTCCCGCTCCCCCATATGATCGACCGAAGAGACATGAACCGGATAGTCGAAATCGAGCGCCGGATCGTCCCGAAGCAGCCGGCCCACCTCGAACAACCCCTCTTTCTTCAGGTGGATCGAGAGATCGCCTCGGAAGAGGGCGGCGCCGATAAACGCGGCGGGAAACTGCGCCTGGACTTTCCGGGCCACCGGGTGCTCTCCGCCCTCTTCCATTCCGGAGGGAATTTTCATTTCGTGAAGACCTTCTTCTTCATAATCTGGTCCTGGAGACGCAAAACGCCCTCTAAGAGGGCTTCCGGGGTCGGCGGGCAGCCGGGGACGTAGATATCGACCGGAACGAAGCGATCGACCCCCTGCACCACGCTGTAGCTATTGTAAATATTTCCCGAGGTGGCGCAGGAGCCCATCGAAATCACATATTTCGGCTCCGGCATCTGATCGTAGACTTTCCGAATCACCGGGGCCATCCGCCGGCAGACCGTTCCGGCGACGATCATCAGATCCGACTGCCGGGGAGAGCCGCGAAAAACGCCCGCTCCGAAGCGGTCGATGTCGTACCGCGAGGCGACGGCGGCGATCATCTCGATCGCGCAGCAGGCGAGCCCGAAGGTCATCGGCCAGAGGGAGCCTTTTCGGGCCCAGTTGACCGCTTGATCGAGGGTCGTCGTGATGAAGTTCGCCTCGAATTTTCCGGTTAATCCCATTCCAGTCCTCCCTTTCTCCAGGCGTAGATATACCCAATCAGAAAAAGGGCGATGAAAATCACCATTTCGATGAGTCCGAACAGGCCGAGCTTGTTGAAGGCGACCGCCCAGGGGTAGAGGAAGGCGATTTCGATATCGAAGATCACAAAAAGCATGGCGATGATGTAGTAGCGAACGGGGAAGGGCATCCGGGCGTCGGAGATCGGCTCGCTGCCGCATTCGTAGGTGGTCAGCTTCTCTTTGTTGTAGACCCGCGGCTGGACAAAATAGCTGATGACCAGCGTTCCGACCCCAAAGACGATCGAAGCAAGGATAAAAAGAAAGATCGGAATATAATTGATGGGCGGGGCTTCAATCATCAAATAAACCAGCCTAAATCAATCGCCGTTATTAATGGGCCCTGGCGCGTTAGCGAGGCGCTATTCTTTCATAATTTATGTTTTTTGTCAAAGGATTAGTGGTCATCTTAACGTGGGGAGTGTCGGATGTTCAATAGATAAAAGGACCTACCAATGGGTCGGGCGGGATGGGTCTTTCGGACTATTCTGCCGGGCCCGTACATAGGGCCCGGCAGAATAAATGGGTTAATTCCGTGCAACGTGTAATTGCAACCGACCCGCTTCGTTTTCCTCAACCCAGGCGACGAAGAGGCCTTGACCGTCCGAGTAGAGGGCCGGAGAATAAGAATTCCGGCTGGAAAGGGTTCCGTTGAAATCCCACTTGCCGCCGCCGTTGAGGCTCTTTAGCCGAATTTTGTAGGTCGGCGGGCTGGTGTCATCATCCCGCTCGGACCAGGCGACAAAGATCCGGTTTCCAAAGGTGCTGAGAGAGGGAGTCATAGCGAATCGGCTCGGGATTTTATTTCCGTCGCTGACATGGTTTAGGCTCCCGCAGTCGGGTATGCTGGGGCAGTTTCCGGTATCTTTGTCTTGGACCCATTGACCCCCATCCCAATGTTTCACGAAGATATGCTCATCGCTGCAAGAGGCCTGAAGACATTCATGCCAAGCGACATACGGAACATTGTCCCTCAGATCGATGCTAGGGTATCTCGCCTCGTTGGCCGGATTGATATTGAGGCTGTCGCCGATCAGATCCCAATTCGCGCCGTTTAATTTCCTCACAAAAATATTGGGAATCGTATGGCTATGTCCCCCTGTTGCGAGAGGCGTCGTCACCGTTGACTCCTTCCAGGTCATATAAAGCTCCTGACCGTTCCGAGAAAAAATCGGGGCCTCGCCCGCTTCGTCCGGATTTTTGTTGAGGGTCGTTCCGCTCGGTGTCCAGGCGGAACCGTCCCATTGCCGGAAGAAGATCTGACGATGATCGACCGTCTGAGGGGAGAACTCATAGGCGATTCCCAGGAGACTTCCCATCGCGATGTGCCTGGTCAGTGCCGGACGATCTCCACCGAAGCCGGTGTTCCCCAATGTACTGATGGGAGTCCATTGCGTTCCATTGAATTTCTGAATAAAGAGATTCTGTCCGATCTCGCGCCAAGCGACGTAGATTTCATTTTGATCGGCGGTGATCGTTGGGGAGTGGCTATGGGCGGTGTCGTTTTTGTTCAGATCGTCCTGGCCGGTGCCCTCGGTCACTAATTCCCAAGAAGACCCGTTCCAGCGCTTAACGTAGATCTTGGACGGTTCATCCAGGTTGCAGGGATGATCCGACGCAAGGCCGGAAGGGTTGGGTTGAGAGGGCGGCGCGCACTCCTCCCAAATGACGTAAGGCGTTCCTTGAACGACAGCCAGCGCCGGGTGAACGGCATGTCTAGCAGGATCGACATTCAGACTCGATCCCAAGGGATTTCCCCCGTCATCCCCGATCCCCGAAAACTTCAAGGGAGTTACTGAAAATGAGCTGTTCTCCTCAGTTGGATGTGGATCCCGGTCGACGTTTCCGGCTCCATCCCTTGCGCGGCTGGAGAAATAATAGGTCGTGTTCCCGTCCTTGTTCAGGTCAGTCACCACAAAGCGGCATTGTCCGCCGCTGCAGCTATCGACTCCGTTGAAAGTATACGGGGTGATTGCAGCCTGATCTACAGGAAAAGTGGTCGACGCGTAGATCAGATAGACCAACTGTTCCTTGGGAGTTTCCCCATCCGAGGCTTCATCGGCGGTCAATTCCACGTTACCGGTATTGCTGGGACTGACAATTCCGGTCAATCCTGCAAACCGGGGCGGATTTGCATCGTTTTGCCCCGGATCATTGTTTCCACCTGAATTGCCTCCCCCCCCTCCACTTCCGCATCCGAATCCTGTCGCGATCATCGCGAACAGGAGGATGAAGTGCCAAAACCATTTTATGCTGGTTTTAGAAGACATTTTGTTCCTCCTTGAGTTGTTGATCGTGTGGTTTGCCCTTGAGTTGCGAAAAGAGAACGACCTGGTCGCGTCCCGACTCTTTCGCGTGGTACAGGGCGAGATCGGCGCGATGAATCAGCTCCTCCTTTTCTTTCCCGTCAATGGGGAAGATCGAGCAGCCGATGCTCATGGTCATCCTGACGTCGCGTTTTTTCTCCTTTCCTGCGAATGAATGATTTTTAACCGAGCAGCTGATATGTTTTGCGACGGCGAGGCCGCCGGCTTCATCGGTCTCCGGAAGCAAGACCGAAAACTCTTCCCCTCCGAATCGGGAGACCGTGTCGATTTGGCGGAGCCGGGTCTTCAGGATCATCGCGATCTCCCGGAGGGCCTGGTCTCCTTTGAGATGCCTGTAGCGGTCGTTGTACTTTTTGAAGAAGTCGACATCCATCATCATCAGGACGAACGGCTTGCCGGTTCGATAAGAGCGTTGGATCTCCCGGTCGACCTGCTCGTCGAAATAGCGCCGATTGAAGAGGCCGGTGAGTCCGTCGGTCATCGCCATCCGGCGGAGGAATTCGCGCTCCGTCTGGCTGTTATGAAAGAGGGCTTCCGACTGCATCGCCAGCATCCAGACCAGCAGCGCATCTTCTTCCGCGAATCGCCGCTGCCGGCATCCCCCCAATTGAAGAATGCCCGTCAGCCGGTTGTTGACCAGAATGGGGATAGAGATGACGGAGTCGGTCTTGAGCAGCGAGAAATAGCGCTCCATCTCCTTGCCGGCGTTTTCCCGGATAAAAATCGGCTTGGAATATTGGAAGGTCCACCGTGCGATGAGATTCCCCTTTTCCAAGAGAGGGGGGAAGCTTTTCCCGAAACCTCTCGAGACCCGCAATTGAAGCGCGTTTTTGTGGTCGTCCCAGAGGTAAAAGAGCCCCCAATCGTACGGAGCGATCTCCGCGGCCAGATCCATCAGCGTGGTGAGCGAGATCTCCATGTCGGCATGATTGCCGGTGATCCGGGGCACGCGAAGAAGCACGTTCATCGCATGATAGTGCTGCTGCGCCATCCCTTTGGTGAATTCGGGCGGTTTCTTGACGAAATACGTATCTACCTTCGGGGGCGGTTTTCTCGACATTGTTTTCGTGGAATCAGTTGTGAAGGGGTCTCCCGAATTCGGGAGGAGGCGAGCCGGTTTCACCCGGCTCCCCCCTTTCTCGCGACTTCGGCGGCGATGAGGAGGTACGTTCCAGCAAGGAGAAAGAAAAGCGTCTCCGAAAGGCCCCAGATCGGTCTATAAAATAAGACGATACCTACAGGGAGTACGATCATATATGGAACGGATAACTTCTTAAGCACGTTTTCCCCGGCTGACTGGGAAGGACGCTGAACGCCCTTTCCAATGGAATTGAAATAATCGGGAGAGAGTGGATCGATCCATTCGGCGTCCCGTCCTCTCCTCGTTTGGAGGCGGAGAGGAAAGAGAGGATCGCTCCTCTCTTTCCCCTTTGTACCAGAAAGGTCTAACCGCTCTTCGAGATTGAGGTTGCGACTTTTTCACCACCGCGTTCGACCATTGTGATATCCACTTTGTCACCCTTCTGGATTTGATCTAGTTGTGCCGCTTGGCTCGGGTCAAGCTTCAATGTTTCCTGACCTCCCTCTTGTTTCTTGATCTGGACGGTCCCCTGATCCTTGTTGATCTCGGTGACCTCGACCCCGGTCAGTTTTTCTCCCTGAGCCATTCCGCCGGCGCCCTGGTCGCCCTGGGCCGCGCCCTGATCTTGCTCGCCCGCCGCATAAATCGGCGTCAGTGAGCCCGCTCCGATGAGGGCAATGGAGAGCATTCCGATCATTAGTAATTTTTTCATCCCGTATCACCTCCCTTCTTTCTTTAATGTAGATTTGGCCTTGTATTTTTAGGAGCAAGACGCTCGCCTTTATTTCAAGCGTCGCCGTGACTAGGAGCAAATTAAATGCCAGAGGGGGAAATAGGGGAGGAAGTTGCGGCAGGTCTTCCCTTTACCATTCGACAACGGAGGTCTTCCAAGGAAGGAGCGAAAAAGCTTGCAGGTTTCATGCAAAAACTCTTTCAGGAAAAAACTTGATTCATAAATTTTCTTTAGAGTAGAATAAATTTAGATTTTTTCGAGGGGAAGGGGGCTTGTCCCACGATATCCATGAACCGTTTCTTCTCTCCTCCACTGAACCGGCAAGGGCGCCCCTCAAAGCAAAGGAAAATCGACTTACGTGCAGCCGACGCGGCCGGATCGGAACCTGCTCCGCGCTGTTCTCTACGCATCGGCCCCTCTCAATCCCTTGATGGGATGAAATCCGGAGCCGTCCGGGCCGGCTCATGAAGTTCTTTCGAAAGAAATTCGAGGGATCCAAGGACAAAGAAGTATGATTCAGACTCCCTCCGCAAAATTCAACGAGAAGATCCTCCTGGTGGACGATGAAGAGGCCCTTCTGGAAACCCTCCGGAGCATTTTGGAGCTGGAGGGGTACCGGGTGGTGACCGTCTCCAGCGGCGAAGAGGCCGTTCAGGCGATGGAGCGGACCTCTTTCGATCTCATCCTGACCGATCTGAAGATGAAGGGGATGAGCGGCCTGGATGTCTTGGCCCACGCCGAAAAACTCTGGCCGAGGCCGGTGACGGTGCTTCTGACCGGCTACGCCTCGCTGGAGTCCGCGGTGGAGGCGTTGAACCGGGGCGCGTACGCCTATCTCGTCAAGCCGTTCGGCATCGAGGGACTGAAGACGTCGATCCGCCAGGGGCTGGAAAAGCGGCGGCTCTCCGAGGTCGAAGTCCTCTATCAGATCGCCCGAACGCTCATCTCCACCCTTCAGCTCGATTCCATTCTCAATGAAGTGCTTCGCGAGGCGTCGCACCGGACCGGCTTTTCAAGGAGTCTTTTTCTCCTCTATAAAGGAGGCGAGACGCACCGGGTGACCGGTGAAAAGGAGGCCGATCCGGAGTGGGCCGACGCCGTGACCGCCCTGTTGAACGAAGACAAGGAGATTTCGTCTCAACTGGAAAAAGGGGAAATCGTTCTCCTGCCGAACGCCGAGGCGGAAGAAACCCGGCCGCATCCGATCCTGAAGCGGCTGCGGATCAAAACGCTCTTGGCCGTTCCGGTGACCTATCAGAGACAACTGGCCGGGGCGCTTTATCTCGACAGCCAAATCGCGACGCAGGCTTTCACCAAAAGGGATTTCCGGCTGGTCGTCGGCCTGGCCGACCTGGCGGCCCTCGCGATCCAAAACGCCAGCCTCTTCGAAGAGCTGAAACGGATGAACCGAAGCCTGCGCAAGACGAAGCTGGCCTTGGAAGAGGCGAACCGGGAGTTGAAGAGCCTCGATCAGATGAAGACGAATCTGCTGTCGAACGTCTCGCATGAGCTCAAGACGCCGATGGTGGCGGTGAAGGGATATACCAGCCTGGTCCTGAAAGGGAAAGCCGGCCCGCTGGCCTCCCTTCAGAAGGAGTATTTGGAGATTGCGGTCCGGAATATTCACAAACAGCTGGATCTGATCGACGACCTTCTCGATTTCTCGAAGTTGGAGACAAACGAGCAGACCCTCTTGCTCGATCGGATGAATTTGGTCGAGATTCTGGATGAAAGCCTGCAATTAATCCGGCCCAAAGCGGAGGAAAAAGGGATCCTCCTCGCGACCTCGATCGGGCCGGCCCCCTGCTGGGTTCGGTGCCACCGGAAAAAAATGGGTCAGGTGTTCGACAATCTTCTTTCGAATGCCGTCAAGTTTACCCCCAAAGGGGGGAAAATTACCGTTCGGTTCAAGGATCAGAAGAAAGGGAAAATCCTGATTTCGGTCTCCGACACCGGGATCGGAATTCCCGCGGAAAAGCAGGGAAAGGTTTTCGATCGTTTCTATCAGGTGGAGTCGTCCGAATCGCGCCGTTACGGCGGCTTCGGTCTTGGGCTGGCGATCGCCCAGGACATCGTAAAAGGCCACGGAAGCAAAATTCGGGTGACGAGTCGATCGGGTCGAGGAACGGAATTCAGTTTCTCTCTTCCCAAACAAGAGTGAGTCCTTGCGGGGGATGCGCCGGGGAGGCGGTCGTCTCCGCTCGGGTTGTGAATTCCCGTTGGGGGTCGCTTCCTTGCAGCCTGCGGGGGAGCTTCAAAGCAAGTGTGCAAGTGCGAAAGTGTGAAGGAGAAGCCATGAACACCGAAATAGGTCCTAAAGAGAAGCACGTTCTGGTGGTGGACGATGAGGAGTCGGTCCGGCGCTATCTCGCGACCCTCCTGACCTCGGAGGGATATGAGGTCTCTTGCGCGGAAGGAGGAGAGGAGGCGCTCGCCATGATCAAACAGCAGCTCTCCCCCTCCGCGGTCATTCTCGATGTCATGATGCCCCAGGTCGACGGGCTGGAGACCCTCCGTAGAATCCGCGAGATGGACGAGGCCTTGCCGGTCATCATGCTCTCGGCGGTCGGACAGACCGCCACGATCGTCAAGGCGATGAAGATGGGGGCTTCCGATTATCTGACCAAGCCGTTCGAGGATGAAGAGCTCGGGATTACTCTCGAAAAGGTGTTTGATCGGATGACGCTGGTCCGGGAAGTGGAAGATCTGCGGGACCAGCTCAACAAAACGAGCGATTTTATCAGCATCAACGACGAGATGATTCGGATTAAAGAAATGATCCGCAAGATCGCCGGAACCGATGCGACGGTCCTCGTCCTCGGCGAGAGCGGCGTCGGAAAGGAGCTGATCGCCCGCGCCATTCACGATCAATCGCTGCGGCGCGACAAAATCATGGTCCGGGTGAACTGCGCCGCCCTGCCGTCGGAGCTGCTCGAAAGCGAGCTGTTCGGGTTTGAGCGGGGGGCCTTTACCGGCGCCATGCGGGGGAAAATGGGAAAATTCGAGCTGGCCAACGGCGGGACGATCTTTCTCGACGAAATCGCGGAGATGAGCCCGGGCCTTCAGGCGAAGCTGCTCCATGTTCTCCAGGATGGAGAGTTCTCGAAGCTCGGAGGAAAAAAAGATTTAAAGGTCGACGTCCGGATCGTCGCCGCCACCAACCAGAATCTGGAGCGGGCGATCAAAGAAGGACGCTTCCGGGAAGATCTCTACTACCGGCTTAACGTGGTCAAGATCCTCGTTCCGCCGCTCAGGGAGCGGAAGGAGGATATCCCGATCCTCTGCCAGCACTTCTTCAAAAAATTTCGGGCGCAGTACGACAGCGATATGGAAAAGGTTCCGGAGACGATTCTCGAAGCTTTCATGAGCTATGCCTGGCCCGGAAACATCCGGGAGTTGGAAAACATGATGCGCCGGCTGGTGGTCTTGAGAGATGAAAAATATGTCCTCAAGGAGATGGTCCTTCCGGTGGAGGCCCGGCCCGAGCAGGAAAAAGCCCCTTCCCTCGAACCGCTCTCCCTCAAAGAGATCAGCAAGCGAAAGACGGTCGAGGTCGAGCGCGACGCTATCTTCAAAGCATTGGTCGAAAATAACTGGAACAAAAAGCGGGCGGCGGAGACGCTGAACATCAGCTACCGCGCTCTGCAGTATAAAATTAAAGAGTACGGCATCGATCGCTAAAGCGGATAGATCGGTTGCCGATCTCCCACGGTAGAGACGTCCCGCCGGGACGTCTCTACACATTTCCAGCCCGGTTTCAAAAAATCAGCAATTAAATTGTTGCATCTTTTTGCGCCTCTTTCCGAATTCCCTGCATCATTTGGATCGATCGATTCACCCTCCCTTTTTTCCGCCATCCAGGATTGCGCTTTGTTGAGGCACAGCTTTTGCTCTTTCCCGAGCCTATACAAAAGGGCTCACGGAGGGGGAATTTATGTTCGGGCGAAGACGGATCAACGGATGGTGTTTTCTTTTTATCGCAGTGCTCCTGACGGCTCAGTCTTCATTTGCGCAGTCTCCAGGCGGGCGCGGGGGGGACATGGGGGCCAACAAAGTGGACCCCAAGCGATCGGATGAATATGTTCTCGGACCCGGCGATGTCATTCAGATCGTCGTCTGGAGAAACGAGCATCTCTCGAAGACCCTTCCGGTCCGCCCGGACGGGAAGATCTCCTTGCCGCTGGTCGATGATCTTCAGGCGTCGGGGGTCACCCCGTCGCAATTAAAAGAAATGATCGCCAAAGGGCTGAGGCAATTCATCGACAACCCGATCGTCACGGTCATCGTTTCGGAGGTGAACAACTATAAAGTCTCCGTGCTCGGGGAAGTGAAGAAGCCGGGGGTCTATCTCCTCAAGGGAAGGACCACCGTCCTGGAGGCGATCTCCATGGCGGAGGGGTTCACCGAGTTTGCCACGACCAACAATATCCTCCTGATGAAACGGCGAAACGGCCAGCGGTATCGTTTCGACTACCGGGCCTTTGTCAACGGCGAAAACCTCGACCAAAACGTCTATCTCGATCCGGGCGATACCATCATCGTGAGATGAGGAGCGCAAACCCGTCTGGAAATGAGCCTCTCTTCGTTCACTCAAGAGGGGCATGGAGGCTTTGTGGGCGATTGATTTTTTCTCGCGCCGCGTTGGTTCTCTTCCTTCGGCTTTTTTCCCTCCCGATCTTTTTTTTGCAGGCCGATCCGGTCGCCGCCCAGCTCTCCCTGGAAAGCGATCCGATTCCCCCCTCCGACCCGGAGCCGCCGCGGCTTCGGTTCACCCCTTCGCTCGAAGTCACCTACGAATACGACGACAATATCCTCCTCCGGGCTGTGAACCGGATCTCCGATCATATTACGCGGGTGCGGCCGGGGTTCAATCTTCTGGTGGAGCAGGAGCGGGTGCAATGGGTGACCGATCTGAAGGTGGAGTTCGCCTTCTATCGCAACCATCCCGATTTGTCGACCTTCGATCGCGCCCAGAACATCGACACCCATTTGACCCTCCGGCCCTCCGGCGTCTGGACGTTCGAATTCCGCGACACCTTCACCCACTCGAACGATCCGACCGAGCAGCTCGATCTTCTCTTCCGAAGGAGCGAATATTATTCGAACGTCCTCTCGCTGAAAGCGGGGTATCGCTTGTCGCCACGATTGACGATGGAGGGAGAGGCGATCAACCGGATCACCCAGTTTAAAGACCCCACCCTGATCGATGTCACCGAGGATGCGCTTCGCGGCGGCCTGGTCTATCGTCTCACGCCGGTGGTCACCCTCTTTCCGGAATATCGTTACAGAAATTTCTACTTCGAGAACCGGGGACATACCGAGGCGCACACAGTGAGCCTCCGGGAAGAATATCGGTTCACCGAAACGTTGACAGGACGCGCGATGGTCGGCGGGGTGGTGATCGTCGATCGCGGAACGGCGCAGAGCGAGCTGCTCCTCGGCTTGGGGGCCGAGCAGCGATACAGCCCGACGGTGGTTTTCCGCGCCGATTATCTTCGCGACGTCTCCGTCGTCGGCGGCCTCTCCGGAACCTTCATCTCCGATACCGTATCAGGCTCGGCCACTTACCATGTGACGCAGTGGTTCGACTCGATCTTCGCGGCGACCTGGACCTCCCAGCAGCCGATGCTCTCAACGCGATCCGACATCGACACCCTCTGGCTGCGGATCGAAGAGCAGGTTGATATCACCTCTTGGCTCAAGGGAGTGGCAAGTTACTCCTATCGCCGTCAGAACTTCCATGAAGAGGGGGTCCGCGATATCTATGACAACCGCTTCTTCATCGGCCTCACCGCGTATACCACCTATCCGCCCGCGCCATAAAATCCGGAATACAAAATAGAGAAAACGGAATTCAGATAGAGAAGGATTTTTCTTTTCCTGTGGGCTTCTGATTTCTGACCGTACTATTCCGTTTTCCTTTCTTCTTCGCAACTCTTTGCAGAAGATGTGCAAGAAATGAAACAGAGGCGGATCGATCGGTTTTGCAAACATTCGTCGGGTGGGTTTCACGCGTTCCGCTCCGATGGCGCAAGCGGCATGGCTTTTGCTCCTCATGTAGGAAAATTTAAGGATCGTTCCATTCTCATCGTTTGATCGAATCGAGGCGACCGTGAAGAAGAAAGTGCTCCTGCTGGGAGGGGCGTGGGAAAAACAGGCCCAGCTTAAGTCGATGTTGGTTCGCCTCAAGTACGCGGTCCTGGAATCGGGCCGGGCGATCCATTCCGAAGCGCCCGATCTCGTTCTGCTCGATATGCGGGGGGAAGAGCCCCCTTGTTGGGAGCGGCTCCATTCCTTGAAACAGGAGCAGGGCGAAACCCCGGTCATCGTGGTCGGAGAGAAAAAGATCGACTCCATCGTGACCGCGATGAAAATGGGGGCGTCGAACTACATGTCCGAGCCGTTCGACGCGCAGGATCTGAAGAGCGTGTTGATGAACATCATCGATGAGCATCATCTCGTCTCCGAGATCGCCGCCTTGAACGAAATTGCGAAGGAGCAGCCCTCCTGGCTTCTCTCTTCCAGCAGCCCGGCGATGAATGAAGTGAAGAAAATCGTCGAACAGGTCGCCGGAACCGATGTGACCGTTCTGATCCGGGGGGAGTCCGGAACCGGCAAAGGGGTGGTGGCGCGCGCGATTTATCTTCACTCCAGACGGCGCGAGATGCCCTTCGTCAAAATCAATTGCGCGGCCCTTCCGAAGGAGCTGCTCGAGAGCGAGCTCTTCGGATATGAAAAGGGGGCCTTCACCGGCGCCTATCAACGGAAGGCCGGCAAATTCGGTCTGGCGCACGAAGGGACCATCTTCCTCGATGAAATCAGCGAAATGCACGCCTCCCTCCAGGCCAAGCTCCTCCACGTCTTGGAGACCGGCGAGTTCTCCCGGCTCGGAGGGGAAGAGAACGAAAAGGTCAATGTCCGGATCATCGCCGCCACGAGCAGCCATCTCGAGTCGGCCGTCCGATCGGGACTCTTTCGTGATGACCTCTTCTATCGGCTCAACGTCGTCGCCATCCGGATTCCGCCGCTGCGGGAGCGGAAGGAGGAGATCCCGTTGTTGGCGGAGTATTTTCTCCGTCAGTATCACCACGAGTACAACAAAACCTATCGGCCGCTCACGCCGGAGATTCTGGCGGCCTTTATTCACTACGACTGGCCCGGGAATGTGCGGGAGCTTGAGAACTTCATCAAGCGGGTAGTGATCCTGGGAGAAGAACACTGCAACCTTCCGCTGCTTTTGTCGAAAGGGACCCTCTCGAACGGACAGACCGACTCCTCTCCCTTCTCCCTCAAGCAGGTCAGCCGCGACGTGGCCAAGAAGTTGGAGAGCGAGGTCATCCGGAAGGTGTTGAACCAGACCCGCTGGAACCGGCGAAAGGCCGCCGAAATTTTGAAGATCAGCTATCGATCCTTGCTCTATAAAATCAAAGAGGGAGGTCTCGAGACCTCCTCTTCTTAATCTTTTTTCATCCAACCGGGGGACTCCTCGAATGCGCGCGGGTGTGTTGATCGCGGCTTTATTGCTCTCTTCTTTGGTCTTCACGGCATGCGCCGATCAGATGACCGAAGTGCCGAATTTCAGACGGGTTCCGACCTCTGAAGCGCGCTCCTATGTGATCGGGCCGGACGATCTGCTTCAAATCGTCGTCTGGAAAAACGAGTCGCTTTCCCGGGAACTCCGTGTCCGTCCGGACGGGAAGATCACCCTTCCCCTGATCAACGATATCCAGGCGGGGGGGAAGACGCCGTCGGATCTTCGCGATGTCATCTCGACGCGGCTGGAAAAGTTTGTCGAGGTGGCGGGAGTGACGGTCATTGTGAAGGAGATCAACAGCTCGAAGGTCTCCGTCCTGGGGCAGGTGAGGAAGCCGGGGATTTATCCGCTCCGGAGCGATTTGACCGTCCTCGATGCCATCGCGATGGCGGAGGGATTTAACGAGTTTGCGGCGCCGGACCGGATGGTGATTATTCGAAAAAACGGAAACGAAACCCGTTGGATCAAGGTCAACTACGACGAGATTCTTCAAGGGAGGATCTCGGAGGATCGGCTCTTTCTCGCCTCCGGAGACACGTTGGTGGTGCCGTAAAGAAAATGAGGAATGAGGAATGTTTCATTTCACAGTGCTCCGAACTTGTATAAGGGACAACAATGCGTGAACAGAGCTCCTTTTCAATCGGCTATCTTCTCGAATCGTTTCATCGAAGGAAACACTGGATCTGGCTGACGGCGCTGATCATCTCCGCCGCCTCGGTGGCGATCGCGCTTCGGATGCCGAAGATCTATCAGGCCACCTCGATGGTTCTTGTCCAGCCGCACCGCTTCCCGGAACAGATCGGGCGGGCCTTCGATCTGTCCAGAATGGAAAATCGCCTCAAGGCGCTCAGCGAGGTGATCTACAGCCGCACTTTCTTGCAGCCGATCATCGACGCCGAATCGCTTTACGCCGACATGGCGGGGGAGCGGACCCCGCATGAAATCATCGAGCAGATGCGCAAGGATATTCGGATCGACATTACGGCGAACGACGTCTTCGGCATCTCGTATGAGGGAACGGAGCCGGAAAAGGTCATGAACGCCACCAACCGGATCGCGAAACAGTTCATCTCCCTGCTGCAGCAGCAGGTCGCCGTGACCCCCGTCAACCCCCAAATCGAATTCCTGGAGGGCCGGCTGAAGGAGCTCTACGGCGAGCAGGCCGATCTTCAATCGACCTATACGAAAGTGCATCCGGAGCTGATCGCTCTTAAAAAGAAAATCGCCGAGGTGGAAGCGGTGCTAAGGGCGGAGAAGCGGGCCGCCCGGGAGAGCGCGGTGGAGGAGGCGCGCGCCGCGGTCGATGCCGAGTTTCAGAGCGCGGAAGCCCGGATCATCGACGAGGCGACCCTGCCGATGAAGCCGTTCAAGCCGAATCGGACCCTCTTCGTCCTGATCGGGTCGTTGATCGGCCTCGGCGCCGGCGTCGGCCTGGCGGTGTTGGCGGAGATCTCGGACCGGACCTTCCGGTATGCGGGCGATCTTCAGAGTTATGTCGGCCTCCCGGTCCTGGTCTGCATTCCTCAGGTGGAGACCGCCGGGGACTTGAGAAGGGTCCGGATCCGGCGGCGCCTCCTTTGGGGGGTCAGCCTGATCCTGATCTGTCTGACGTTGTTCTATTTTTACCAAAACCCGGTGAGCCTCGGTCGTTTGGATGCGGCGACGATCGGCTTCCAAGAGAGGTGAGGAGAGCGAGATGCGCGGGAAATCTTTTGGAAGCGCCCGTTTTGACGAACACCTGGTGGTATTGACCGATCCAAAATCGATTGCGGCGGAGCAGTACCGCGTTCTCCGGTCTCGCATGGAGCATTTGTCGCAAGAGAAAGGCGCCCGGACCTTCATCGTCACCAGCCCGGTGGTCGGGGAGGGGAAGTCGATGACCACCGCCAATCTCGCCATCAGCCTCTCCCAGTCGAGAGACCGGCGGGTGGCGCTGGTTGATTGCGATCTGCGCCGTCCGACGCTTCATCGTTTGTTCGGCATGCGGATGAGGGAGGGGTTCATCGACGTTCTGGAGGAACGGACCCCGCTGGAGACGGCACTCGTTCCGATCGAGCATCCTCTCCTTCCTCCCGGCGCGCTCTCGTTTCTTCCGGCGGGGAAAGCGAATGCCGCCTCGCCGGAATGGCTCGGCTCTTCCAAAACCGACAAGCTGATCACCCTCCTCTCGGAGCGGTTTGATCTGGTCCTCTTCGACACCCCGCCGATCCTCCCCCTCGCCGATGCGGCGGTGTTGGGGGGGAAGGTCGACGGCGCGCTTCTGGTCCTCCGCGCCGGGAGGACGTCGACGGAAACACTCTCTTTGGCGATGCAGAGCGTCGATCTGCAGAATTGGGTCGGCGTGATTCTCAACGGCGTCGATTTCGAGCGCTCTTCGCAATACGGGGGGATCTACGCCACCTACCAAAAGACCTACTCGGCCCACGCGATTGAAGGAAGAGGGGAAATCAATGATTAAGTTCTGCAACAGATCGCTCCCCACCCGAAGCGTCTTCTTCTGCTTGGCGGAAGATCTCCTGATCTGGCTTGCCGTGGTCGTCAGTGTTCTGATTTTTCCCCTTCCGGGAGAGCCGCTTCAAATGGGAGGGCGGCTGATCCTGATCCAGGGGCTGATCCTGGCCGCCATTTTCCATCTCACCCTGTACTACAGCGACCTGTACGATTTTTCCCTTTTCCCTCCCGACCGGGTCCATCTAATCCGGCTGGTCCGGGCCGGGGGAATCGGTCTAATCGTCTTCGGAGGAATGGTCTCTCTTTTCCCGGCCTGGTTTCCTCCCGGAAAGAGCTTTCGCCTCTCCGTCATTCTGAGCCTCCTTCTGATCTTCGGCTGGCGGACTTTTTACAGCCGCATTCTGGAGAAAATGGAAGACCGGATTTTGATTCTCGGAACGCAGGATGTGGCCCGTCTTGTGGCGCAGGAGGTCTTGAAGCGGAAGGGGCTCGGGATGAAGGTGGTCGGATTTCTGGATGAAGACGGAAGCCGCCTCGGACAGAGTCTCATCAATCCGAAAATCATCGGGACCTATGAGCAGCTCCAGGCGGTCCTCGCAAAGGAGCGGGTCGACAAGGTGGTGATCGCCGCGCTCGAGCGGCGGGGGCGGCTGCCGATTCGAGAGATCCTGGGGGCCCGCGCGCAGGGGGTCGAATTCATCGAGGGGACCCGTTTCTATGAGCAGATCAGCGGCAAGGTTTTTCTGGAAGACGCCAAGCCGAGCGGGTTCATTTACGCGGAGGGGTTTAACAAGTCGGGTATCACCCGTTGGACCAAACGGCTGACCGGTATTCTCGCCTCCTCGGCGATCCTGATCCTCACCTTTCCGCTGATGATGTTATTGGCGATTCTGATCAAGCTCGATTCTCCCGGGCCGATCTTCTTTCGGCAGGAGCGGGTGGGGGAGGAGGGAAAGCCGTTTATGCTGATCAAGTTTCGCTCCATGCGGGAGGACGCCGAGGCGGCGAGCGGGCCGGTCTGGGCGGTGGAGGACGATCCCCGCGTGACCCGCATCGGGCGGATCATGCGAAAGCTTCGGCTTGACGAGCTCCCGCAAATCTTCAATGTCTTGAAAGGGGAGATGAGCTTCGTCGGCCCGCGGCCGGAGCGACCCTTCTTCGTCGCGCAGCTCTCGGAGCAGATCCCTTTTTACGCGCTCCGCTTCGCCGTAAAGCCGGGGGTGAGCGGGTGGGCCCAGATCCGCTACCCCTACGGCGCCTCGGTCGAGGATGCGCGGGAAAAACTAAGGTATGACCTTTATTACATCAAGAACATGTCGCTTCTCTTCGACCTCTCCATCATTTTTCAGACGGTGAAGATCGTTCTGTTTGGAAGGGGAGGACGCTAAAGGACAATAAGGAATCTGGAAATGAGGAATCAATACCAGGTTGTTTGGGGGTCTGTATGTGCGGGATTGTCGGTTATGTCGGAAATCGAAATACGGTGCGGATTTTGGTGGAAGGGCTGAAACGGCTGGAGTATCGCGGCTATGATTCGGCCGGCATCTGCTACTTCATCGAAGGGACGATGGCGGTCACGAAAGAGGTGGGAAAGCTGATCCATTTGGAGAAACGGCTGGCGGAGGAGAAGGTGGACGCCGCGTCCGGCGCCGGCATCGGGCACACCCGCTGGGCGACCCATGGGGCGCCCAGCGTGGGAAATGCCCACCCGCACCGCGATTGTTCCGGACGTTTTTCGGTCGTTCACAACGGCATTATCGAGAACCATACCATCTTGAAGAAGCGGTTACAAGAAGAAGGGCATCACTTCCTCTCCGAAACCGACACGGAGGTCATCGTCCATCTGGTCGAGAAATACTTTCAGGGCGATCTGGCCGCGGCGGTCCGCAGGGCCTCTTTCGACCTGGAGGGGAGCTTCGCCGTTGAAGTGATGAGCACCCTCGCGCCCGACGAAATCGTCGCGATCCGACGGGGAAGCCCCCTGGTGATCGGGACCGGGCGGGGGGAGCAGTTTGTCGCCTCCGATATCCCGGCGCTCGTCTCTTATACCCGGGAGGTTTTTTGGCTGGAGGAGGGAGAGCTGGCGGTCGTTCGTCCGGAGGGGGTCCGGGTGATCGATCTCCTTTCCGGGAATCCGGTTCGGAAAGAAATCCAGTCCGTTCCCTGGGATGCGCAGCAGGTCGAGAAGGGACGGTTTCCGCACTACATGCTCAAAGAAATCCACGAGCAGCCCGACGTCATCATGGAGATGGGGCGGCGGGAGGTCCTTTTTCAAGGGGCGCCGCCGGAGCGCCGATTCGCCGGGGCCGGCGCGGTCTCGCAGATGTATCTTGTCGCCTGCGGCACCTCCTGGCACGCGGCGCTGGTCGGGAAGCGGATGATCGAAAAGATGACGGGAATACGGGTGGAGGTCGACATCGCCTCCGAGTTTCGATATCGGGAGCCGATCTTCGACGCCGGGACGCTTACGATCGGGATCAGCCAATCGGGAGAGACCGCCGATACCCTGGCGGCGCTGCAGCTGGCGGCGGAAAAAGGGAGCGCGGTCTGGGCGGTCTGCAACGTCGCCGGAAGCAGCATGACCCGGCTTGCGGAGACGGTCTTCTACACCCATGCCGGTCCGGAGATCGGGGTCGCGTCGACCAAGGCGTTTACCTGTCAGCTGGTCGCGCTTTATCAGTTGGCGAGCCGGATCGCGGAGGCGCGGGGGATCGTTTCTTCCTCGATGGAAGATCGCAAGAACCGGCTTTCGGCGCTGTCGAAGCAGATTCAGGAGATCCTCCAAAAGGAGGAGGAGATCCGCGCGCTGGCGATTGAATATTATCAAAAACGGGACTTCCTCTTCATGGGCCGGGGGATTCATTATCCGATCGCCCTGGAGGGAGCGCTCAAGTTGAAGGAGATCTCCTACATTCACGCGGAAGGATATCCCGCCGGAGAGATGAAGCACGGGCCGATCGCCCTCATCGATCCGGAGATGCCGGTGGTCTTTCTGGCGCCGCAGGACGCCGTTTATGAAAAAGTCCTCGGAAACATCGAAGAGGTTCGGGCCCGGGGGGGAAGGATCATCGCCCTGGCGCAGGTGGGAGACGAGCGGATCGCCGCCAAGGCCCATCATGTGATTTATCTTCCCAAGAACGACACGTTTTTGAACTCCGTGTTGATGACGATTCCCTTGCAGCTTTTGGCTTATCACGTCGCGCTTCAGAAAGGGTGCGACGTCGATCAACCGAGAAATCTCGCTAAGAGCGTGACCGTGGAGTAAGGGGCCTCACAGCGTAAAATCCCCCCTCTCTTTTACAATAAAGGAAGGTGAAGTGAGTCTGGTTAAATTCGTTTTTTGGCTCTCGTTTTTCGTGATTCTTTATACCTATATCGGGTATCCGCTGGTTTTGTCCGGTTGGCGCTCTCTGAGAAGACAGAAGGTGAATAAAAGAGAGATCCTTCCCTCGGTTTCGGTGATTGTCGCCGCCTATAACGAGGAGCGGGTCATCGAGAGAAAATTGAAAAACCTCTTCGGCCTCGACTATCCCGCCTCTCTTATGGAGATCATCGTCTCCTCCGACGGCTCGACCGATCAAACGGAAGCGAAGGTAAGCCGATGGAAAGAGCAGTATCCGAACGGACCCTCCCTCCTCCTGCTGACGGCGCCGGCCCACGTGGGGAAGGCGGCGGCCCTCAACCGGGCGGTCGCCCGTGCCCGCGGAGAGATTCTCGTCTTCACGGACGCGCGGCAAACGCTCGATCGGAAGGCCGCCGCGGCATTGGTTTCCAATTTCGCCGACGACCGGGTCGGGGCGGTCAGCGGAGAGTTGATCTTGGTCGATCGCCCGGGAGGGGAGGGGGCGTCGGGGGTCGGTTTGTACTGGCGGTACGAGAAGTGGCTTCGAAAAATGGAAAGCGACGTCGATTCGATGCTGGGGGCGACCGGAGCGATTTACGCGATCCGCAAGTCGCTCTACGATCCGATTCCGGCGGAGACGATTCTGGACGATGTCCTCATCCCGATGCAGGCGGTTTTCAAGGGATATCGGACCGTCTTCGAGCCGAACGCCTTGGCCTATGACTTCATCGCCAAGCGGACGGAAAACGAATTCGCCCGGAAAGTGAGGACCCTCGCCGGGAACTACCAGCTCCTTTGGGGAACCGACGCGCTCCGGTCGTGGCGAAGGAACCGCGTCTTTATCCAGTATTTCTCGCACAAAGTGGCGCGGCTGGTGGTTCCCTTCATGCTGATCCTCCTGTTGTTCTCGAATTTATTTCTGATGCAGGGGGTTTACTTGATTTTTCTCTGGCTTCAACTCGCTTGGTACGGACTGGCGTTATTAGGAGGAGTGTCGAATGGGAAGATCGATCCGAAAACAACGTGATGGCGCGCGGCACGTCACGGGAAAGAAGACCGCCGCGACTCCGATTCGATCGGCCGAAGCGGTCTCCGAAATCCCGGCGCGAAAACAGGGCCGGGCGCTTCGCTTGCTGAGGGGAGCGGTTCAATTCCCCTACACCTTCGTTGCGATGAACGGGGCGGCGGTGGTCGGCCTCTACGCCTTCCTTCGAAATCGCAAAGACATCTGGGTCCGCACGGCCGATGTGGAGGCATGGGAAACCCTGCCGGAGCCGACCGTTTCGTTGTCAACGGCGCGCCCCCACTCGGCGAGGAAAGCGGCCTAAAAAGCAAAAGGACGGGAGGCGTAGGCGTGGGGGGGGAAATTTGAATTATCAAGTGGAAGAGATCTCCGATATTGATGCGTTTATCTCATTGGAGAAGGAGTGGAACGCCCTTTTGGTCGCGGCGCCGGTGAATGCCCCTTTTCTGCGGCACGAGTGGTTTCGGGTCTGGTGGAAGGCGTTCGGCGGCGGAAAGCGGCTCGCGATCCTCACGGTCCGATCCGGCGACGGCCGCCTGGCGGCGATCGTCCCCTTCATGGAGGAGCGGGGATTCCGAGTAGGGATTCCTTGCCGGATCTGGACCTCCATGAGCAACGACCATTCCTCCCGTTTCGATTTTATTATGGGTGAGGCATCGGACGAGGCGCGCGCCCGGATTGTCGCGGCGCTGGCCGCCTTCTTATCGCGGCGAACCCCTCGGGTTCATCTTCTGGAGTTGCAAGATTTTCCCGTCGACTCTCCGGCCCTGAGCCTTCTTCTTGATACGGTCGTCCGGTCGGGGCGGAAGGTCGGCCTCCGCCCCGAATTGGAAACGCCGTTCATCCCGATCGAAGGAAAATGGCCCGATTATTACGAATCGATCTCCGGGCATCTGCGGCGCAACCTGCGCCGCCGCCGGCGACAGCTGGAGGAGCAAGGAAAGGTCGAGGTGATCTGCGTGACCGGAGAGGAGATCTCCGGGGGGCCGGCGCGGCTGGCCGATCATCTTCGGGAGGGATTCCGGATCGAGGCGATGGCCTGGAAGGGATCGGCCGGGACCGCCATTCGCGAAAATGAAGGCTGGGCCGACTTCTATCAGGAGTGGGCCCGCACGGCGGCGGAGCGGGGCTGGCTGCGTCTCTATTTTTTGAAGCTGAACGATCAGCCGATCGCTTTTTACTACACCCTGGTTTATGGGCGGAAGCTCTACTACTTGAAATTGGGATACGATCCCGCGTTCGCGAGGTATTCTCCCGGCATTCTTCTTCACCAGGAGATCCTCGCCTCGGCCTTCGACCAAAAGCTCATCGAGCTCGACTTCCTGGGGCCGATGATGGCGTGGAAGCAAGATTGGGCGAAAGGGGTCCGCCCTCATGTCTGGGTCTACCTTTTTCAAAGAGGGTTCGTTCCGGAGATGATCTATTTGATCAAATTCAAACTGTTCCCCTATTTTAAAAAGATCGATTGGGTGCATCGGTTGCAGCGGAGGCTCTTTGCAAAAGGGCTGTCCGAGCATTTCGCGAAGCCCCCATCGACCGCGTTACCTCAACAGGATTCGCTCGAAGAGGCGAGGAAAGAAGCAGCATGAATCCGGCGATCGTCATCAAAGGAAAATCTCGGTCCAAAGGCTATTTCATCCCGGTCCTTCCGGCGCCGTCGGCGACCTCTCTCCGGCGGAGGGAGGGGGCGCTTCCGTTTCCGTTCAGCCATCCGCGCTATTACGATTATTATTTCGGGCGGAACGCCGTCTGGCACGGGATGAAGCAGATCGGCCTTCCCGAGAACCGCCGCATTTTGGTCCCCGCCTACCACCACGGGGTGGAGGTCGAGGCGATTTTGCAGGCCGGTTATCAGGTCGATTTTTACCGGGTCGACCTCAAGCTCCAGATCGATCTGGAGGATCTGGAGAAGAAGATCACCCCGGAGACCGGGATGATCTACCTCATTTATTACATCGGATTTCCCCATCCGGTTGAGGAGATCGTCCGGCTCTGCAAGCGGCACGGCCTTGCCCTGGCGGAAGATTGCGCCCTCTCGCTCTTCAGCGAGGTTGACGGAAAGCCGATGGGCTCTTTCGGCGATGTCGGCATCTTCTCCTTTCATAAGACCCTTCCCCTTCCCAACGGGGGAGGATTGGTCGTCAACCGGACCGACCGGCCGCTTCCTCCGCAACGGATCGGACCGCCGCTCGTCTCCACATTGAGCCATTTGACCGGCGGAATCATGAACCGGTTGAAGATGTCGCATCCCGCCACCGGCGCGTTTCTCCACGCTTTTTCACGGGAGTTCGTCTCGACCCTTCTGAGGATCGGAAAGGTCGATCGGACCAGCGTGGCGAATATGGAATTTAATCTGAACAAGGTCGATTGGGGGATGTCGGGGCTGTCGAAAGCGATCCTTCAAACGATCGATCCCGCCGAGGTGGTCTCGCGGCGGAGGGAGAATTTCAGCTACCTCCTCGCTCGGCTCGATTGTAAAGATCGTTTTGTCTTCGACGCCCTCCCGCCGGGGGTTTGTCCCCTCTTCTTCCCGATTTTGGTCGAGGAAAAAGAGCGGGTCTGCCGGAATCTGATGGCGCGGGGGATCGAGACGGTCGATTTTTGGGGGATCTCTCACCCCTCGGTCCCAAAAGGAATCTACGGCGAGGTCGAATACGTTCGGGCGCGCCTTCTGGAGCTGCCGATTCACCAAGGACTTCACCAGGGCCACCTGGATTATATGATCGAGATTCTCAAGGAGACGCTTCGATGATCTCGAAAGAAGCCCCCTCGCCAATGACCCCCACTTTCAACAAGGGTTTGGTCGAAACGGTCTTTTCCGACCGGTCGATTGCGGTGGAGCGGGTCTGCACTGACGAGGGGCTTTTCGAATCGAAGGCCGATTGGGAACGACTCTTCGCGCAATCGTCGGCGCAGAATCCCTTCTTAAGCTGGGAGTGGATGGCGGCCTGGTGGCGTCATTTGGGCGCCGGGAAGCTCCATCTTCTCTTTGTCCGGCGTCAGGGAGCGTTGATCGGCCTCGCCCCCTTCTATCAAAGAGAGATCCGATTGGGTGGGATCTCGTTCCGCGCCCTCTCGTTTCTCGGGGACGAGGCGGTCGGATCGGACCACCTCGATTTTCTTTCCCGGAAAGGATGTGAGGACGAGGTGGCGGAGGCGGTTGTTCAAGCCTGGCTGCACGATCGCCGCGGCTGGGATTTCATCGCCCTCCGGCATATGGCGGAGGAGTCGCCTCACGCGGACCGGTTCCTCCGTCTCACCGAGCGGGGGTGGCGCGTTCAGCGGCGGGATGGAGAGGTCTGTCCCTATCTTCCCCTGGCGCCGACTTGGGAGGCTTTTCTCAACCGGCTCAGCGCCAGCATGCGCTACACCGTCCGCCGGAAAATCCGAAATATCGAGAAGGGGCACCGGGTGGAATTCATCGCGATCGATGATTTCAACGAAGGCCGGCCCGCGATGGAGCGGTTGCTCGCCCTTCATCAGAAACGATGGGGGGATCGCGGGGGATCGGATGCTTTTGTCAGCGAAATCAAGCTTCCCTTTCATCGGGAGACCGCCGAGGCATTTTTCCAACAAGGAACGGCCCGCCTCTTCTTTCTCAAGGCCGACGGCGAAACGGTCGCCGCGCTGTACGGCTTTATCTTAGGACAGCGGTTTTTCTATTACCAGGCCGGCTTTGATCCCGCTTGGAAGGGGAAGAGCGTCGGCATGGTCTTGATGGCGAAGTGCATCGAGGCGGCGATCTCGCAGGGATGGAGCGAATTCGATTTCTTAAGGGGGCCGGAGGAGTACAAATCCCATTGGACCTCCGATCGGCGGCAGACGCAGCATTGGATCCTCTCTCCGCCCGGGATGAAAAATGACCTCTACCGGTTTCTGGCCGCCTCGTCGCAGACCGGCCGCCGTCTGGCGCGGCGCTACCTTCCGGACGCCTGGGTGGAACGGCTGAAGGGGAACCGGGTTGCAGGTGTCGAGCCGGGTATCGAGCCAGGTATCGAGAAAAACGCAAAGGAAAAGGAATCGGAATGAATGGAATGAAGTTCAAACAGCGCAACGGGCATCCCTTCACCGGGAATGGAGACGCGGCTTCCCCCCGTCCCCGGACTTCCCGCTTCCGCCGACTGTTGAAATCGACCGTGGCGGGGACCGCCTATTATAGCGGGCTGCTCGATCTCTATATTCAATTTCGGGATCGATGTCCGGCCCAGCGCCGCCTCTTTATCGTCGGTTATCACGCCGTCGTCGAGGAGACCGACCGGGCGATCGACGCGGGAATGATGCCGCAGCAGCTGATTTCCAAATCGCTTTTTGAGAAGGAAATCGACCAAATCGGCGCGCAGTTCGACTTTCTCTCGATCGATCAGGCGGTCGATTTCCTGGAGGGGAAGGTCCATCTCAAGCGAGACAGCGTCGTGGTGACCTTCGACGACGGATACCGGGGGATCTACGATCATGCCTACCCGATTTTGAGGAAAAAGGGGGTTCCGGCGATCTTCTATCTTTGCAGCGATTATGTCGGCACCTCCCTTCTGTTCGATCATGACCGGCTTTTTTATCTGATCCAAAGGGCGGTGAATGCCTCCCTGCCGATCGAGGGGCTGTTGCTTCAACGTGACGTCCCGTTCGATTCGGCGAATCCGATCACGCGCGGCGCCCCGCTGGAGGTGACGCGGCGCCTGCTGGAGATCTGCTCTAAAACCGAGCTGGACGGTTTCATCCGGCTGCTCCAGGAGAAGCTCGCCGTCGGCGGCGCCGATTTTCCGTCCGACGCGGCGATCGTCGGATGGGACGAGGTGAAAGAGATGGCGGAGGGGGGAATGACCTTCGGATCGCACACCGCCAGCCACTGTCTTTTGACCGAAGTCGATCCGAAGGTGGTGATGGAGGAGCTCCGAAGCTCCAAGGCGTCGCTGGAGGCGCGGCTCGATCGGAAGATCGAGCATCTCGCCTACCCCGACGGGAGGGTGAACCCGTTTATCGTCGAAGCGGCGCGCGCCTGCGGCTATCGCTCCGCCTGCACCACCGCCCACCGCGTCAACCGGATCGGGGGGAATCTCCATCTCCTCGGACGGGAGCTGCTCTGGGAAAACAGCGCGTTGGGATGGTCGTCGAACTGCTCGAAGGCGATGGTGGCGTCGCAGATCAAGGGACTTTTTAAAACAGGGTAGGAGAAAAAGATGATTCGAATCGTTTGTGTGGTCGGCGCGAGGCCGAACTTTGTGAAAATCGCCCCGTTGGTCCGGCACATCAAGGAAGAATGGAGCGACACGTTTGAGGCGACGCTGGTCCATACCGGCCAGCATTACGACGAAAAGCTCTCTCAGGTCTTCTTCGAAGAGCTTCACATCCCGCAGCCCGATGTGAACCTCGGCGTCGGCTCCGGGACGGCGACGCGGCAGATTGCCGAAATCATGCAGCGATTTGAAGAGGTCCTCCTTTGGAAGAAACCCGACCGGGTCGTCGTGGTCGGCGATGTCAACTCCACGTTGGCCGCCGCGCTGGCGACGGAGAAGATGGGGATCCCGCTCGCGCATGTCGAGGCGGGGCTCCGCAGTTTTGACCGGGCGATGCCGGAAGAGACCAATCGGGTCCTCACCGACCGGCTCTCCGATCTTCTCTTCGCCACGGAGGAGAGCGCGGTTCAAAACTTGCTAAACGAAGGGGTCGAGAAAGATCGAATCTTTTGGGTGGGGAACTTGATGATCGACGCTTTGATCAGTCATGCGCAGGAAGCCGAGCGATCGACGATTCTCAATCAGATGAACGTGGCCCCCCGGCAGTATGCCTTGGTCACCCTGCATCGCCCCTCCAACGTCGACACTCCGGAGGGGATCGGCCGAATTTTGAGAATTCTCTCGGGGGTGGAAAAGCAGACGCGGGTGCTCTTCCCGATCCATCCGCGGACCCGCGGGCGGATGGAGGAGTTCGGTCTGGCGTCCGAGATCCGGGCCCTTCAAAATCTGACCCTCTGCGAGCCGGTCGGTTATCTCGATTTCATCCGGCTGATGCGCGACGCCAAGATGGTATTGACCGATTCCGGGGGGATCCAGGAGGAGACGACCGCGTTGGGGATTCCCTGCCTGACCCTTCGAGAGAATACGGAGCGGCCGGTCACCATCACGGAGGGAACCAATCTCCTGACCGGAACCGATCCGGAGCGGGTCCTGGCGGCGGTGATCGACATCCTGGAGGGGCGCGGGAAGCGGGGGAAGATCCCGACCCTCTGGGACGGCCAGGCGGCCCGTCGCATCGTCCGGGTTTTACAGGGTCAATCGACGCGTCGGGAGCCGAGCCAAGAGGTTCCTCTCTCGACGACCCTCCCCCGTTCTTAGCGGAGACTGTGACGTGGCGCAGATGGAAACAGCTCGAACCCCTTTTCCGAAAGGGCGCTTCGGCGGATCGATGACCGCTCTCGGCTGGAGGAAAACGGCGGAGGTTTCGGCGACGGGAGGCCGATCGTTTCAGGAAACGGAGGCCCCCTCGCGGCAAGAGCGGATCGCCTACGGCGCGCTCCTCTTGTTTGTCGCCCTCATCTACATTACCCCCGGGACCCTTTATCCGCCGCTGGAAGCGGTGCCGATCGCCAAAGGGGTGGCGGTGATCTCTTTTCTCTTTCTCTTCTCCGCCCTGCGAGCGAAGGGGGTCTCCTGGAGGCTCTCCGATCCGGCGACCCTCTGGCTGATCGCCTTTGTGGCGATCGGAGGATTGTCGATTGCCACCTCCCTCTGGCGGATCTATTCCTTGAATGCATTTCTCGATCTCTTGAAGCTGATCCTGGTCTATCTCCTGGTCCTCCATCTCGTCGATCGCCTGGAGCGGGTCCGCCGCCTCTTCTGGGTGATGCTCTGGGCGGGGATGGTCCCTGCGGCCGGGACGCTGGCGCACTATCTCCTGAAGATCGATCTGGTCGAGGGGTATCGCGGCGCCTGGCGGGGGGTTTACGCCGATCCGAACGATCTCGCCTATAACCTGATCGTGTTGATTCCGATCGGCCTGTCTCTTCTGGAAGCGGAGCGATCGTTTGTCAAAAGAGGTCTTGTCTTCGGCATCTTGACCGTCTTTATGGTGGCCATTTATGTGACCTTTTCCCGGGGAGGGCTCGTCGGGCTGATGGCCGTCTTCTTCTTCCAGATCCTCCGCTCCCGGAATCGGATGCTCCATTTTTCGCTCGCAACGATTCTCTTGATGGTCTTCCTGGCGGTGGCGCCGGCCCGGTATTGGGAGAGGGCCGAGACGATCTTGAAGTTCCGCCACGACGAATCGGCGATGGGGCGGGTCTATGCCTGGCAAGCGGGGCTGTCGATGGTGGCCGATCGGCCGCTCCTCGGCGTGGGGCTGGGCTGTTTTGTCATGGGCTGGCCGATCTACGCCCCCGCCGAAGCGGGGACGAAGTGGCGGGCGGCGCACAACACCTTTGTGGCGGTCATGGGGGAGACCGGCCTGCTCGGACTGGCGGCGTTCGGCGCCTTTATCGGAACGACCTTGCGGGGGGCGCAGAAAGTCAACCGTTTGGCCCGCCCGGCGCCGCGGCCGCTCTTCATCTCCCCCTCCATCGAAAAGAAAGAACCGGCCGAAGCCCCTTCCGTGACAGAAGCAAATCGGCGGGCGGCGCTTTATGCGCGCGGTGTGGAGATCGCCCTTTGGGGATTCCTGGCGTGCAGCTTGACGCTCGGGATCGCGCGAAGCTGGCCCCCTTACCTCTTCGCCGGCCTGGCCGTGGCCCTTTACACCCTCAGAATGGCCGGCGTTAGAGAAGCGCGTGGAGAATTCAAATGAAGCCGCCCCGGCAGAACGACATCTTAAAAGGGGTCGAGGCGGGATCGGGAGAGTCGATCGATCTCCCCCCGTCGCCTCCGAAAGGAGAAGCCAAACCGGCTTCGATCAACAAGCAGGCGCTGACGTTGATTTTCGGGCGGGGTCTCTCCTCCAGTTTTACTTTTTTGATTCCGATCATCCTCGCCCGCTATTTGGCCCCGGCCGAATATGGCACCTACAAGCAAATTTTCCTGATCTATGCGAGCCTCTTTTCGATCCTTCCGTTCGGGATTATCCAGAGTCTCTACTATTTCGTGCCGAAGGAGCCGGAGCGGATGAAAGCGTACCTGGTCCAGGCCTTTCTTTTCCTGCAGGGGTCCGGGCTGATCGCCCTTCTCTTTCTGGCCTTTTTTAGGGAGAGCATCGCCCTACAGCTCAGCAATCCCGGCCTCGCGCCGTATCTCTTCCAGATGGGAGTGTTCATCTTCTTGATGCTCTCTTCCGCTTATTTCGAAGCCCTTCTGATTTCTTCTCAAAAGATCGGCCAGGCGGCGCTGCTCGGCTTTGTCTCGGAAGCGACCAAAACGGCGAGCATGTTGATCCCGTTGACCCTGACCGGACGTCTCTCCGACCTGATGTGGGGGATGAACCTTTTCGCTTTTTGCCGGTTCTGTTTTGTCTTCGTCTATGTTTTCCGGAGCTATTCCCTCTCCTGGAGGGACGTCCAGTGGCCCGCCTTCCGGCAGCAGATGGTCTATGCGATTCCGTTCGGCCTGGCGGTGATTCTCCAGGTCTCCCAGGACCAGTTCCATCAATATGTCGTCGCCTACTCCTACAGCGCCGCCGTTTTTGCCGTCTATTCGGTCGGGATGTTCCAGCTTCCGATCGTCGAGCTGATCTACACCCCCATGTCGCAGCTCTTGATCGTTCGGATGGCGGCGCTCCGGCAGCGGGCGACCCGGGAAGAGATCATCTCCCTCTGGTTCGATATCACCCGAAAATTGGCGATGGTCTTTTTTCCCGTCTTTGTCTTTTTGCAATTGATGGCCCGCGAGCTGATCGTTCTTCTCTTCACGCCGACCTATCTTGCCAGCGTCCCCCTCTTCCGCGTCGCCCTCCTCTCGTTGCTGACCGCCATTATCCTGACCGAAGGGGTGCTTCGCGCCTACGCGGAAACCCAGTTCATTCTCAAGACCACCTTCATGAAGCTGGTGCTCACCTTGATTTTGATCTTCCCCTTTCTGGCCTGGTTCGGGCTTTCCGGGGGGGTGGTCACGCTGATCGTGGTGCTGGCGACGGCGAAGACGTTGATGCTCTGGAAGGTCTCGCGTCTGATCCCGCTCCCGCTGGCCGCCCTTCTCCCGTGGCGCGATCTCTTCAGCATCGTCTTTTTTTCGCTCCTCTGCGGGATTCCGGTTCTTTTTGTCAAAAGTTTCGAGATCGCCTCGCCGCTCCTTCTTCTGGGGGTGTCGGCGGCGGTTTTTGCTCTCTTTTATCTGATTTTCCTCTTCACCTCGCACCTGATCACCTTTGATGAGAAGCGAGAGATCGCCCGAATGGTCCGGCGGATGGGATCGATTCTTCCGGCGGCGTCCAAATCGTAGTGAGGGTTGTATTGATGAAACCGACCGTGCTCCACCTGATTGATTGCCTCTTTATCGGCGGCGGCGAGATGCAGATGGCCGATCTGCTCCGGCGGATCGACCGGGAAAAATTTCGCCCGCTGGTCGGCTGTCTTCGCAAGCAGGGGCAGCTGGTTCCCGTTCTGGAGGAGGCCGGGATCGTCGTCGAAGAATTTCCGGTCCGCGGGAAGCTCTTCTACCCCCGCTCGATCCGGGAGATTCTTCGTCTGGCCCGGTTCATGCGCAGGGAGCGGGTGCGGATCGTCCATACGCAGGATCTCTACTCCCACCTTGTCGGCATCCCCGCCGCGTTGATCGCGCGGGTGCCGGTCGTGATCACGAACCGGCTCGATTTGGGGCACACGATGAAGCGATGGCATCGCTTGGCGCTGAAGCTGCTGTCGTTCGCGATCACCCGGGTGATGGCCAATTCCGAAGGGGTCCGGACGATGCTGATCGAGGAGGAGAAGATCGATCCGGGGAAGATCGAATTGATCTACAACGGGGTCAACCTCGATCAATTCCAGATTCCGTCGAAGGAGAAAGGACCGGTCCCCCTTGTGCGTGATCTCCG
Source organism: Candidatus Manganitrophus noduliformans (assembly GCF_012184425.1). Classification (NCBI taxonomy): domain Bacteria; kingdom Pseudomonadati; phylum Nitrospirota; class Nitrospiria; order Candidatus Troglogloeales; family Candidatus Manganitrophaceae; genus Candidatus Manganitrophus; species Candidatus Manganitrophus noduliformans. Next base: position 1,629,024 of record NZ_VTOW01000001.1, read on the forward strand.
CCTTGAGCCGGGGGACCGGCCGATCGTCGTGGTGGCGAATCTCTGGCCGGTGAAGGGGCATGAGATTCTCTTCGAGGCGGCGGTTCGGGTCACCGCCTATTACCCGACGGCGAAGTTCGTCCTGGTCGGAACGGGGGCGGCGCGCCGGGCGATTCTCGAAGCGCGGGCGCGGGAACTCGCGATCGACAAACAGGTCCTCTTTCTCGGCCCCCGGCAGGACGTTCCTCAGATTTTGCCGCAGATGGAAATTTCGGTCCTCCCCTCGCTGGCGGAGGGTTTCTCGAATGCGATTCTCGAATCGATGGCGGCCGGCCTTCCGATGGTGGCGACCGACGTCGGTGGCAACCGCGAAGCGATCGTGGAAGGGGAGACCGGTTTTCTGGTGCCGCCGCGCGATCCGGAGACGCTGGCCGACCGGATTCTCCGACTCCTGGGCGATCGGGAACGGGGACAACGGATGGGAAAAGCGGGGCGGGAGCGGATCGAGACGACTTTCTCGCTTCAGCGGATGGTGACCGAGACGGAGCGTTTTTATGAACGGCTGCTGGAAGAACGGGGGGCGGGGGCCCGGGGCCGGGGGCCGGAGGGTCAGAAAATCGAAGCCGATCTCTCGCGCGTGAAGGTATCTCCATGATGAAGGTCCTCTTGATCGGTGATTATCCCCCCCCCTACGGCGGGATCTCGGTGCATGTGCAGCAACTCGCCGACTTCCTCCGGCGGCAGGGTTCCGAGTGTGTCGTGCTTGACATCGAGCGCGGGACCGATCCCAAACCGGGAGCGATTCGGTTCAATGGGTATCTCGGTTTCCTCTGGACGTTGATCCTTTTTTCCGGACGGGGGTATGTGAGCCACATCCATACCAACGGCCACAATTTCAAGAGCTGGCTGGCGATCGCGGTCACCGCCTGGGTCGGTTTTTTCTTCGGCCTACGGAACATCGCCACCGTTCACTCCGGACTGATGCCCGAATATGCCGCCGGGGGTCGGCGCCGCAAACTTTTGATCCGGGCCGCCGTTTGGCCGCTGGGAGGGGTGATCGCCGTCAATCAAAAGATCGAGCGGGCGCTTCTTGAGATCGGTGTTCCGCCGTCGCGCATCTCGGTCCTCCCGGCCTTCGCCCTCGGGCCGCGCGCCGAGGTGGTGCCGGGGTGGGCCGGAGATTATCGAAAACGGTTCTCTCCCCTCATCGCCTCGGCGGTGTATCTGGAAAAGGAATATGGGACCGATCTGCTGGTGAGCGCCTGCGCGGCGCTTCGGGAAAAATATCCGCGCCTCGGCTGCATCATCATGGGCTCCGGTTCGGAGGAAGAAGCCATTCGATCCCAGATCCGGGGGGAAAAAGGGGAAGATTTTCTCTTCCTGCTCGGAAACGTTCCTCATGATCTCTGTCTCTCTCTGATGGAGCGGTCCGATCTTTTTGTCCGTCCGACCCTCTTCGATGGGGATGCGATTTCGGTTCGGGAGGCGCTGGCGCTCGGTGTCCCGACCGTGGCGAGCGACGTCGGGTTTCGGCCTCACGGAACGCGGCGCTTCACGCCGGGGGACGTCGCCGACCTGGCGCTTCAGATCGATCGGGCGCTGCAGGAGGGGCGGCCCCCCGCCGCGGCGGAGGAAATTCCAGAAAATCTGGTCCTCCTCCGGGGGGTGTATGAGCGCGCGGTAAAGGAGAGACGATGAAGCGATCGGTAGAGCAACAAGAAAAGGGGCGACCCCTCTTCTTTAAGGACCCTTTGATCACCCTCCGGCGTGAGAAAAGCGAAGAGCCGCTTCGTCCAAGCCGGCCGCTTCAGACCGTTTTTTCCAAGAATGGGGCGCCCCCTTCTCCCGGGACCCGCACGTTCTTGGGGGAGGAGGTCGATTATGTCGAGCGAGAGGAGCCGATCGACCGCGCCTCCCCCGCCTGCAGGCAGAAACGCTCGGTCCTGTTCGTCAAGCCGGACTACTCGATTGTTCGGGACCTTTTTTCGGGGGAGGGGGTCGTGAATATCGACTGGCTTCATTCCTTCGCGCCGCAGGCGCGGATCGAAGGGAATCTGGCAGAGGGGTTCCATATCACTACCCCCGACGGACGCCTCTGGCTGGTCGCCTTCGGAACGCACATGAAGGGGGTCGAGGCGCGACTGAAGTCGACGGAAAAGCAGGTGGTGGTTCGGAGCGCGGGGCCGCTCCCGATCTCCCTGACCACGCTGCTCTATCCGGACGATGCTTCCTCGCAGAGCCGGTACGATTTCAAATCGCTCTACTTTCCTTCGATCGAGGGGGGGAGCGCCTTTGAGGTTCTGACGGCGACCCACACCGATACGTTCCTCTTCGCACCCGCCCGGAAACGGCTTGCCCTTTCCAACGTCCGGTTCGAAGGGGAGCAGCTCTTTGTGCGACGGGACTATGTCGGGGAGATCGCGCGGCTCTTCGCCCTCTCCGGCCGATTCTGTTACTGGGAAGGAAAAACCCTTTTCGAGAGCGCGCAGCCGGTCCCCTTCCTCGAACTCTCTTATCGCGGAGAAATTTTGCACGTTCGGGGAACCCTCTCGGGACCGATCTCCTTTTATGCCGACGGGGTCGAGGAGGTGCATGTGAATGGAGAGAAGAGCTATTTCACGCGGGACAGGGATCGATTGATTCTCCATTTTTGAGGGGCGACGATGTGCGGCATTGCAGGGTGGGTTGAAAGAGATCCAAGACAAGAAGTCGACCGCAGTCTGCTTGAGCGAATGACCGATCTGATCCGGCATCGCGGTCCCGACGCGGGGGGGCTCTTTACCGAGCCGGGAATCGGTCTGGGGCATCGGCGGCTCTCGATCATCGATCGGGAAGGGGGCCGGCAGCCGATGACCAACGAAGACGGATCGGTCTGGATCGTCTTCAACGGGGAGATCTACAACTTCCAGGAGCTTCGTCCCGAGCTGATCCAGCGGGGACATCGGTTCGCCACCCGCTCCGACACCGAGGTGATCCTCCATGCCTATGAAGAGTTCGGCCCCGACTGTCTCCGGCGGCTGAGGGGAATGTTTGCCTTCGCGATCTGGGACCGCGCCAAACGGCAGCTTCTTCTGGCGCGCGATCGCCTCGGCAAAAAACCGCTCTACTACACGCGGCGCGACGGCGCGCTCCTCTTTGCTTCGGAGGTGAAAGCGCTTCTGACCGTGCCGGGGGTGACCCGGGGGGTGAACTGGGAGGCGATCGATCCCTATCTCTCGCTCCGCTACGTTCCCGGTCCGATGACCCTCTTTCAAGACGTCACCAAGCTGATGCCGGGGCACTATCTTCTCTTTAAAGAGGGAGAGGTGAAGGTCCAGAGCTATTGGGATGTGGCGTTTCGAGAGGAGGGGGACGGGAGAGAAAATCTGCAGGAGCAGTTCGAAGCGCTCCTGAAAGAATCGGTCCGAATGCGGTTGATGAGCGAGGTGCCGCTCGGCGTCTTCCTGTCGGGGGGACTCGACTCCAGCGCCATCGTCGCCGAGATGACCCAGATTTCGAAAGAGGGGGGATGGGACCGGCCGATCCAGACCTTTTCGATCGGGTACGACGATCCGAAGGCGAACGAGTTCGCCTACGCCCGGGAGGTGGCGAAACATTTTGGAACCGATCACCACGAGTTTCTCCTGGAAGGGGATGCGTTCCATAATTTCATTCCCAAAATGGTCTGGCATCTCGATGAGCCGATGGCCGATCCTTCCTGCGTCCCCTTCTTTTTCATTTCGGAATACGCGAAGAAATCGGTGACGGTGGTTCTTTCCGGGGAAGGGGCCGATGAGATCCTGGCGGGGTATGGACTTTATCAAAAAATGCGCCTCATCGATCAGGTTCAGAAAAAGGTGCCCGCGTGGCTCCTGGGCGGTGCCGCGTGGTTGTTATCAACACGGCGGGCGGCCCGCTGGCGGAAATATGCCGAGTGGATCGATCGCCCGCTGGAAGATCGGTATTGGGGGGTCTCGCGGGTCTTTACAGAGAGCGCCAAGCGCGAGCTGCTTCAACATCCCGACCCAGGTCGATCGGTCGCCGCCCTCTTCAAAGCGTATTACCGGAAGAGCGCCGGCCTCGATCCGCTCAACCGGATGCTCTATCTCGACACCAAGGTCTGGCTTCCCGACCAGATCCTGCTGAAGGCCGACAAGATGACGATGGCGAATTCGCAGGAGCTGCGGGTTCCGTTCCTCGATCACAAACTGGTCGAGTTCGCGGCGACCCTCCCGATCCACCGGAAGCTTTCCAAGGGGGTGGGGAAACGCCTTCTTCGCGAGGCGATGGCCCATCGTCTCCCGGAGCGGATCCTGACCCGGTCCAAAAAAGGATTTCCGATTCCGGCGGTCTGGTTTCGGAAGGAGGTCCTGCCGGCGGCGCGCGCGCTCTTCTCCGAGCGCGGCTCGCTCATCGGCGAGGTGATGCGAAAAGAGAAGGTGGCGCAGATGTTGGCGGAAGAGGAAGCGCATCCTTACACCCGTCACAAGGAAATCTGGACATTGGTGATCCTCGATTATTGGCACCGGATTTTTATTCGACAAAAAGGGAGTTGAACAAATGAAGGAGAGCGCCGTTCGTGTTCCGTCGGATCTGTCGGGTAAGGTGGGCAGCTCCACAACCCTGGAGGAGACCGTCCGCCCTTTGATTGAACTGTCGATCAAAGGATTGGAGCGGATGTGGATGAAAGATCAAGGACTCTTCTGCTTTACGGTGCGCGACGGCCAAAACGGTCCGGCGCCGGAAGGGGTCTCCCTCCGTTATACGGCGATCACTCTTCTCGGCCTGCATCGCGCTGCAACGAACGGCTGGCCGGTTCCGCTCGATCTGAAGTCGATCCTCCGTCAGACGATCGAGGCCGCGCCGACGACACGGAACATCGGGACCCTGGCGCTGATCCTCTGGGCGGGGGCGGCTCTGACGCAAAAGGTCGATCCGAAGGTCGAGGCGGCGATCCGGTCGCATGGCCCCTTTTATCAAGAAGCGGGCAACGGGGTCTATGCAACGACCGAGCTCGCCTGGCTGTTGATCGCCATGATCGAGGCGGCGGAGGTCACCACGGGGGCCGAGCGGCGCCGGTTTGAAGAGACGGCCCATCTCGCTTACCGGCTTCTGAAGCGGAATTTCAATCCGAGGAGTTCGCTGTTTGCTTTCTCCATGCAACTCTCCAGCAGCTGGACGCGGCCCCTTCGGAGCCGGCTCGGCTTTTTCGACGGGCAGGTTTATGGAATTTATTCCTTCGCGCAGTATGCGCGGCATTTCTCGGACGGGGAGGCCCTCTCCCATGCGAAGCGCTGCGCCGAGCGGATTTGCGATTTCCAGGGGGGGCGGGGGGAGTGGGCCTGGCACTACAATGTCCTGCGGGGAAAAATGGTCGACCGTTATCCGGTCTACGCCGTCCATCAGCATGGGATGGCGCCGCTCGCCCTCAAAGGGCTCTCCGAAATCTCGACCGGCGATTACCGTGTTGAGATCACCCGGGGGCTTCGGTATCTCTTCGGCGAGAATCCCCTCGGGTTTCAATTTGTCGATGAGGCGCATTCGGTGATCTGGCGATCGATGAAGCGGCGATCTCCGATGGCGAAGGCGATCTACATCAATAAGGTCGCAAGCTTCGTCGGCCCCACCGGCTGGATCTCGGCCCTCGATCACCCGTCGCTGATGATGATCGATCGCGAGTGCCGCCCCTATGAGCTTGGATGGCTGCTTTTTGCCTTCTCGGACATTCCGCCGAAAAAAGAGGGGGGCCATGGACCGGCCGTCTGAACGACAGATCGGGGCGCTTCATATTCACTCGGACACTTCGTATGACGCCGAGTGGCCGCTGGCGCGATGCAAAACGGTCTTCAAAGCGGAGGGGTATCACTTCCTGGCGATGACCGAACATGCGGAGGGGCTCGACTCGGAGCGGGTGGCGGCCTGGCTGGACGCGTGTGATCGCCTCTCCGATTCGGACTGTCTGCTCCTCCCGGGATTCGAGTTCTCGGTCGGACGGAATATCCATCTCCTCGGGTTCGGCATCCGGAAGTTGCTCCGCGGCAGGTCGATCGAAGCGCTGATCGATCAGATCCATGAGGCGGGGGGGGTGGCTGTCTTGGCCCATCCGACCCCGGCGGCGCTCAACCTGATCTATCCCGCGGCCGAAGCGCTCGATGGAATGGAGATTTGGAACACCCGCTATCACAAAGGAAGCCGTCTGCCGCTCCGGTTGTTGCGGGCGCTGGAGCAGCTCCGAGAGACGCGGCCCGCTTTTCACGGCTTTGCCGGGATCGATTTTCACAAAGGGACGCAAGACCGGCGGCTTTCCGTCGCCGTCGAATCGCCCCGAACGGCGGACGGCATTCTGGCGGCCCTGCGGGCCGGACAGTTTACGATCCAACGGGGTCCCGTTTCGATCCCTGCGACCGGGTCGCTCTCGCTGGGAGAGCAGATCAAGTTCGCGCTTCAAACCTCTTTTTCGCGGATGGAATCGGATGCGGTCTCTTCTTAAGCGAAAATTGCAGCGGGGGATCAAGTGGATGGTCCGCCTCTTTTATCCCTTCTATCTTCTGATCGATTTTTTCAGGAGACGAGAAGAGGTCCGGATCTTGATGTACCACAAGGTCTCCAACTTGCCGCCGGAGCGGGAGGTTCCCTATTGCAATGTCCCGGTCGCCTCCTTCGAGGCGCAGATGCGTTTTCTGGCGAAGAGCGAGTTGGAGGTGGTCGCATTGGACGATCTCGGGGGCCGGCTGGAAGGAGGGTCTTTCGGAAGGGGACGGAAAAAAGTGGTGATCACCTTTGATGACGGTTTTCAGGATAACTATCTTTATGCCGCGCCGATTTTGAGGCGGCATCGGTTGCCGGCGACCTTCTTCGTGATCACCGGGGCGATCGGACGCAATGCCCCTTTCGATCACCTTCAATGGGATGAATCATCGTTGGCCGATCATGCGGCGCACCCGGAGCCGTGGCTCCCGATGACCTGGGGGATGCTCGGCGGGTTGAAAGAGCAGGGCCATGCGATCGGATCCCATACCCGGTCCCACCGCTCACTTGCCGGGCTGACCCGGAGCGAGGTTTTGGACGAAGTCGCCCAGTCGAAGAAAGAGTTGGAGTCGGGCCTGCAGACGGCGATCACTCTCTTTTCTTATCCTTTTGGTTCCGCAGTCTATGGCGATTTGAATGAGGGGACGGAAGAGGCATTGAAAGAGGCGGGATACCGCTTTGCCTGCACGACCAAATGGGGGGCCAACCTGGCTGGGGAGAACGGCTATCGGCTCAAGCGAATTCCGGTTTATGACCATGACACCCTCTTCGATTTCAAGTGCAAGGTGGTCGGCGCGGCCGATTGGGTCGGATGGTTGAAGGATGGCTGGCAGAAGAGATTCCGGCGGGACGATAAAACCGAGTTCATCCCGACGGTCCGAGAAGAGGGAAGAGAGATTTCCATCAACACGGAGAGATCGTCATGAAGGTATTTGTGACCGACGGCGCACAGAACCATGCCTTGGCGGTGGCCCGCTCGCTGGGAGCCAAAGGGGTCGAGGTGGTGGTCGGGGAGTCTTCCGTGCTTTCCAAGGGGGGATTCTCCCGCTATTGCCGGCAGCGTCGGGTCTATCCCTCCCCGGCGGAGAGTGTCGGCGGCTTTCTCTCCTGGATGGTCGAGGAGATGAAAAAAGGGGAGTATGATTTCCTCCTGCCGATGACGGAGGGATGCCTGCTGCCGATCTCGGCGAATCGGGATCGTTTTCTTCCTTATGTCCGTCTTCCGCTCCCCTCGCATGAAGCGATCTTTCAGGCCTGCAACAAAGCAGACACCCTCGCCCTCGCGCAGCAGGAGGGGGTTCCGATTCCGCAGACCTGGTTCGTGGAGGAGCTGACGGAGCTGCCGGCGCTTGCGAAAACGATTCCCTATCCGGTCGTGATCAAGCCGAAGTGGTCTTCCTTTTGGAAGGGAGACCGGATGATGTCGGGAGGAGGGGCGGCGTATGCCTTCGGGCCGGAGGAGTTGGTGGAGAAGTTCCGGCGCGTCCATCAAGAAATTCCGTTCCCGTTGATCCAGTCGTTTGTTCCCGGAAGAGGATACGGGCTTTACGCCCTCTTCGAGGAGGGACGGCCGCGGGTCTTGTTCGCCCATGAGCGGCTGCGGGATGTCCGGCCGACCGGCTCGGGGAGCGCCTTGCGGCGGAGCATCCCCCCCGATCCGCTGTTGACGAAGCATGCCGTATCGCTCCTCAAAGCGCTGAAGTGGCACGGGGTGGCAATGGTCGAATTCAAGTGGGAGCGGGAGCGCTCCGAGCCGGTTCTCATGGAAATCAACGGGCGTTTCTGGAACTCCCTTCCGCTGGCGATCGCCGCGGGGGTCGACTTCCCCTGGCTGTTGTTGCAGATGGCCCAAGGAAAGCCGTTCGACGATTTTCCGGCGTATCAAACCGACCTCCTCTGCCGGTGGTTTCTCGGCGACTGCCGCCATCTCTTCTCCGTTTTGCGCGGGGCGCCGCCGGGATGGCCAGTCCCTTTTCCGGGGCGGGGGAAGACTCTTTTAGACTTTTTAAAATCACACCGGCGGGGGATCGTCTCCGACACCTTCCGATGGGAAGATCCGATGCCGGGATTGATCGAGTGGCTCTATTTTGCTTTCACGAAAGCGCCCGGATATTTTCGAAGCTCCAAGAGGAGGCTCGCCAAACATGCCGAACCGGTTTAAGGCCGCCCTTCACCTTCATACTACTTATTCGGATGGGGAGCTGACCCTGGAAGAATTGAAAGCCCGGTTCCAGAAGGAGGGGTTTCAATGCTTGATGATGAGCGATCATGCCGAATCGATGACGCCGGAAGGGATGGAAAGGTATGTTGCTCAATGCCGCGCCCTCTCCGACGATCAATTCTGCATCGTCCCAGGTCTTGAGTTTGCATATCCATTTGAGAGCGGCAGTCTTCACCTGCTCGGTTACGGTGTCAGTCGGCACCGACGCGAGGAGGAACCGGTCGAGATGGTCAACACGATTCATCAACTGGGAGGGGTCGCGGTGTTAGCCCATCCTTATCCGCCGTTGTTGCCTCAAATCGCTCCGATGAAAGGGACGATCGATGGGATCGAGCTCTGGAACACGAAGTACAACGGCCGGATCGCCCCCGCGCTTTGGAATTACCAGCTCTTGAAGGAGGTGAGGAGACTCCGGCCGGAAGTCCTCGGTTTCTACGGCACCGACTTTCATTGGAAGACGCAATACGCCGGGCTGGCGGTCTGGATCGAGGCCGACGCGCTGACCCCGGCATCCCTTTTGGCGGCGCTTCGAAACGGAAAGTTCTATGCGGAAAAAGAGGGGATGCGCCTTACCCCGGACGGCTCCCTCACCTCCGATCAGAAGTCTTCCTTCGAAAGAAAGGAGCGGTTTTATCGGCTCTGGAGAAAGATGGTGGTCGGCGCGCGGGGCCCCTTCAAGGCCCTTCGTCTCCCGATCCCGCAGCGGCTCAAGGCGATGGCAAGGAAAGTGCTCTAATTCATAGGGGGTTATCATGCTTCAGGGAAAAGAGATCATCTGTTTTGCGAACGATTGGGACGGCGATCCATTGAGCAAGAAACATATTATGAAACGGCTGGCGCAGCAGAATCGCATCCTCTGGGTCAACTCGATCGGAAATCGGAGCCCGAAGATCAATAAAAAAGATCTCGGCCGGATTTTCAGGAAGGCGAACCAATTTTTCCAGGGGGTCCGCGAGGTAGAGAAGAATATCTACGTCTTCTCGCCGGTGATGATTCCCTTCTACCATTCGATGGCGTTCCGAAAGGCGAACCAGCTCCTCTTGGCCGCGATGATCCGGCGGCAGTTGAAGCGCCTCGGTTTCTCCAAGCCGATCACCTGGACCTTCGCCCCTTCCTCCGCCGATGTGGTGGGACGGCTCGGCGAATCCCAGGTGATCTATCATTGCGTCGACGAGTTCTCCGCTTTTTCGGATGCGCCTCAAACGGCGATTCAAAAGATGGAGGAGACCCTTCTGAAGAAGTCCGATGTGGTGATCGTTTCGGCGAGCACCCTCCAGGAGAGCAAACGGCGGTGGAATCCGAACACCCACCTCGTTCGCCATGGCGTCGAGTACGATCACTTCAGAAAGGCGCTCGATCCTGCAACGGCCATTCCTCCGGAACTCGCGGCCCTGCCGCGGCCGATCATCGGGTTTCACGGGCTTGTGGCCGACTGGATCGACCTCCCCCTGATCCGGAAGATGGCGATCCAATATCCCAAGTGGTCAATTGTTCTCTTGGGATCGGCCACGACCGACCTCTCGCAGATCGCCGGATTCAAAAATGTCCATCTCCTGGGAAAGCGTCCCTATGAGAGTTTGCCCTCTTACTGCAAGGGATTCGATGCGGCGATTCTCCCCTTTGTGGTGAATCGTCTGACGCTGTATGCGAATCCTCTCAAGCTCCGGGAATATCTGGCGGCCGGCCTGCCGGTGGTCTCGACCGATCTTCCGGAGGTGCGGAGCCTCGGGGGAGACATCCGGATCGGCCGAAGCCACTCCGGTTTCATCGAGCAGGTCGCCGATCTCGTTCAGAAAGAAGGGACGGGTCCTTCTCTTGCGCGTTCCAAGAGCATGGCGCAGGAGAGTTGGGATCACAAGGTGGAGCTTCTCTCGATGCTGATCGAGAAGGGGGCTTTATCCCGGGAGGGAGATCATTCCCGCGCGTCAGTAATAAGTCCTATCAGTCATTTAGGTCCGATCGGTCGTATAAGACCGATGAAGTGAGTTTGGGGGAGAACATGGGTTTACAACAGCTGGCATTGAAAATCAGGAAGAGGGAGGGGACCTTCTACAAGGGGCTCTATCAACTCGCGATCCGGGTCCGGCATTTGGCTTGTCCGGTGTTTGTCCCTTTGCACCGGTTCCTCTATTATGAACGGCTCTCAAGGAAATCGGCGTGGCATTATCTCCGGCGGGTCTTCTATTGGGAGCCGCTCTTCAAGAGCATCTGTCGAGAGGTCGGACCGCGGTTCCGGCTGGTCAGCGGCATCCCCTGGGTGGAGGGATATCTCGATATCCGGATCGGGGCGGATGTGACGCTCAACGGCATCACGACGCTCGCCGGGGCGACCGTGTGGGAAAAGCCGGCCCTGGAGATCGGCGATGATTCTTACATCGGTTATCAGGTGACGATCACCGTCGGCCCGCGGGTTCGGATCGGGCGGCATGTCTTGATCGCCGACCGTGTCAGCTTGATCGGATATGACGGCCATCCGCAAGATCCGGTCGAGCGGAGAAACCACCGGCCCGCGCCGAGGGAGGATGGACGGCCGATTGTCATCGAGGACAATGCCTGGATCTGCTCGAACGCGACGATATTAAAAGGGGTCACCGTCGGCGAGGGGGCGATCGTCGCCGCGCACGCGGTCGTCACGTCCGATGTCCCTTCCTACGCCGTGGTGGCCGGGAATCCGGCGCGCGTGGTGAAACAGCTCTCAAGCGCCGTGAGGAGTGAGGCGTGAGGCGTAAGGAGTCAAAGCGCCAAGCGCCGATCATTTACGCCTCCCCCACGCCGGACGTCTCACGGTTTTTAAAGGGCAAGACGAACGGGGATTCCCTCGCGCGTCTACGCGCGATGGTTTTCCGGGAGCAACAGACCCGATGGGGGGCGTTCGGTTTCTCGCCCGAGTGGTCGTTCACCCTCGCGCCGATCGAGGCCGAGGGAGAAAACGCCGCCAAATATCTTGCAACCTTTTTCTCAAAAGATGAAAAACCGCAGCGGAAGGTGTTTCTGAAGCAGTATCACCATCCGCAGATCGACAGCGCCATGGTGGAGAATGAATTTTGCGGGATTCAGATCACACACCAGGCGCTTCAGCCGACCGACCGGTTCCGCGCCCCCCAGCCTTACAGCTGCCGGCTCGACGAGAAGATCCTTTTTATGGAGTATTGTCCCTCCGTCAGCCTGAAAAAAGTGCTTTTCCGGCCGCTTCGTTTTTCGCGCCTGTTGCTTTTGGGCAGGGAGCGTGAGAGACTGCTCGAATATATGATTGAAGCGGGCCGACTCCTGTCGCACTTTCAGCGCGTTCCGCTCAATCACCACCCGGCGGGCGAGAGGGAAACGGCGGAGGGAATCGTACTGCGTTATGAAAAACAGCTCTTGCGTCATCTCGGCATCTGCCGGAAAGGGGGTTTCCCGGAGGATCTGATCCGGCGGATCCAATCTGCCGTGTTCCATCGGCTTGAAAGCCAATCCTTTCCACCGATCGTTTTACAACATTCCGATTTCGCCCCCTGGAATCTGATGGTGGGGGATCGGCATCTTTATTTGACCGATTTTCAAAACTTCACCCCCGGTTTTGCCTCCTTTGATCTGGCGTTCTTCTACTGTGCCCTCGACCTCCTCTACCGTTATCGAACCGTGGACGGGGCGCTTTTGTCCCGGATGCAGTCGGTTTTAGTCGATGCTTATCTCAATGGTCATGAAGAAGCCGGTTTTCTGGAGTTGAAGCAGCCCCTCCCCTTGTTTGAGGCTTTTCGATTGATGCACATGACCTACTTTGCGCAATCTATCTTTTGTATTCCCGCGGGCTCCTATTATCAATCACTCTATGCCGTTCCCTTCCGCCGCTTCTTGATCGAGTGGTTTCACCAGCACCTTGAGGATGAAGGGAGCGCCGCAATGTCGGTACGATGCCGGAAAGAATCTTAATCATCGATGATGAACCGCACCTCGTCATTACGCTCGAGGAGATTCTGCGGCAGGAAGGGTATGAGGTCGACTCCGCGAGGACCGGCAAAGAGGCACTGGAGAAGCTGCGCCACGCGCCCTATGACGTCGCCATCATCGATCATCATCTCCCGGATGGAACCGGACTCTCGCTCCAGAGCGAAATTGAAAAGATCCAGCCCACTCCCGCCACGGTCCTGCTGACCGGCTACGCTTCGATCGAGACCGCCATCGAGGCGCTTCGACGCGGGGTGAGCGATTATCTTTTCAAACCGGCCCATCCGGAGGAGTTGAAGCGGTCGGTCCGGCAGGCGCTGGAGCGGAAGAAGATCTCGGAGGCGGTGACGCTTCAAAGAAAAATGGAGCTGCTTTATCAGGTCGGCCGCTCCATTACCGGAGAGACCGAGTCCGACGCCTTCCTGAAAAATCTGGTTGAAAAACTTTCGGAGGTGCTGGCCCTTCCCCGCTGTCTGCTCTTTCTTTTGACCGAGGAGCGGGAGGCCTTGGTGCTCAACGCTTCAAATGTTCCGGTGGAGCGGGAGGTCCGCATTCCGGTCCGCAGAGGGGTGATCTACGACCTTCTTCATGAGGGGAAAGAGGTCGTCATCGACGATGCACAGAAGGATCGACGGCTTCCTTCTTTATTGAAAAAGTTGCATCTCCGCTCGATGCTGATTGTTCCGATTCTTCTTCGGGGGAACTTGCTCGGTGTCCTTTCGGTCGATTCGGGCGAAGCCCCTCACCGTTTTACCGAATCGGAGGTCAAGCTCGTCCGCTTTATCGCCGATCAGGCGGCGGTCGGCATTGAGAATATACGATTCTGCCAGCGTGAGCGGGACAAAGCGAAAGAGTTCGGTCTCCTGGCGGAGATTGCGACGACGGGGACGGAATTGCACGAGGAGAGAGCGATCCTGAATCTGGCGATTGAGAAGGCCGTTTCGCTGATGCGGGTGGATGCCGGGACCGTTTTTCTGATCGATCCGGAGCGTTGGATCCCGACCCTTTCGGTTTCGCGCGGGCCGTCGTTGGCGCCGACCGGGAGGCCGAAGCCGCTCTCCCCGCGGGGGCTGGAAGGGATGATCGCGCTTTCTCAAAAACCGTGGGCGATTCCGAATATCGGATCGGAGAAGAAGCTCCCGCCGTCGGAGCGGGGAAGGCTGAAAGGATGGGCCTCCTATCTCGGCGTCCCGTTGGTCTATAAGGGAACGACGCGGGGAATTCTCTCGATCGCGACCCGGCAGCCGCGCAGCTTCGTTCCGCGCGAGATCGCGTTGATGAACTCGATCGCGCACCAGGTGGCGCTGACGATCGAGAATGTGCGTCTCTACAAGTTGAACCGGGCGCATCAAGAGGAGCTGCGGCAGCTCTCGCTGAAGGTCCTCTCGACGCAGGAGGACGAGCGGAGGCGGATCTCGCGGGAGCTGCACGATGCGATGGGGCAGGGCCTGCTGGCGCTCAAACTTCACCTGGAGATCCTGGCCGACCAGATCCCTCCGGAGATGGCGAGCCAGCGGGAGGAGATCGGGGAGGCCCACGCCATTGCAACCCAGACGATTGAGGAGATCAGAAGGCTGGTCGCCGATCTGAGGCCGCTCAAGCTGGACGATCTCGGACTGGTCCCCACGCTGCGGGGGCTGATCAAAGACTTTTCCAGGAAGTTTAAGATCCGGACCACGTTGAAGCGGGTGAAGCTATATCGGCGGCTTCCCTCCGACATGGAGACGATGATCTACCGGATCGTTCAGGAGGCGCTGACCAATGTCGCCAAACATGCCCGGGCGACGCAGGTCTCGATCTGGCTGGAGCGGATTGAAGAGCAGGTCCGGGTCCGGGTGATCGACAACGGGGTGGGGTTCGATGCGACCACCCTGGCCCGGCGGCGCGCCCGCCGGTTTGGGCTGGTCGGGATTCAGGAGCGGGTCGACTTAATGGGGGGGGTCTTTCAGATCCTCTCTTGCAGAGGGCGGGGGACGGAGTTGCGGGTCGAGCTTCCCTTTGAACCGGCCGTTCAGAGACCGGAGTGGCTGCCTCCCCCCTCCGGCCCGGAGCTTCGAAGGGAGCCGATCTCGACCAAGGCGACAAAGCGCCCTCTCTCGATCCGCAGGCCGCGGCGGCTCCCGCCCCATTGATTTCGGAGCGGGAATCTGTTTCACTGAAGAATGTTTCCTAACGAAGAATGCGAGACGAAAAATGGCTAAAATAAGGGTTCTGTTGGCCGATGACCACACCTTGCTTCGGCAGGGGATGCGGCGATTGTTGGAAGCGGAAGACGATTTCGAAATTGTGGGAGAGGCCGGCGAGGGGCTGGAGACGATTCACAAGGCGGAGCAGCTTCGCCCCGACGTGGTGGTCCTCGACTACGCCATGCCGGGATTGACCGGACCGCAGGCGGCGGTTCGAATCAAGCAGATGGAGCCGAAGACCAAGCTCATCATCCTGACGATGCATGACGACGAGGAATATGTCGAAGAGGCGCTCGGCGCGGGGGCCTCGGGCTACATGCTAAAAGATTCGGCTTCCCACGAGTTGATCGCGGCGATCCGCTCGGTTTACCGGGGGGATACGTATCTCTCTCCCGGCGTCTCTAAGAAGATCGTGACCGGTTACCTTCAGCGGACGAAACGACCGGAGCCGAAGACCCCTTATGAGCAATTGACCGTTCGGGAGCGGGAAATCCTCCGGCTGCTGGCCGAGGGGCATTCCGCAAAAGAGGTCTCGCGCCTTCTCAACATTCAGCCCAAAACGGTCGACGCGCATCGATCCAACCTCATGAAGAAGCTGGGACTCCACTCCCGCACCGATCTGATCAAATATGCCATCCGAAGAAAGATCATCAAGGTGTAATACGGGTTCGGAATCATTTTCCCGCGTGATCGAAGAATAATCCTAATACGCGGATGCGGGCGGGATGGCGCTCATCGGGGAGGATCTGGAATGGTTGATCTCCGAAAAAGGGGACGGCCATCGCCTGAACCACCTCGAGGGCCGGTTGCCCCTCTTTTCCGGTAATATGAAGCTGATACTGACCGGACGCATCTTCCCGATCGACCGCGAGAAAAAAAGCGATATCGACCCCGCAGACGACGGCGCGATGGCAATCGGCCGGCGGCGCGCCGTCCCAACAGGGGGTGCTCTCGGCCGTTTTTTTCAACGATGCGATTTTCTGGTGATCTTCCGGGGTGAAGTGAAGCGTCCCCTTCCGCGCAGACGAATTCTTCAAAGCGCCTCCAAAAACGGGTGTCGGGGGCCGGGGGCCAGGGACCGGATAAAAACACAGGACAAACGTTTTTTCCCCGACCTCCGACACCCGACACCTTTCTTTAACATCACATTCCCAAATGTTTCTTCAGATTGTCGTTTTCGGCGATCTTCGGGTTGCTCCCCCCGAACTCCTTTGCCTTTTTGAACGACTCCGTCGCTCCGGCGTGATCTCCTTTTCCATCCAGCGCGATGGCCAGGTTGAAATGGGCCTCGGCAAAATCGGGTTTCATCCCCAGCGCTTCTTGAAAAAGCGGCGCCGCCACGTCGTAATGCCCCTGAACGAGATGATCAACCCCTTCGTTGTTCTTGGCCGCCGCGTCTTTATTGCCAATGTCCGCCGGCGACATGATCGCCGGAATCTGGGCGCTTGAGGCGCCTCCTCCTCCCCCTGAACTGTAACAACCGGTGAGAGCCAATAGTACGAATAAGATTGAAAGGGATTTCATCTTCATTTTACACCTCCTGGGTTGATGGATGGCGGTAAACGATCTCCGGATACTATAGGTCAATTTTGTTCCGAATTCAAGTGAGGTTCCCGACAGGGCGGCTTCGTGAAATTCTAATCCGCCAAGCGGATCGTGGGGGTTTCGGATCCCAGGATGGGAATCTTTCCCTGATCGATCGGACGGAGGTAGTCGTCGGCTTCTTTGCGGAGCCGAACGACATCAACCCCCATCCAGTGTCGATCCCGAAAGGGGCTGAGTTGCTCCGATGCGGCGCGCCAGAGTTTTCGGGAGGAGGACGCCTCCCGCATATGAAGTTTAAGGAGCGAGGCGGCGAGATTGATCAATCCCTGAATAAACCGGGCCGGATCGTCCTGCGGCGGATGGCTCTTCCAGAGCGCTTCCCAGACTTCGTGCGCTTCCCAAAAGTAGAACCGGTTGAAGAGATCGACGCCGCGCAGGTATGCTTCGTTCGTCCTCCATCGGTCGGGCGTCCAGAAGGGGTGGGCCTGGGTGCGGACGGCGCGGCGGCTATGTCCTCTCGGGTCGCGGATCGGGTGGGGGAGGAGGCCGGGGACGAATCGATACGCGGGGAGGGTCCGCTCCTTGGCATACCAGGGAAGGGTCTCCATGCGGGGGGGATCGGGAATGGGAGAGAGCGCCGGCATGTCTGTCGGGTCGATCCGTTAGCTCTGGATCTTCTCTTTCATCCAGTGAGAGAGGTGGACATACCGCTTCAGCGTCAGGCCGTCCTGGTCCGCAATTTTGGTGATGAGCAGCCCGTGGCGATAGCAGCCGTCCGGGTCCGTTTGGCTGTCGACCCGAACGACCTGTGCCTCCAGTGGAATCGTCTGCCAATTGGAGAAGGGGAAGAGCGTTTTCGGAAGATAGAGCTTCACCTGAACCGGCGTTCCCATCGAAAGCGCCTCTTCAAGCAGGAGCATGAAGCCGGCCTCGCCGATGCCCATTGCGCGGGCTCGCTGGAAGTGCTGATTGGACAAGGCATACTCCACAGGCAAGGTGACCCCTTCCAGGCGGGTCGATTTTCTTTTGTCGGGACTGTTTTCCATTATCGATTCCTTTCCTCCCTGCGGATGGCCTCCGCCACCTGGACAACCCGCGCGAGGGGTTTGATGTCATGGACCCGAATGATCCGTGCCCCTTGGAACACGGCGATCGCGGCGGCGGCGGCGGTTCCTTCCAACCGTTCCGAAGGAGGAAGGTCGAGAATCCGTCCGATGAACGATTTACGCGAAGGACCGACCAGCAACGGGACCCCGAGATCGGCGAAGTCGCCGAGGCGATGGAGAATTTTCAGGTTGTGATTGGCGGTCTTCCCGAATCCGATCCCGGGATCGACGGCGATCCGGTTTTGTGGAATCCGGTGGAAGACGGCCGCGTCGATCCGCTCGTTTAAGAACCGGCGGATCTCCCCGATCAGATCATGGTAGCGGGGACGGCGCTGCATAGTCTGCGGTGTTCCCTTCGTATGCATGATGACGAGACCGGTCTTACCGCTTGCGGCCACGGACAACATGTGGGGGTCGCGCATGAAACCGCTGACATCGTTGATGATCGAAGCCCCCGCCTCAATCGCCCGCCGCGCCACCTCCGATTTGGTCGTGTCGATCGAGATCGGGATCGCAAGTTGTTTCGCCAGCCGCTCTACGACCGGAACCACACGGCGGGCCTCTTCTTCGACTGAAACCGGGGTTGCGCCGGGCCGGGTCGATTCCCCTCCGATGTCGATCAGGTCGGCTCCTTCCCCTTCCATCCGGAGCGCTTGCTCGACCGCCTGATCCGGATCGAAGAAATGTCCCCCGTCCGAGAAGGAATCGGGAGTGACATTCAAAACGGCCATGATCAACGGCCGCCGGGCGTAATTCAGTCGATAATCGCCGCAGTGCCAGATACCCGCTTGTTTTTTGGATCGGGGCGAACGGCGATGATTGAGAGCAGCCCCTTTTTGCGGGGAAGAAACGAAGAACCCGTCTCTCCCCTTCGTTTTAGGAGATGAGACGGGTTCTTCGTTTGACATGCTTTAACCGTTAAGCTGGAGAGGGAGAAATCGACGACTGAAGGATCCGATCGATTTCCGGGGCATCCAACGACTCTTTCTCCAGGAGGGCCTCGGCCAACGCTTTGAGCGCCTTCATATTGTTCGTGATCAAGGTTTTGGCCCGTTCGTAGTTTTCCGTGACCAAGCGTCTGACTTCATTATCGATCTCAATCGCGGTATACTCCGAATAGTCGCGGTGCTGGTTGATCTCCCGTCCCAAGAAGATTTCCTGCTCTTTCTTCCCGAAGGTCAGCGGGCCCATCTTCTCGCTCATCCCCCACTCGCAAACCATCTTCCGGGCCAGATCGGTCGCTTTCTCGATGTCGTTTCCGGCGCCGGTGGTCACGTTGTTGAGCACCAGCTCCTCGGCGACGCGGCCCCCCATCATGATGGCGATGGTGTTGTAGAGGTATTCTTTGTGATAGTTGTGCCGATCGTCGGTGGGCAGCTGCATCGTCACACCCAAGGCTCGACCGCGCGGGATAATGGTGACCTTGTGGATCGGATCGGTTCCCGGCAACAGCTTGGCAATCAGAGTATGCCCCGCCTCATGCACCGCCGTGATCCGTTTCTCCTCTTCAGAGATGACCATGCTTCGACGCTCGACTCCCATCAAAACTTTGTCTTTGGCCGCTTCAAAATCGTTCATCTCGACCGTCTTTTTCCCCCTCCGGGCAGCCAAAAGAGCCGCCTCGTTGACCAAGTTCTCAAGATCGGCGCCGGCAAATCCCGGTGTTCCCCGGGCGATGATTTCGAGCCCCACATCGGGAGAGATCGGGATTCTCTTCGTGTGGACCTTCAGGATTTCAACCCGCCCTTTCAGATCGGGACGACCGACGACGATCTGACGGTCAAACCGTCCGGGGCGCAGAAGCGCCGGGTCAAGCACATCGGGCCGGTTGGTGGCGGCGATCAAGATGACCCCCTCCGATGTTTCAAAACCGTCCATTTCGACCAGAAGCTGGTTGAGGGTCTGCTCCCGCTCGTCGTGTCCGCCGCCCAACCCGGCGCCGCGATGGCGACCGACGGCGTCAATCTCATCAATAAAGATGATACAGGGGGCGTGTTTCTTCCCCTGCTCGAAAAGATCGCGAACCCGCGAGGCGCCCACGCCGACGAACATTTCAACGAAATCGGAGCCGGAGATCGAAAAGAAAGGAACCCCCGCTTCCCCGGCGATCGCCTTGGCGAGGAGCGTCTTTCCGGTTCCGGGAGGCCCCACGACCAGGACCCCTTTCGGAATCCGTCCGCCGAGTTTCTGAAACTTCGGAGGATCTTTCAGGAATTCAATGATCTCCTCCACCTCTCCTTTTGCTTCATCGATACCGGCGACGTCCGAGAAGGTGATCTTTTTCCGGTCTTCCGAAAGAAGGCGCGCGCGGCTCTTTCCAAAGGAGAGGGCCTTGTTCCCGCCGACCTGCATCTGGCGCATGAAAAAGATCCAGAGGCCGACAAAGAGGATAAACGGACCCCATGTCATCAGGAAGGTCATGTACCAAGGGGGCTCTTCGGGCGGCTTGGCGGTGATCCGGACGTTCTTCTCCCGGAGATTTTTAACGAGGTCGGGATAGGCGGCGGAGTAGGTTTTGAATTTGGTTCCGTCCTTCAGGATTCCCGAAATGTAGTTGTCCTTGATCGTCACCTCGGAGACTTCGCCCTTTTCGGTCTTCGCCATAAAATCGGAGAAGATGATCTCATCTTCAATCGGCCGTGAAGAGGTATTGAAGAGGTTGTAGAGCAGGATCATAAAGAGGGCCACCACGATCCAGGGGGCTAAGTTCTTGAAACGAGGGTTCATTTAATCCTCCTAAAAATCAAAAAAATATTGCTCCACATTCTAACATAGTTTTTTGGCGGTGACAATCAATTCTGCAAGGGTGGAATTGATTGAGAAAACGCCTCCATACAATTCGTGGAGCAAAGAGATCGTTTCAGCCGGCCGGGCCGATCTTTCATGCATCTTCTCGAACGTTTTCCAGCACGGCAATATAGGGGAGGTTCCGGTACTTGTTTTCGTAATCGAGCCCGTATCCGACGACATATTTGTTGGGGATGGTAAAGCCGACATAATCGATGGTGACTTCCGTTTTCCGGCGCTGCGGCTTATCGAGCAGAGTACAGAAACGGAGCGAGTTCGGCTTTCGCGCCATGAGCTTCTTTTTCAGAAAGGTCAGCGTCAATCCGGAGTCGACGATATCCTCGACTACGAGGACATCTTTTCCCTTTAGATTTTGTGTGGTATCCGAAATAACCTTGACCGCCCCGCTGCTTTTTTTCTTTTCACCATAACTTGAAACGACCAGGAAATCAACATGGAGCGGAAGGGGGACGGCCCGCGCCAAGTCGGAAAAAAAGACGAAGGCCCCTTTTAGAACGCCGATCATCAGAAGATCTTTCTCCTGATAATCTTGGGCAATACGCAAGCCGAGCTCCTGGATTCGTTTTCGCATCTCCTCTTGGGTAATCATCGGTTTTCCAAAGATCCGTCCTTCCATTCAGGTGCCCCCAGGGAACGGCTTCACGCCCGGCAGAGAAGCGGGTCGATCCAGCGCGTGCGCTTCCACGATCAATACCTCTTTTGATTTTTCCGTCGCCCGAAACCGGTCGTCGATCCGCAGGCCGACGACCCACAAGATTCCCTCCGGACAGGTCAGGAGGGGGATTGAGGCCCTTTGCGATTTTGGAACTTTTGCGTCAACAAACAGATCTTGAAGTTTCTTGTGTTTGCCCCTCATACCGGCCGGAACAAAAGAATCTCCCGCCCGCCAGCTACGAAGGGTGAAAGGATTGGAAATTCTATCAAAATCGAAAGAAGCGGCGCAAGTGGAAAAAGCGGGCCGGTTTTCTCGGTTCCGATGGAGCGAGACGCTCAGGCGCAAGCCCCACTCCGGAAGGTCGATCGGGTCCGGGGAGGGAAAGAGGATCGTCTCCGGTCGCGCGGATTGAAAAGAGGCCTCCGTCTGTTCCTCTTTCGAAGGCTCCTTTCGGAGAACGAGTTGGGTATAGCCCTTCTCGACCCAAAGACGATGCGGAAGCGGATAGGCTTTCCCGGTCCGGCCGGCGAGGGCTTTCAACAAAACGGTTTCAATATGATGAAAACCGATTCCTTTCAGGCCGGGATGGAGCTGGTCGAGCCCCCACCGGACGATTCGGCGTTGAAGGGCGGGGTGAAGCGGCCGGAGGCGTTCGAGATTGAAGGAGACCGAGGTCTGCTTTTTTTCGACGCCGAGGCGCGGAATCATCTCCTCTGTGTAGCGGGTCAAGAAATCATTCTCTTCCTGCAGCAGTTCCGCTTCTTTGTTGAGCGCCTCCTTTACGTTCGGATTGTATTCCTCGAGAAGGGGAAGAAGCCGATGGCGGACACGGTTCCGGAGATAGATCTCCTGCCGGTTGGATGGATCTTCGATATACGGAATCTGCTCCCGCGATAACGCATCGACGATTTGCTTCCGCGAAATGGACAGCAAAGGACGAATGATCATGCCGTCGCGCATCCGGGGAATCGCGCCGAGTCCCTTCGATCCGGCCCCTCGGAGGAGGCGCATGAGAAAAGTCTCGGCTTGGTCGTCGGCCGTGTGGCCTAAGGCGATCCATCGGGCGCCGACCGCTCCGGCGACCTCTTTGAGGAAGGCATAGCGGACTTCACGGGCCCCTTCTTGTTTTGAGAGATGCCGCTCTTTACAGATGCGCGGGACCGGAAGGGAAGAGAGGGTCATCGGAATGTCCCAATCCGCGCAGAGCCGCTTGACGAAATCGGCTTCTTTCTCCGCCTCGGTTCGAAAGCCGTGATTTAAGTGGGCCACATGAAGGGTGAACTGATAACGCGAAGAGAGTTGCCGGAGGAGGTGAAGCAGACAGACCGAATCAGCCCCGCCGGAAACGCCGACGACGATCTTATCTCCGGGCTGGCGAGGAAATCGTTGGAAGGATAACGCAAACGATTTAAGAATCGATCGGTTCCGACGAACTGAGAGCATCTCCACGTTACCCCGGCGTGGCTCCCTTCTCTTTTAAGACCGCCCGTGCCTGCTCGGAATCCTTTTTCATTTGCTGAACCAGCGCCTCGGACGATTCGAATTTTTGGTCGCCCCGAATCCAGTCGATAAAGGTGACGAGCAGACGCTTGCCGTAGATATCTTCATTGAAGTCGAAGATATGGACCTCCATCCGGTTTTCATGTTCGCCGAACGTCGGCCGCGATCCGATATAAACAATTCCATCGAGGGTGACATACCCCTCCGCCTTGAGGGTGGCCACCCGGACGGCGTAGACCCCCTCCTTCGGCACCAGTTCATTGGGGAGCCGGAAGTTGGCGGTCGGGAAGCCGAGCTTTTTCCCCATCCCATCTCCGGGAAGGACTTTTCCTTCCATCGTATAATACCGGCCCATCATTCGAGCGGCCAGGTAGACGTTTCCCTCTTTCATCAGCTCACGGATTTTAGTGGAGCTGACGGGGATGCCGTCGACGGTCACCGGATCTTTCACCACCACCTCGAATCCAAGCTCTTTGCCGAATCGGATCAGATCCTCCACCTTTCCGGCGCGATCTTTCCCGAATTGGAAGTTGCGGCCGACCACCACCTCTTTGGCGCCGATTTTGTTGTGCAGGTAGGTCTTGGCGAAATCATACGGGCTCAACTCGGCGAAGTTTTTGTTGAATTCGGCGCTGAAGGCGACATCGATCCCGGTCGCCTCGATCTGCCGCATCTTCACCTGAAAGGTGCTCAACAATCGAAGGTCCCGCTCCGGATGCAACACCTTCACGGGATGCGGCTCAAAGGTCAGGATGACCGAGGTTCCCTCTTTTTCCTGGGCCCGCTGGATCGCCTCCGCCAGAATCGCCTGGTGTCCCAAATGAAGTCCGTCGAAGTTGCCGATGGCAACCACCGGATAGGCCTCGATCGGTTTAATGTTGGCCGAGCCGATAAACATTCTCATCTCTTTTCCCCCGAAATGTGCGCCATTTCTTTTGCAAAATAAGTTAAAATCATATCCGCGCCGGCTCGCCGGATCGAGAGGAGCGATTCGATCATGGCGCGCGTCTCGTCGATCCATCCCTTCTGCGCCGCCGCCTTGATCATCGAAAACTCCCCGCTGACCTGATACGCCGCCACCGGAACATTAAAAGTATCCTTCACTTCCCGAATAATATCAAGGTAGGGAAGGGCCGGCTTCACCATCACGATGTCGGCCCCTTCTTCGATATCGAGCGCCACCTCCCGGATCGCCTCGCGCCGGTTGGCCGCATCCATCTGGTAGCTCTTCCGATCTCCGAACTGGGGGGCCGATTGGGCCGCATCCCGAAAAGGGGCGTAGAAGCAGGAGGCATATTTGGCGGCGTAAGAGAGGATCGGGATCTCGGTCTGTCCGTTTTCATCCAACGTCTTCCGGAGGGTCCGGACCCGGCCATCCATCATGTCCGAGGGGGCGATCATGTCGGCTCCGGCCTCGGCATGCGCCAGCGCCATCTTGGAGAGGATCTCCAATGTTTCGTCGTTGAGGATTTTCCCCTCCTTCACCACGCCGCAATGTCCGTGAGAAGTGTATTCATCGATGCAGACATCGGTGATGACGAGAAGATCGGGCGTTTTCTCTTTGATCGCCCGGATCGCCTGCGGGACCACGCCGCGCGGGTCGCAGGCGGCCGATCCGTAGTCATCTTTCGTCTTCGGGATGCCGAAGAGAATCACCGCCGGAATGCCCAGCCGGGCCGCCTCCGTCGTTTCCTTAAGAAGCTCGGGGATCGACAGGCGATACTGCCCCGGCATCGACGTGATTTCGCTTTTCCCTTTCTTTTCCTGGGTGACAAAAAGAGGATAAATCAGGTGGCCGGCCGAAAGCTCGGTCTCGCGGACCATCCGGCGCAATGCTTCACTTGCCCGAAGCCGCCTCGGCCGGTGCGTTGGAAATCCCATAAGAACTCCTAAAGGCTTGTCATTTTCTGTTCCAATTTACTCTTTTTTCCCGAAATAGTCTACAATCGATTCGGCCAGGGCGGGAAGGGTATACTCGCCCGGAATGACATCGACCTTCAATCCGAACTCCCGCGCCGTCTCCGCCGTGATCGGCCCGATGCAGGCAATGGCGCTCCCGGTCAGCCATGATTGCCGCTGCGGGCCGAGGATCTCCATGAAATTGCGAAGGGTGGACGAGCTGGCGAAGGTGATCATATCGACCCGTTTCGCATGAAGGATGGTCTCCAGGGTTGCGGGAACAGGAGTGGGCCGGACCGACCGGTAGACGGGGACGACATCGACCTCGCCCCCTTTTTTTTGAATTTCCTCCGGTAGGATCTCCCGGGCTTCCATGGCGCGGGGAATCAGGAAGCGTTTTCCGGCGATCCCGCGCGCATCCAGTGCCTGGAGCACCCCTTCTGCTTTAAATTCGGCTGGAACCAGATCGACCTGCAGCCCCCACGCCTCAATCTCAGCCGCCGTTCGAGGGCCGATGGCGCAGAGCGAAATTCCCTTCAGCAGCCGGAGGTCTTTTCGGAGGGCGGCGAGCCGTTTCCGGAATGACTGCACCCCGTTGACCGAGGTGAAAATGATCCAATGGTAACGTTCGATCCGTTCGATGGCGGCATCCGCTTCGGCCCAGCTCGGCGGCGGCGCGATCTCAAGGGTCGGAAAGGAGACCGCCTCCGCCCCATAAGAAGAAAGAAGATCGATGAACTCCGGCGCCTGCTCTTTGGCGCGGGTGACGATGATCCGTTTTCCAAAAAGCGGTTTTGATTCGAACCAATTGAGCCGGTTTCGAAGCGAGACCACTTCGCCGATCACCATCACCACCGGCGGCTTCATCCCCTCGATGCCGACCTTCTCAACGATATTGTCGAGCCGGCCGACCAGCGTTTTCTGAAAGGGATGTGTTCCCCACCGGATCAGGGCGATCGGCGTCTTCGGGTCTTTCCCGTGCCGGACCAGCTCCGAGACGATTCCGGCGAGGTTCCCCATTCCCATCAGGAAGACGAGGGTGTCGGGTCCGCCGGCGAGCTTGGCCCAGTCGACAAGACTTCCCTCTTTGGCGGGATCCTCGTGGCCGGTGACGAAGGCGACGGTGGACGCCTTGTCGCGGTGGGTCAACGGAATGCCGGCATAGGTCGGGACGCTCACGGCGGAGGTGACGCCGGGGACCACTTCAAAGGGGATTCCCGCCGCGACCAACGCTTCCGCCTCTTCTCCCCCACGTCCGAAAATAAACGGGTCGCCCCCCTTCAGCCGAACGACGCACTTTCCGGCCTTCGCCGCCTCGATCATCAGCTGATCGATATGCTCTTGATGAAGGGAGCTTCGCGAGCCCCCTTTTTTCCCGACGTAGATCTTCTCCGCCCCCTCTTTTGCGAATTCGAGCAGCTTCGGGTTGGCGAGATAGTCATAGATAATGACATCCGCCTGTTCCAATATTTCTTTCCCGCGCAGGGTGATCAGCTTTGGATCGCCCGGGCCGGCGCCGACCAGGTAGACGGTTCCGTTCTTTTTGTTGGAGGGATGTTGTCCCACGTTGTTTCCTAATCGATTATGTCAGGGTGTTCCGGGCGCCGGCGGTCGTCCCCCTTCATAAACCGCTTTGAGGATTTTGTCCGCCCCTTTGCCCAGGAGTGATTCGGCGACCTGCGTGCCCAGCCGGGCCGCCTCGGAAATCGGCGCCCGTTGCCGCTCCCGGAGCATCTCCCGGCCATCCAGCGTGGCGACCCGTCCTTCGAGGGTGATCTCTTCCCCAGAGAGGGTGGCATAACCTGCAATCGGAACCTGACAGCCCCCCTCCAACCGGATCAAGAGGGCCCGCTCGGCGGTGACCGTGCAGGCGGTTTCCGGATCGTTCAAAAAAGCGATCTGTTGATTGACCTCCCGGTCCTCTCGTCGGCACTCGATTCCCAACGCCCCCTGTCCGATCGCCGGAAGGCTGATGTCGGTCGAAAGATACTCCGTGATCCGATCGCTCCATCCCATCCGGTGAAGACCGGCGGCGGCGAGGATGATCGCTTCGAACTCCCCCTCGGCCACTTTGCGCAGGCGGGTGTCGAGATTCCCGCGGAGCATGGCGAAATCGAGATCGGAGCGATAGGCCCAGAGCTGCGCCTGGCGTCGAAGAGAGCTGGTCCCGATCTTCGCCCCGGAGGGGAGATCGGCCAGCCGAAGACTCCGGCGGCTGATCAACGCATCCCGCGGGTCTTCCCGTTTGGGGATGGCTGCCAGGTGGAGCGGCTCGGGGAGCTCGCTCGGAACGTCCTTCATGCTGTGGACGGCCAGATCGATTTCGTTTCGCAGGAGCGCCTCCTCGATCTCTTTGACGAAGAGTCCCTTCCCTCCCACTTTGGCGAGGGGGACGTCGAGGATTTTATCGCCGGTGGTTTTGATCTTTACGATCTCGACCTGAAACCCCTTCTGCTCGAGCTGGCTTTTCACCCAATTCGCCTGCCAGAGCGCCAACTGGCTCCCGCGGCTCCCGATTTTTAAAACGCTCTTCGCCATTGTCTAATTCATTCTCCCCTGCATTTTCGGTGTCCACTCATCGACCCCCCCCTTTTCTCCCAGCCAGAGGTGCCGGTCGGCATCGATGGCGATCGCATAAACATGTTCGTTCGTCAGCCCCTCGCGGGGGGTAAGGTTCATCCACTCTCGGCCGTCGAAGCGGGAGACGCCGTGGTTGGTCCCGAACCAGATCGCCCCGTCGGCCGGATCGACCGTGATCGCATAAACGATGTTGCCGGCGAGACCGTCATCCGTCGTGTAGTTCTTCCAGGTCGCGCCGTCGAAGCGGGCGGCGCCCCCTCCCCACGTTCCGAACCATTTGTTCCCGTCGCGGTCGATTGCCATCGAGAAGACATAATTTTCATTGTAGGTTTCGTTGCCGCCCGGATCGAGGATCGAGAGGTCGTGCCGGTGTTTGTAGTCGTCCATCTCCGATTTGGAGAGGGTGCCGAAACCGGTGTTCTCGCTCCGGGTCAGTCCCAGCTTATTGGGCGCCCCGAGACCATCCTCGTGGCGCCATGTCTTCCAGTTTCCTTGCGGGTCGAGGCGGCTGACCCCTCCCTCCGTTCCGAACCAGACCGATTGGTCCCGATCGATCGCCAACGCATAGACCCATCGATCGGCCAAGCCGTCTTTGGTGTTGTAATTTTTGAACGTGGTTCCATCAAACCGGCTGACCCCGTTCCAGGTGGCGATCCAGGTCGTCCCGTCCGCGGCGAAGTCGATTCCGTAGACCCAGAAGTCGGCGAGGCCGTCGGAGGGAAGGTAGGTCTTCCAATCTTTCCCGTCAAAGCGGCTGATTCCCCCATTGTTGGTCCCGAACCAGTGAACCCCCCTCGGGTCTTTCTTCATCGTGAAGATATAGGGGCTCTTCAATCCATCCGCCGTCGTGTAGGTTCCAAGGGCTTCTCCGGTGCGCCGGGCGACCTTGATGATCCCTTCGGAGGTCCCGACCCAGAGAAAATCACCGTCCGCCAGAAGCGAGCGGACGTAACTTCCTTCACCGGTGCTGAAACTCCCCGTCAAAAGGTAGGGGCCGCCCCTTCCATGCGGCGGAACTCCCGGAGGAAACGACGGAGCGACTTTCCGCTCTTCCGTAACAGGGGCCGCCTGCGGAAGAGTCGGTTTTGGGTTGACCTGATTGGGATCGCGTCGACAGCTGATAAGGGAGAGAATCAGAAAGGCGAGCAACAGGGGAAGTCCGATGCCCCGGTTCATTACAACGGTTCCTCGGGGGGGACCTTCTTCTCCTCATCGAGCTTGGAGAGGACCTCCTCGAGATGGAAGAGCCTTCGGGTCGCCTCCAGAATCATATTGCCGTTGGTCGAGTGGGCCTCTTCCTTCAACACGGTCAGAGGGCTGTGGAGGAGCTTGTTGACGATCGAGCTGGTGAGCCCCTCCAGCATCTCTCGTTGGGCCGGGGTCAACGGTCCGAGCTTTCCGACGATTTTTTCGATCTCCGCTTTGCGGATCTCTTCGGCCCGGTCTCTTAAGGCGACGATCATCGGAACGGCATCGAGCGACTTGAACCAGCGGGAGAAGCGCTCGATCTCCTCGTCGATGATCTGATCCGCCTTGAGCGCTTCTTGTTCCCGTGCGCGAAGGTTGGTCTCCACCGCCAGCTGCAGATCGTCGATATCGTAGAGAAAGACGTTGTCTAATTTGTTGATCGCCGGGTCGATGTTCCTCGGCACGGAGATATCGATGAAGAAGATCGGCCGGTTCTGGCGGATGGCGATCACCTTCGAGACCTCTTCAACCCCGATTAAGTAGCGCGGGGCGCCGGTGGAACAGAGGACAATATCCGATTCGGCCATTTGCGCCACGAAATCTTCGAACTTCACCGGGACGCCGTTGAACTCTTTCGCCAGCTCCAGGGAGCGCTCGTAGCTCCGGTTTGCGATGGCGACCGACTGGACGCCGTTGCCGACGAAGTGGCGCGCCGCCAACTCGGCCATCTCACCGGCGCCAAGCAGAAGGGCCGATTTCCGGTCGAGTTTCCCGAAAATTTTTCTCGCGAGCTCGACCGCCGCGAAGCTGATGGAGACGGCATTCTCGGCGATCTTCGTTTCGGTCCGGACCCGTTTCGCCACCGAGATCGCCTTTTTGAAAACCTTGTTCAGAACGACCCCGGTGGTTTTATGGAGGATCGCTTGATCGAAGGCATCTTTGATCTGGCCCAAGATTTGAGGCTCTCCGATGATCATCGAATCGAGGCTGGAGGCGACGCGGAAGAGGTGGCGAAGACCGTCCCCGGCGGCATACATGTAGAGGCAAGGGGTGAGGACGTCGGGGGAAATGCCCGGCTGGTAATGGATCAGGAAATTTTTGATCGCTTCGAAACCCTTCGTCGTCTCCTTGACCATGGCGCAGACTTCCACCCGATTGCAGGTGGATAAGATCAGGCCTTCCTCGATGACGGGATTCGACTTCAGTCGATAGAGGGCCTCTCCGATCTGTTTTTCGGAGATCGAAAAGCGCTCCCGAATTTCAACCGGCGCGGTGCGATGGTTGAGACCGACGATCACGATATTCATGACGTTTTCTTCCGTTGCGCCATCTTCAAAACATCAGACCAAAAGCGATCAGAGGCGGTTTAAGCCAGGGTGACGAAAATAAAAACGACCCCCACAAAGCCGATGATGGCGAGGTGGGCCGCTTTCTTCGCCCTCCATCCAATCGTAATCCGGCCGTGGAGGACCATCAAGTAAAAAAGCCAGGTTCCCAAAGAAAGCGCCTGTTTTGGATTGTTCTGGATCCAAAACGAACCGATCGAATACTGCGCCCAGAGCGCTCCCGAAATAATGCCGAGGGTCAGAAGCGGAAATCCGAGCAGGATGGCTTTCTTGTTCCACTCGTCGAGCAGATCGAGGGAGGGGAGCTTATAATAAAGCGGACTGAATTGTTTCGATTTCAGGAAACTTTCCTGGAGAAGATACATAATTCCGGCGATGAATGCAATCGCGAAGGCGACGATGCCGAGCAGAGAAAGGGTGGTATGGATGCCGAACCAGATGGTCTTCAGCGTCGGGTCGAGGGTGCGGATTTCATCCGGAAGGGCCGCCGCCGAGACCAGGGAGAGAAAGGCGAGCGGGAGGATAAAAGATCCGAGGATGTCGATCCCGTAGCGGAACTCCACCAGGAAAAAAGCGAGAACGATCGCCCAGGAAAAAAAGGAAATGGCTTCATGGAGGTTGGTGAAGGGGATGTACCCGGCCTCCCTGATTTGGGCGACCAGGGCAAGGGTGTGGAAGATAAACCCGGCGCCTGTCACCACGACGGCCAGCTTTTGACTCCAGGAAGCATCGGCAAACGATCCGGTCGCGGAATCGGTTTCCGAGTTTCCGAAAATCGGTTTTTTGGGGAGGCGTTCTCCTTTTCGACCCCAGAGGTTAAACAAGAAAAAGGTGGTGCCGAGGAAATAAAAAAGGAGGGTGACTTTAAAAAATAAAACATTTAGCATCGAAATCAGATTCGCTTTAAGGGTGACACATTATAGCCGTTGGTCAAAAGGGTGTCAAGCTTAATTCCAAGAGAGAACAAGGGTTTGTGTATCCGGTGGATCGGGTTGTTCGTTGACAAAGAATCGGTGAAAGTGATAGATTTAAAAATAAATCTTTCGGTAATGATGGGAAGGACATCAATCATGTTGGTCCAGATGAAGGTGCGGGGTCTCATGTTTGACCCCTATAATAATGCCTATATTATTATTCTTCGAGACGAAGAGAATACCGAAGTGTTGCCGATTTGGGTCGGAAAGCCGGAGGCCAACGCCATCAGCCTGGCGTTGGAAGGGGTGTTTACCCCCCGCCCGATGACCCACGACCTCATCAAAAATGTCTTGGATTCCCTCGATGCGAAGATCATCAGCATCGTTGTAACCGACCTAAAAGAGAATACCTATTTTTCAAAAATTCATCTCATGTACGGCGATTCTGAATTCACGATCGACTCCCGGCCCAGCGATGCCATTGCCCTGGCGCTTCGCGTCGATGCCCCGATCTTTGCGACCGAAGGGGTCATCAAAAAGCAGAGTTCCGAGGAATTGGACCGCTGGCTGGAGAATCTCCGGCCTGAAGATTTCGGGAAGTACGACACCTAAGCGGGCGGCATCGATCTCCTATCAAATTCAAATGTATGATCGTATAAAGAGTGGTATGATGATCAGCGGAAGAGGGGGGAAAGGTGCAGGTCTATCTCAACGAAAATGTCTTCATCGGTTTAATCCTCTCTGCCGTGGAAGTGTACAAGAAAGAATGCTTCGGTCTCCTCTTGGGCTATCGTAACCCCGATAAGTTCATTGTCGAGCATGCGATCCCCTATCAAAGCGTCAAGCGGGGCCATAGCTGGACGGAGCTGCGGCCTGAAAAGTGGCGAATCATTACGGAGGTCCTGAAGAATTTTCCGAAATTGGATGTCATCGGGGACTTCCATTCTCATACAATGTACCGCGATATCCGGGCGCACGTCACCCTTAGCTCGGAAGATATCCAATACATGGCCGACGATGATCTCCAGATCGTCATTGCAATCAACGAGAACAAGCGGTCGCGGTCGAGACTTTTTCAGTTTGACCACACGGTCTCGGGCTCGCTCGACAAGTATCAGTTTAAGATTGCAGCCTATTATTTTGAAAACGGCCGCAAGAATGGGAACAGCCGTCCCAGGCTTGCGGAAATATGGGGTCCTCTCTCCACAAGAATAGAGCGGGTATAAATGAGACTTTCACCGGAAAATCCTCCGATCATGAAACGAACATTCCTCTTTTTTATATTTGGTTTTTTATTTTTCGGGTGCGTCGGCATCGACGACCTCTCCCGGGAGGACTACCGCAGGGGGGTTCTTTATACCAGTAGTCTTTCAACGGAAACGATCGCCGTCATGCCGATGGTCGGACGGGGGGCGAACCGCGACTATACGAAAACGGCCGAGAAGATCTTCTACCGGGCGCTGACCGAAATGCGGCAGCAAACACAGTTGATTTCACCTGAAGAGGGGCGCGCCAGAGTTGAAGCGAGCAATCTCGGTCCATTGCTGGAACGACTGAAGAAAGAATTGTCGTTTAAAAAGGTCGCCGAAGAGAAGGATGTCGCCGAGCTAAAGAAGGTCTTCGGAACGCGCTTTCTCCTGCAGACCGAATTGCAACAGGTAGAGGTGATTGAAGGGGCGACACACGTTCGCCTCCAAGGCCGGTTGTGGGATATTGAAATGGGCGATATCATCTGGGAGGGAACGGGGGAATCGAGAGGATATCTCTTTCTCTTTTTCCCGCGCATTCCGGCCAGTTTCGAAAAAGCGGCGGAGGTGGCGAGCCGAGGTCTTATTAAGCGGCTGCCGTAAGCGATCATTACGGAAGGCGCCGGGTTGGCGACGTCGATGAGCAAAGAACCTAGGAAGGCAGGGAGTCAGAGATGAATATCCCACTGAAAGTGCACGCGGTGGTCTCCGATCCGAATACGGAAGCACAGATCGTCATCTTAAAGGATGAACAGAACGTGGAGCTTCTTCCGATTTGGGTGGGGACGACCGAAGGAAACGCGATCCGATTTGCGCTGGAAGGGATCGTCCCGCAGCGTCCTCTCACACATGATCTTCTGCGAGACCTGTTGACCCATCTGAGCATTCAGATGGAAAAGATCGTCATTCATGATCTCAACAACAATACCTATTTCGCGACCCTTTATCTGGTGCATCGGCGGACATCGGAGCAAGAGGGAACAGGCTCCGGAGAGTTTACGATCGATGCCCGACCGAGCGACGCCATTGCGTTGGCCCTTCGCGCCGGGGTTCCGATCTATGTCACCGAAGAGGTGCTCCGAAAGAAGTCGTCGGAAAATTTGGACGAGTGGCTCGAAAGACTCAAACCGAAAGATTTCGGCTCCTACAATGCGTGAGGGGACCCGCCGGGTCGCCCCCAATACCCCCCGTTTCAATCTTTCCCCTTGACAAAAGACCGATCATTGTATAAAAATACACTACTTTACAGCGTTTAAATGAAGGATAAAGATGAAAACAACGGCAGTGAAAGAGTCCGATATTCAGAGAAAGTGGTTCGTCGTTGATGCGGACGGCAAGGTCTTGGGTCGCATGGCGACGCAAGTTGCGGCGGTTCTTCGTGGAAAGCATAAGCCGGTTTTTACTCCCAACCAGGACCTCGGAGATCATGTGGTCGTCATCAACGCGGCGAAGGTTGTTTTGACCGCCGGCAAAGCGGTCAAAAAGAAATATTATCACCACAGCGGTTATATGCGGGGGGGACTGAAGGAGACAAACGCGGAGAAGATGCTGCGGGAGAAGCCGGAACGGCTTGTCACCTACGCGATTGCCGGAATGCTCCCGAAGACCAAGCTTGGCAAGGCGATGGCGAAGAAATTGAAAGTCTATGCCGGGCCCGACCATCCGCACCAGGCGCAGCAACCACAAGCTTTTGCAGTAAAAGAAAAAGAAAGGGGTTCATGATCATGGCGGCAACCCGTTATTTTGCCACAGGAAAGAGAAAGAACGCCACCGCGCGGGTTTATTTGGAGCCGGGAGAGGGGAAGATCTTGGTGAACGGCAGGCCGTCGGATGAGTATTTCCCCCGCCAAGCCTGGAAGTATCTCCTCATCCAGCCCTTCCAATTGACGGAGACGGTCGGACGATACAACGCCGTTGCCACGGTTCATGGCGGCGGACTGACCGGCCAGGCCGGCGCGCTCCGTCACGGCATCTCCAAGGCCCTCTTGGAAGCGATCCCCCAATCACGGACCGCTTTAAAGAAAGAAGGATTGCTCACCCGCGATCCGAGGGTCAAAGAGAGAAAAAAGTATGGGCAAAAGGGAGCCCGCAAGCGGTTCCAATATTCAAAACGGTAAAGGTTCTTTTCACCTCGCACTTGATCGGGAAGGTCGAAAGACCTTCCCTTTTTTTTAAGTAAACATCGGGACCAGAGGTCCCTTGCATAAAGATAAGTGATGAGATGACCCTCAAAGTCGCCATCGCCGGCGCCACCGGTTATACGGGGGGAGAATTGCTCCGGCTTCTCTCTCAACACCCCCATGTCGAGGTGGTCAGTGCGACCTCCGAGCAGTCGGCCGGAGAGCCGCTCGTTCATCGGCTCCCCTCGTTAAAAGGGTATTACGACCTGACGCTGGAATCCTTTGATCCGAAGAAGATCGCCGAAAAGGCCGATCTGGTCTTCCTCGCTCTCTCCCACACAAAAGCAATGGAACCGGCGCGGCAGCTCATCGATCTCGGCAAAAGGGTGATCGACCTCTCCGCTGATTTTCGCCTCCGATCTGCCCCGCTGTATGAGCGCTGGTACCAGTTGCCCCACTCCCGCCCCGAGCTCTTGAAGGAGGCGGTGTACGGTCTGACCGAGGTCTACCGAAGCGAGATCGCAAAAAGCCATCTCATCGCGAATCCCGGCTGTTATCCGACCGGGGCGCTGCTGCTCCTCTATCCCTTTTTAAAGGCCGGGTGCATCGATCCAAGCCGGGAGATCATCATCGATTCGAAGTCGGGAATCTCGGGGGCGGGACGGACTCCCTCCGCAAAGGCCCACTTTACCGAGGTCAACGAAGGAATGGCGGCGTACAACGTCGGTGTTCACCGACATCTCCCTGAGATCGAACAGGAGATTCGGCGGATCGGCCAACAGAAGATGACCGCTCTCTTCACCCCGTACCTTCTCCCGGTCAACCGGGGGATATTGACGACGATCTATCTTCCGTTAAACGAAAAGTTCACACAGAAGAAGATCGATTCGGTTTT
Source organism: Candidatus Manganitrophus noduliformans (assembly GCF_012184425.1). Lineage (NCBI taxonomy): Bacteria > Pseudomonadati > Nitrospirota > Nitrospiria > Candidatus Troglogloeales > Candidatus Manganitrophaceae > Candidatus Manganitrophus > Candidatus Manganitrophus noduliformans. The sequence continues at coordinate 1,663,647 of NZ_VTOW01000001.1, forward strand.
GGACCTCTATCGGGGCGAGCCCTTTATCCGGAGGTTCGACGGCGCGCCGAACCTGAGTCAGATTCGCGGATCGAACTTTTGCGACATCGGCGCCTTTGCGACCCCCTCCGGTCGGACGGCAATCCTCATGTCGGCGATCGATAACCTGGTCAAAGGGGCGTCGGGACAAGCGATTCAGAATATGAATGTCATGATGGGATGGGACGAGCGGCTTGGCCTGATGTCGCCGGGGATCTTCCCCTAAACGCTTTTCATTTTGGATGAACGATGGAACAGATTGAAGGGGGGATCACCGCCGTCGACGGCTTTACGGCGGCAGGAACATTTGCCGGGATCAAGAAGATGGAGAAGCCCGATCTCGCATTAATCTTCTCCGAGAGCGTCTGCAACGTGGCGGGGGTCTTTACCAAGAACCGATTCCAAGCCGCCCCGCTTCTGCTCGATCGAAAGCACCTTCGAAAGAAAAAGGGCCGGGTGATCATCGCCAACAGCGGCAACGCCAATGCCTTCACGGGGGCGCGGGGCGGCCGGGATGCAGGAGCGATGGCCGAGGCGGCGGCGCGGGCATTGAATGTCCCGATCGCGTCGGTCTACGTCGCCTCGACCGGGGTCATCGGCGAGTTCCTGCCGATCGAGAAGATCACCGGCGCGGTTCCGCGGTTGGCCTTGCAGCTTTCGCGAAACGGCGGCCGCGCGGCGGCGGAAGCGATTATGACGACCGATACCTTTCCGAAAGAGGTCGCCTTCACCGGGAAGGTCGGTCGAGAAGAGGTCCGGGTCGGTGGGATCGCCAAGGGTTCCGGAATGATCCATCCGAACATGGCGACGATGCTTGCCTTCTTGGCGACCGATGTAGCGATGGAGCCCCGTCTGCTTCAGGAGGCGCTCCGGCAAGCGGTCGATCGTTCGTTCAACCGCACCACCGTCGACGGCGACACCAGCACGAACGACATGGTCCTCTGTTTCGCCAGCGGACAGCGGGGAAAAGAGATCCGATCCAAGGGGACGGCCTACGGCCAGTTTGTCGTCCTGTTGGAGGCGGCCTGCCTCTCGCTTGCCAAGATGATCGTCCGGGACGGGGAGGGGGCGACGAAGCTGATCGAGATTAAGATCACCGGCGCCCGGAGCGATTCGGCGGCCCGACGGATTGCCGAGTCGATCGCCTGCTCCAGTCTGGTCAAAACCGCCTTTTTCGGAGAGGATGCCAACTGGGGACGGATTGTTGCGGCCATCGGCAATGCCGGAGTTCCGGTCGATCCGGAGCAGGTCGATCTTTCCTTCGGCCCGGTGGCGCTCGTCCGTAAGGGGGTCTACCAAGGAAAGGATGCGGAATCGAAGGTGGCGGTCCTCTTGAAACAAAAGGAGATTGAATTGACGGTTCACCTCCATTCCGGCAGGGGTCGCGCCGACTTCTGGACATCCGATCTCAGCCTCGACTATGTCAAGATCAATGCGGCGTACCGGAGCTAAGATGAGGAGAAGAGATCCTTTTTTCCTATTGCAAATTCGGCTATAATTATGTTACTTTTTAAAATCTCATCATTTGAAATTCCTGTGATCGAGATCGTGTAACACCTTCAACAATCAACACAAAATTCACACGCTCCCCGCTGGGGCTCGGTCCCCGACCGAAAAAAGCGCAGGTCGGGTCGCCCTTTTTGTCCATGAGGCAATCAGTGCGTAAAAGCGGGAGCGGAGGCTCAGACCAAAATAAGGAGAAGCAATGACTGAAATGAGAGAATTACTTGAAGCGGGTGTTCATTTTGGACACCAAACCAATCGTTGGAATCCGAAGATGGCCAAATATATCTTCGGGGAGAGAAATGATATTTATATCATCGATCTTCAGAAAACCGTTAAGAAGTTCGCGGAAGCGACCGATTTCGTCCGAGACCTTGTGGCGCATGGAGAGACGATCCTCTTCGTCGGAACGAAGCGGCAGGCGCAGGAGATCGTGGAGGCCGAGACGAAGCGGTGCGGCATGTTTTATGTGAACCATCGGTGGCTGGGGGGGATGCTGACCAATTTCGCCACCATCCGGAAGAGTATTGAAAAGTTAAAAAAGTTCGAATCGGCGCGCGAAGACGGGACCCATGAGCGGCTGCCGAAAAAAGAAGTGCTCCAGATGGAGAAAGAGCGGGAGCACCTCGAGTGGAATCTCGGCGGAATCAAGGATATGCGGAACCTTCCGGCGGCGATCTTCGTGATCGATACGATGAAAGAGCGAACCGCCGTGTTAGAGGCGAACCGGCTGGGGATCCCGGTCATCGCCATTGTCGATACGAATTGTGATCCCGATGAGATCGATTATGTCATCCCGGGCAACGACGATGCGATCCGTGCGATTCGTTTGATCACCAGCCGGATGGCCGATGCGGTCTTGGAGGGTCGGCGTATTCGGGAGAAGACGCAGACCGAGCGGCCGGCTTCCGCTTCCCAGCAAGAGGTGAAGCCGGAACCGGTGATGGCCGCGGCGGAGGGAGAGCCGGGAGCGTCTGCCTCGTAAGCGCCACCTCGGGCTCTGATTTCTTGTAGAGATATTTTAGAAAGGAAACGGAATGTCGGCAGTCGATACGATTAAAGAGTTACGCGAGAAGACAGGGGCCGGTATTATGGATTGCAAGGCCGCCCTGGCGCAGTCGCAAGGGGACCTCTCCAAGGCGATTGATTATCTCCGGCAGAAAGGGCTTGCGACCGCCGCCAAAAAAGCGGGGCGGGAGACGCGCGAAGGGAGCATCGGCTCCTACATCCACTTCGGCGGAAAAATCGGCGTTTTGGTCGAGGTGAGCTGCGAGACCGATTTCGTCGCGCGAAATCCGGAGTTCCAGGAGTTCGTTCGAGATATCGCGATGCAGATCGCCGGCTCGACCCCCCCGCCTCAGTATATCCGGCGCGAGGAGGTTCCCGCGGAGGTGATCGAGAAGGAGCGGAACATCTATATCGCTCAGGCGCGTGAGACGAAAAAGCCGGAGGGGGTGATCGCTAAAATCGCCGAAGGAAAACTCGAGAAGTTTTTTGAGGAGATCTGCCTGCTGGAGCAGCCGTTCATCAAAGATCCTCAGACCAAGATCAAAGATCTATTGGCACAGAAGATTGCGAAGGTCGGGGAGAACATGCACATCCGACGGTTTACGCGATATCAGTTGGGTGAAGGGGAGGCTTAGGGCCTCCGCTCCATCCATTCCATGCCGAACGAAGCCAACGGCGCCTTTGCCGTTCGCTCCGGCGGTGTTGCCCTTTCCATCTATTAATAGGATCGCCTAATAGGATCGCCGCCCATGTCCGACGCCAAATATCGAAGAGTTCTCCTGAAAGTCAGCGGGGAGGTATTGGCGGGTGACCAGGGGTACGGGATCGATCCCAAGATGCTCGACACCATCGCCGAGGAGATCAAAGAAATCGCCTCGATGGGGGTTGAGACGGCGGTTGTGATCGGCGGCGGAAACATCTTTCGGGGCATCGCCGGGAGCGCCGCGGGAATGGAGCGGACCTCGGCCGATTACATGGGGATGTTGGCGACCGTTCTTAATGCGCTTGCTCTCCAGAATATCCTCGAAAAGAAGGGGGTCTTCACCCGCGTTCAGTCGGCGATCGAGATGAAAGAGCTGGCCGAGGGATACATTCGAAGAAAGGCAATCCGTCATTTGGAAAAAAAACGGGTGGTCATCTTCGCGGCCGGGACCGGCAATCCTTATTTTTCGACCGATACGGCGGCGGTGCTCCGAGCGATGGAAATCGGCGCCGAAGTAATCTTAAAGGGAACCAAGGTCGACGGTGTCTTCGACCGGGACCCGATGAAAGATCCGGCGGCCCGCAAGTTCTCCGAGCTGACCTTCTTCGAGGTGATCGAGAAGGGATTGAAGATCATGGATTCCACCGCGGTGACTCTTTGCATGGATAATAATCTTCCGCTGATCGTCTTCAACGTTAAAGAAAAAGAAAACATCCGCAAGGTCCTCACCGGCGAGCGTGTGGGAACGATTATTAGAAAGTCGCGATGATTTTATAGGTCCTATACGACTTATAGGACCTATAAGACCTATAAAAGGATTTTCATGTTTTCTGACGCGAAAAAGAAAATGCTCGAGAAGATGGAGGCTTCCCTCCAACACCTGAAGGTGGAGCTCTCCGGCGTTCGAACCGGCCGCGCCTCCTTGGTCCTCTTCGATTCCGTTCAGGTCAATTATTATGGAGCAACCACTCCTTTAAAGCAGATCGCGACCCTTTCCATCCCCGACAGCAGAACGGTCCTCATTCAGCCATGGGATACCAGCCAGCTTCCCGAGATGGAAAAAGCGATCTTGGGCTCCGGGCTGGGACTCACCCCCTCCAACGATGGAAAGGTCATCCGGATCAGCATCCCTCCTCTGACCGAAGAGCGAAGAAAAGATCTCGTGAAGCTGGTGAAAAGGATCGGGGAAGAGTCGAAGGTGGCGATCCGAAACATCCGGCGCGATACGAACGAAGAGCTCAAATCGCTGCAGAAGGACGGAACACTGACGGAGGATGCGCTCCGCAAAGCGCAGGATGAAGTTCAAAAAATGACCGACCAAACGATCACCAAGGTCGATGAAATCTTAAAGAAGAAAGAAGCGGAGATTCTGGAAGTTTAAGTGAAAGTCTAGACGGCGTGTCGTTTCACGGTTCTCATGGTTGCGGATAGGAGGTCGTCGATGGGTTTTCGGGTTCAGCTTTTCTTTAAACGATCCTTAGTCGGTTATTTGGTCATTGCCACAGTGGTTCTTGGACTCCTCTCCGCTTTCCCGACCTCCGAAGGTTGGGCGATGTTTCTCCCCTCCAATCAGACCTCTTCGATCCGCCAAGAGGATCTTTCCAAGATACAGACCGTTCTCGAATCAAAAATGATTCACCAACGCCTGGCCGATCTCGGTTTAAGCCAAGAAGAAATCACTTCCCGGCTGGCGCAGCTCTCCGATCAGGAAGTCCATCAAGTCGCCGGTCAGATCGATTCCCTTTATGCCGGGGGGGACGGGCTCGGGGTGGTGATCGCGCTTCTGGTGATCGCGATCCTCGTGGTGATTCTACTTCAACTGACCGGGCACAAAGTCATCATCACAAAGTAGATCGAATGTGAGCCGACTTCATCGTACGGGGCCTGTTGATGAGATCCAGCCGATTTCTTCCGGGATGATCCCGGTTCTGTTGCGATCTTCTCTGGCGATTCTTTTCTTTGCACTCGTTTCAGCCTGTGCCCCGGCGGGTCAAATGCGTTCTCCCTCCCCGGAGGCGCTTCGGTTAAACGTTCCTTATTTCCCCCAGCAGGTGGGCCTTTGCGGTCCGGCGTCATTGACCTCCGTCTTGCACTACTGGCGGGAGGAGATTTCGGTGGAGGAGGTGACGCGCGCCGTCTATCTTCCGGAGTTAAACGGGGCGTTGGGGATCGATCTCACCCATTTCGCGCGGAAGAAGGGGATGCGGGCCGAGAGCTACGCCGGCAGCCTCCCCGATGTCAAGAAACATCTCTCGCAAGGCATTCCCCTGATTGCATTTTTGAATCTGGGGGGACGCGTTTTCCCCGTCGGTCATTTTGTCGTCATTACCGGCCTGGATGAAACGCGGGAAGAGGTGATCGTCCACTCCGGATTAGAAGAGAACAAACCGATTCCGTATCAAACCTTTGTCGCAGCCTGGGAGAAGACGAATTATTGGACGCTTCAAGTCGTTCCCCGAAGCGCAAGTTAACCCCGATGGGACTCGCACGGACGCTGCTTCTCCTTCTCCGGTTTGGGCTCCTTTTCGGGCTCGCCGGCTGCGGCGCCGTTCCCAAAGTCGTCATTCTCAACGACCCGCTCTCCGGTGAAGAGCATCTTCAACTCGGGCTTTCTTATGAAGCGCGGGGGGCGTGGGACCTGGCGATCGTGGAATATCAAGCGGCGCTCGACAAGGGAGGATCCCCCTCGGTGATCCAGGGCTACTTGGGAAACGTTTACTACGCAAAGAAAAATTACGCCGCCGCGGAACAGGCCTATCGAAAGTCGCTCCGTCTCGACCCTCGGAACGCTCCCATTCTCAATAATCTGGCGTCGCTTTATCTGATCGAAGAGAGAGATCTGCTCGAAGCGGAGCGCTGGGTTCAGCAGGCGATCGAGGTCGACCCGGCGCGAAAGCCCTACTATCTCGACACCCTCGCCGCCATTTACCTGGCGCGCGCCGAATACGAACCGGCCCTCGCCGCGGTCCGGGAGGCGAAGGCGTTGTCTCCCTCCGATCCGCTTCTTCTGAAACAGCTGAGCGAACAGCAGAATCATGTGCTAGAATTGCTCGAAGAAAAAAACTCGAACGGCGCGGCCGCTCCGGTGGAATCGAATCCGGACGGCCGGGCCGACGAGGAAGAGGATTGAGCGAGGGAATAAAGATGGATGTTCGAAGACGCGCAGCCGGCGTGGCGGAGATTGATCTCTCGGCGTTGCGCCGCAATCTTCAGCAGGTCAAGAAGCGAATCGGCCGGAGGGAGATCTTAGCGGTCATCAAGGCGAACGCCTATGGCCATGGCGCCGTCCCGATCGCGCAATTTCTGGTGGGAGAGAAACGGTCGATGGAGATCAGCCTGCTCGGGGTCGCTTATTTGGAGGAGGCGATCCAGCTTCGAAAGGCCGGGATCACCCATCCGATATTGTTGATGACCGGCTGCCCGATCGAGCAGATTCCGGAAATCGTCCGATATCAGCTCACCCCTCTTCTCTTCGACGCGGCGTCGCTTGCCGCCCTGAGCCGGTATGCCGCGCGGCGGGGGGAGCGGGTGAACGTCCATGTCAAACTCGATACCGGCATGGGACGCATCGGCCTGCCGGTTTCCGAAGCCCTCCCGTTCATTCAAACGGCGATGGAACAGAAGGGGATTCGGGTGGAAGGAATTCTGACCCACTTTGCCGAGGCCGATCTGAAGGATCTCTCTTTTGCCAAGAAACAGTTTGAGGCGCTGAAGCAAATCTGGACCGCGCTTCAGAAGGCGAAAATGAAAGTCCGCTATTGCCATCTCGCCAACAGCGCTGCTATTATGCACTTCGGCGCGGCGCACTTTAACTTGGTCCGGCCGGGGTTGATGCTCTACGGGTATTCCCCTTTGGAAGAGGAAACGGAGATCCCGCTGAAGCCGATCCTCCAGCTTCGGGCCCGCGTCATCGCAGTGAAAAAAGTTCCCGCGGGGACTTCCATCAGCTACGGGCGCACCTTCTTCACCCGGCGGGAGAGCCTCATCGCCACCGTGTCGATCGGTTATGCAGACGGTTATCCGCGGCTTCTCTCCAACCGCGGGGTAATGATCGCCAAAGGGCAACGGGCGCCGGTGGTGGGCCGGGTCTGCATGGACATGACGATGCTCGATGTCACCGAGGCCCCTTCCCTGAGCGTCGGCGACTGGGTCACAGTGATTGGGGAAGAAGGTGGCGAAGCGGTCTGGGCCGACGAACTCGCCCGCCAGGCCGAGACCATCCCGTATGAGATTCTCTGCGGGATCGGGGAGCGGGTTCCGAGAATATACAAGGAGAGGTGAGGCAAAATATAGGTCGTATAAGACCCATAAGACCGATACTCTTATGCGCTACTTCGAAAAAATAGGGAGCTGGCTTCTTGGCTTTTTGACGGAGGTGGGGGCGATCGCCCTCCTTTTCATCAAGGCGTTCCTTTGGACGTTCCGGCCCCCGCTTCGTTTTCGGAACATCGCCCGGCAGATGGAGGCGGTGGGGGTCGAGTCGATCCCGGTCGTCCTGATCACCGCCACCTTCACCGGGATGGTCCTGGCGCTGCAGAGCTACACCGGTTTCCAGCGGTTTAATGCCGAGGGGCTGGTCGGGACGGTCGTCGCCCTTTCGATGACGCGGGAGCTCGGGCCGGTCCTGACGGGGCTGATCGTGGCGGGGCGCGCGGGGGCGGCGATGGCCGCCGAGCTCGGGACGATGAAGGTGACCGAGCAGATCGACGCCCTGGCGTCGATGGCGGTCGATCCGGTCCAATATCTGATTACGCCGAGATTGCTCGCGGGGATGTTGATGCTTCCGCTCCTGACCGTTTTTTCGGATTTCATCGGCATCATCGGAGGATACCTGATCTCGGTGCAGATGCTAGAGGCGAATCCGGGGATCTATATCCGCCGGACGATTCAGTATCTGGAGCCGAACGATATTTGGGGGGGGCTCTTGAAGGCGATGGTTTTCGGCACCCTCATCGCGACGATCAGCTGCTATAAGGGATTTAATACGCAAGGGGGGGCCGAAGGGGTCGGGCGGGCGACCACCGGGGCCGTCGTCATCGCGGAGATGCTCATTTTGATCTCCGACTATTTCCTGACCGCCTTTCTCTTTTAGAATGATTTAGGAGGGGAAAGGTCATGAAACCGATGATAGAGCTGATCGATGTAAAGAAAAGTTTCGGCAACAACCATGTCTTGCGGGGGGTGAACCTCCAGGTCGAGGCCGGCGAGAACATGGTTGTCATCGGGGGGAGCGGAACCGGGAAGAGCGTTATTCTAAAGCACATCATCGGCCTGATGAGGCCCGATTCCGGACGCATTCTCATCGACGGGGTCGAAATCGAGACCCTCCCCGAGAGAGATCTGAGCGAATTTCGGAAGCGGTTCGGGATGCTCTTCCAAGGGGCGGCCCTTTTCGACTCGTTGAGCGTTTGGGAGAATGTCGGCTTCGGGCTCCGGGAGCATACCAGTTTTCCGGCTGAAAAAATCCGGGAGATCGCCCGCAAGAAACTGGAAATGGTGGGGTTGAAGGGGATCGAGGATCGGATGCCGGCCGATCTCTCCGGAGGGATGAAGAAGCGGGTCGGCTTGGCGCGGGCGATTGCGATGGATCCGAAAATTATTCTTTACGACGAGCCGACCACCGGACTCGATCCGATTATGTCCGACGTCATCAACGAGCTGATCTGCCGGATGAACAAACAGCTTCAGGTGACCTCGGTTTCGATTACGCACGACATGAAGAGCGCATATAAAATCGCCGATCGGATTGCGATGCTCTATCAGGGTAAAATTTTAGAGGTCGGCACCCCCGAGGAGATTCGGAACAGCCCCAACCCGGTGGTCCAACAGTTCATCACCGGGAGCGCGGTCGGCCCGATCACCGTGGGGGAGGGGATCGGCGGTCCAAAGAGCGAGGATAAGGAAGCGTAAACACTTATCTCTCATTTTTACTTACTTCGATAAGGAGATCCATTGAAGGGAATCACCACTGAAGCAAAGGTCGGAATCGCTGTCCTTGTCGGTCTTCTTCTCCTCACGTATATGACTTTCAAGGTCGGCGGATTCGCCTTTCTTCAGGAAGAGGGGTATCGCCTCAATGCCACATTCAGCTCCGCTTCGGGTCTTGATCGACGGGCTCCCGTCCGGGTGGCGGGGGTCGAGGTCGGACAGGTGGAGAGTATCGAGCTGGTGGACGGGGGCGCGAAGGTGACCCTCAAGATCCAATCGGAGGTTAAGATCCGGAAGGGGGGATACGCCGCAATCCGGTCGGAAGGGCTCTTAGGGGATCGCTATGTGGAGATCGTCCCCGGCACGGAGAATACGTTTTGGGGGGACGGGGAGACGATCCCGGTCCAGGAGGCCTCCGCGGACCTTGAAAACTTAATGACCCGCTTCTCCAGCATCGCCGACGATGTGAAAGCGGTCACCACGTCGCTCCGGGAGGTTCTCGGGAGCGAGGAGGGAAAACAGAACCTGAAAGAAGTTTTGGAGAACGCGAAAGGGCTGACGAAAGGGATCAACGAGTGGGTCCAGAAAAATCAGGAGCCGCTCAGCCGCTCGATCGCTAATTTCGAGTCGTTCTCCGCGTCGCTCAAAGAGGAGGGGAATGAGCTCGTGGAGAGCCTCGCCCGGATGGCCCAAAAGATGGAGCGGGGGGAGGGAACCCTCGGCAAGTTGATCAACGATGAAGAGGCCTATGAGAAGCTGACCCGCGCCCTGGATGACCTCGGCGATTCGCTGAAGGGGGTGGAGGCGATCACGGCCAAGGTCGAGCGGGGCGAAGGGACCATCGGAAAGCTCTTCACCGATGAGAGCGCCTACGAAAATATTAACAGCGCCCTGGAAGGGATCGGCAACGCGGTCGGCCGGATCGAAAAATTCCGGACCTATGTCGGCTTCCGAAACGAATATCAGCTTCAGGAGAGCCAAAACAAAGGCTATTTCACGCTCCAACTTCAACCCCGCGCCGACAAATTCTACCGGGTGGAGATTGTGGATGATCCGCGGGGGAGCGTCCGCGAGAAAACCACGGTCATCACCACCGACGGGGTGCCGACCACCGTCACCGAGCTGGAGACGCAGCGCCGGTTAAAGCTCTCCGCCCTCTTCGGAAAGCGGGTTTCCAACCTCGGTCTCCGGATCGGTCTCGTTGAGAACACTTTCGGCGCCGGGGCCGACTACTTTTTATTTAATGAGGCCTTCCGGGTCAGCGTCGACGTTTGGGATTTCAACAGCGACGATCCCTTGTCGGAGCGGGCGCATCTGAAGTTGACCACCGCCTATACCCTCTTTAAATACATCACTTTCGAAGCCGGCTATGACCAGATCCTCAACAATGATCTGAATACCTTTTTCATCGGCGCCGGGCTTCGGTTTGAAGATGATGATCTGAAATATCTCATCGGCTCCATGGCCACCGCGGCCTTTTAAAGGACGCCTGCGCCGGTCTTCGAAAAAGAGATGAATCACTTTCGGCTTGTGTGATTCCGGTCACACGAAAGGCGAAAGGAAATCTTCGGCACGTTTTTCAATTCATCTCCGTCATCCCAGTCCGACTTTCCATTAGAGTGTCTCCCTTCTTTTGTTCCGATTGATCCGATCTAAGGAAAATATCAAAAGGAATTAAAGCGGTTGCCCTATGGCCGATGGATCACGTTTTGGTATGCTTGCGCTTTGTCTTTATCACGACCCTTTATGGATGGAGCGCGGCATGTACCGATGGCGGCAATGGGCGATTCTGGTCAGTTCTTTTTTTCTATCGGTCGGTGTTGCAGAGGCGCAGACGATCTGGTGGGACACCGGGATGGTCAAGCTCCGCCAAGCCAACGGCGGCGCGACGGGAGATCCGGTCCCTGCCGGAATCGATCTCTGCGCCGCCGCGGGATGCAGCGAGGGAGGGGTGACCCTCTCCGCCGGGCGAAACGAGTTCGAGCCTTTTCAGATTTTCATTGCCGCCTCCTCTTCCGCGCTCTCTCAAGTCAACGTCACAATCACCGACCTCACCGACGGTCGGGGGAACGTCATTGCCGCGCTTGCCAACGGCCGTCCTAAAAATATCGTTATTTACCGCGAGCATTATCTCCCCGTCACTTCCGCCTCTTCTTCGGAAGGAAAATTAGGACTCTGGCCGGACGGTTTGGTTCCCAAGGTCGATGAATATTTCGGCGAGGTCCGGCGGATGCCGGGGGAGACCGCGCCGGCCTTTCCGTTTAACGTCGCCGCGAATCAGAAGCAGGGGATCTGGGTCGATCTGTATGTTCCGCAGGGGAGCCCCGCCGGCCTCTACCGGGGGACGGCCCAGGTGACGATCGGGAGCGCCGTCGCCGCCACGATTCCGATCCGGCTGACGGTCCGAAATTTTGACCTTCCCTCCATTCCTACTTTAAAAACAGCCTATGCGGTCGGAATCGGCGAGGCGAAGACCGGCCATTACGGCACCGCCGAGGTCGGGGACGACAAGTACTGGGAGATCATCTGTCTTTATACAAAGGAGATGCTGCTCCATCGGGTCTCGAACGAAAACGCCATCTGGCCGAGGCCGGTCTGGAGCAACTCCCTCGGAGGGATCAATTGGTCGCTCCCGGCGATCTCGACCACCTGCAACCAGCGGTATCCGGAGTTTCTCAGCGGCGGGGATCCCAACCTCCTTCCGAACGGAAAGCTCCCGGGGACGAAGCTGACCCGGGCCCGGATGCGGGACGGAACGGGGTTGAGCGCCACCGGCGTGGAAACGGTCGCTTATTACCGGGATTACATCCGGTACATCGCCGACAAGGGATGGAAATCGCAGCTTTTCTATTATCTCTGGGATGAGCCTCCTTATCCCTCGGTGAGCGGGGTCCGGCGGTGCGACCAGAATTACAGCGGCGGCGCCTCGACCGCCTGGAGAGAGGTCTACCAGAAGGCGAAATTTTTCAAGGACAACGCCATCGACATTCCGATCATGATCACCAGCAGCCGGCAGGCGAGCGAAGATTGCTTTACGAATTATTTGAACGTTCCCGATTATACCCGTTATCTCGACATCTGGACCGTCCCCAACGTTTGGATGAATGGAAAACCGACCGGCGGTTTCCCTTTCAACACCAACCTTCGGCGCAGCTATGACACGATCATCGCCCCCGGAAAGGAGCTCTGGTGGTATCACGCCTGCGGCAGCCACGGCTGCGGCGGGTCGGAGACCGGATATCCCACCCCGATGGCCGACCTGCCGGCGATCTACAGCCGCGCCTTTGAGTGGCTGACCTATCAATACCAAATCGGCTACGCCGCGCCGGGTCCCGGCACTCAACTCTATTTCGATACGGTCTACGCCTATCAATTCCCGGCCAACGATCCGTGGAAAAACATCTACTACTTCAGCGGCAACGGCGACGGCACCTTCTTTTATCCGGGCCGTCCCGACAAGATCGGCGGGACAAGGCACATTCCGATCCCGAGCATCCGGCTGAAGATGCTCCGGGAAGGGATCGAGGATTACGAATATCTCACCCTCGTCGAGACAAAAAAGGAAGAGGAAGGAGCCGACGGAAAGGCCTGGATCAAAGAAAACATCCTCGATCCTTACATGGCGGCGGTCGATCCGGCGGACGGGGCGAGAAAATTGATCACCTATGTCTGGAACAAAAATCCGGGCAGCCCTACATCTAGCAACGGACTCCTGCGGGCGAGGGAAGAATTAGCCAAAGTCCTCTCCGCACAGCCCGATTTTACGATCGCCGCCGCTCCCACCTCCGCCTCGGTGGTGGCCGGAGGGACGGCCACATCGACGGTGACGATCTCTTCGAAGGACGGCTTTAATGCTTCCGTCGGAATCGATTGCGATGCTTCCCATCCGACCGTGACCTGCGGGTACAATCCCGCCTCGATCCTCCCGCCGATCAACGGCAACGCCTCTTCCACCCTGACGGTGAGAACGCAAGCGACGACGCCGATCGGAAACCATACGATCACGGTGAACGGGGCGGCGGGAGATCTCTCCCACCCGGCGACGTTCACCCTCACGGTGAAACCGGCGCCCGATTTTCAGTTGGCGGCCTCCCCCGCCTCACTCAGCACAACGGCGGGAGGAACGGCGGCTTCTACACTGACGGTTTCATCCGTCAACAGCTTTAATTCTTCGGTCTCCCTGACCTGCACGACCTCCAATCCCGGCGTAACCTGCAGCGATGTCGGCGCCGCCGTCACCCCGCCGGCCGACGGATCGGGCTCGACCACGGTGAATCTCCGGACGCGCGCCACCCTTCCGGCCGGAAGTTATTCGATCACAGTGAGAGGAACCTCCGGGAACCTGCTCCGTCAGGCGACCCTCGCGCTGACGGTGACCGCCCCTCCTCCCGCGAACGTCAGCGATTCGTTCGATCGGGACAACAACACGAGCTTGGGGGCGAACTGGAACGAGTACATGGTCGATTTCGAGATCAACGGGAATCAGGTCCGCAACCTTGATGCCGCCAGCCAGGAGGCGCGGTGGACCCTATCGATCGGGGCGGATCAGGATGTCTCGGCCGACTGCAAGACGACCGCCGCCGGCAGCAGCTGCGGGGTGATGGCGCGGTGGTCGAATGCAAATAATTTTTATTATGTTCGACTCGATGCCGGAATGGGAGATGTCGCTCTCTTTAAGAAGGTGAACGGCGTCTATACGAAACTGGCAATGACGGCGCGGCCGATCGGCTACAACACCTATTACCGGCTCCGTTTGGTGATCAAAGGGAGCACGATCAATGTTTACTTCGCCGGGGAAGGGGCGCCGGCGATCGCCGTCAGCGATTCCTCTCTTGCCACGGGAGCGTATGCCGGGATTCGTTCCTACGCCTCCGCGATCGGGACCACCTGGTTTGATCATTTCCATGTGGTCTCCGCCTCAGGTAATTCTCTGAGCGATTCGTTCGATCGGGCCAACGGCACGAGCCTGGGAGTGAATTGGAGCGAGTATATGGTCGATTTCGAGATCAACGGGAATCAGGTCCGTAATGTAGATACGGCCGCCCAGGAGGCGCGCTGGACCCCTTCGATCGGCGCGGACCAGGATGTCTCGGCCGATTGCAAGACGACTGCCGCCGGCAGCAGCTGCGGGGTGATGGCGCGGTGGTCGAATGCGAATAATTTTTATTATGCATTGCTCGATCCGGGGCTGGGGAGTACGGCCCTTTTCAAAAAGGTGAATGGCGTCTTCACGCGGCTGGCGACAGCGAATCGGGTCATGAGCTTCAATACGTATTATCGGGTTCGCCTGGTTACCAAAGGGAGCACGATTCAGGTTTACTTCGCCGGGGAGAGCGCCCCGGCCATCACCCTCACCGACACCTCCCTGAGTAGCGGAAATCACGCCGGAATCCGTTCCTATGCGGCTTCCGCGTTCGCCACCGCTTTTGATCACTTTAAAGTCACCGCCGCTCCGTGAACCTTGTAAAGAGCGGACCTCTCATCCCGGGAGATGCCCCTCGCGACGGCATCTCCCGGTCCCTTCACTCAATTCTCAATCGTCATGCAGATTCTCGGATCGCTTTACCAAGGAGGTCTTTTTCCCTTCCGGTCTCCGCTTGAGCTGAACTCAGGAGCGATAGATTGTCTGCATCCTTTACGAGAAATCTTTGAAAAGGTTCTTGACAAGTGTCAACCATTTTAAATATGATGGGGCAGCTTCATACCCTTATTCGGGCCGCGCGCTTCTTCGGACGCGGCATCCGACCTGAGTCATCAGGGTACGATGCAAGACAGAAGGCATGCCACAACAACACTAGAAATGCCTTCCACGGCGGCGGGGAAGTGGGGCTTATTTGGAATTGTTTTATATGGGGAAGAATCCCCCTTCACTGTGGAAGCACAATAAGCAACAATATTCAAGCGTTTCCCACCGTTACTTGGTAACAGTCAATAAATATGAATCAAGTAACAGGGGAGCCGGGGGGCTCTCTGATGATTAATACTTCAAAAAAAGGAGATAAACAGATGAACAGGTTTGTCAGGCTATTCGGTACCACAGTTGCTGTCAGTCTGTTGTCTGCGACGTTCGTTTTCGCAGCATCATACTCGGAAGCGCCCGTATCCGGCGGCGGAACGGTCACCGGAAAGGTGACTTTCAAGGGGCCGCAGCCTCCGCCGGAAATGTTTGATCTTGCGAAGTTTCCTCAAGCGGAATTTTGCGGCAAGGTCGATTCCAAAGACGGAAAAAGAATGAGACAGGATGTTAAGGTAAAAGACGGCGCCTTGGCCGACGTGGTCGTATTTATCGAGAAAATCGAAAAAGGAAAGCCGTTCCCGGCAGGTGCGGAGGAGACCAAAATGGTCTCGGATAACTGCCGGTTCTTGATCGACGGAGGTCCTTCCAAGGCGGTCGGCGTGATCTTGACGAAGGACAGCGGCAAGAAAGGGGTTCTGAAAGTGACCAACCTGGATGCCGACCCGAGCGACCCGAAAACCGCGGAAGGGGTGCTCCACAACCCGCACGGTTATGACGTGAAAGGTTCGATGAACACCACCATCTTCAACAAGCCTGTTCCGAAAAAGGGCCAGACGCTTGATCTTGAGGTTTTAGCGAGATGGTTTAAGAAGTCGGAATCTTTCTTGAAGGTGGAGTGCGATCAGCACAACTACATGAACGCCTGGGCGCTTCCGGTCGACAATCCTTATTATGCGATCGTCGGCGACGATGGAAGCTTTTCCATCGATCAGGTCCCGCCGGGTAAATACACCATCAAAGCCTTCCATCCTGCTTTGGGCTTCCAGAAAGGGCAGGTCGAGGTGGCGGCCAACGGAAAGGCAACGACGAATTTCGAGTTCTCCAAATAAGAAAAGACGGAGCGTAAGCGAAAGGGGGAAGCGGTCAACGCTTCCCCCTTTTTTTTTCCGAATTCCCATTCTCTTATTCCAAGCAGCTTGCTGGCGGGGTCGATTTGAAATGAAGGGGATTAGGTCAACGCGCCGCCGCAGGAGGAGCCGGCGCCGGCGGTGCAGCCGTAGCAATGGTTGCCGGTGACGATCCGGCGGTGATGAAGCGCCGCCGGATCGAAATCGGAGAGATGCCGGGGCGCGCCGCCGTCCACCGGCAGATCGAGCATTTGGTTGAAGTCGCAATCGTACAATGTGCCGTCCCATCCGACCGAGAGCGTATAACGGCACATCACCCCCGCCGCCGCGGCCGGGTTGAAGGCGTTGGCGAGCCGTTCCATGTAGCCTCCCACATTGCCGGTCTCGATCAGAAATTCCAGAAAGCGGCTGATCGGCATGTTGGTGATCGTGTAGAGCCGGTTGAAGACGACGCCGTAGCGAAGTTTCAACTCCTTCCGGAATTGCGCCTCGATCGCTTCCTGTTTGGGGGGAAGAAACGCGCCGACCGGATTATGCACCAGATTCAGAATCAGCCCGCTTCCTTCGACGCCGTAGCCGATTTGATTGAGGAGCCGCAGGGCGGCGATCGACTTTTCGAAGATCCCCTCTCCCCGCTGCGCGTCGGTTTGTGCGGGGCGATAGTAGGGGAGCGACGCGATGATTTCGACCTGATGATCGGCCAGGAACGCCGCAAGATCGGCCTGAGAGGGGAGGAGCAGGACGCTCAGGTTGCATCGGTCGATCACGTGCCGGCCCAGGGCGCGCGCCGCTGCGACGACCCATCGGAAGTGCGGGTTCAACTCCGGGGCGCCGCCGGTGATATCGACGGTCGGGATGTCGGTCTGCGCCAGCGCGTCGATACAGGCCTCAGCGGTCTCCCGCGTCATCATCTCCCGGCGGTCGGGAGCGGCGTCGACGTGGCAGTGGCGGCAGGCCTGGTTGCAGAGCTTTCCGAGATTCATCTGGAAAATCGAAATGCCGGTCGCGTAGAGGGGATCGAGGCCGATCCGTCCCATCGGCGCCTCGAAGGGAGGGCACCCCTTGATCTCCGAGAGAATCCGGAGCTGCTCGTTCTCCGATGTCAATACACTTCCTCGGGCTTTCAGGCTAAGCTTTGTTTCCGACACTTTTTTCTCCTATTTTTTGTATGTGGGGCCGGCGCTGGAAGAACTCTGTTGATTGTGGATCTTCACACCCGGTGCGCCATGCCCCAGTCTGCTTGCATGTGGGGGCCGGCGCCAGAAGATGTCTATTGATTTCTGATGTTATCACCCGGTGCGCCATGCCCCACACGCCCTACATCGATAATTTTTGAGCCACGTTCCGCATCTGGACCCCGTGGACCAGCGAGGCGCCGCCGCGGATCGCGCAGGCGACATGGACCGCCTCGGTCATCTCCTCGACGTTGGAGCCTTTCTCAAGACAGGCCTGCGTATAGGAATCGATGCAGTAGGGACATTGTACCGCGTGGGAGACCGCCAGGGCAATCAGCGCCTTCTCCCGCTCGGTCAGCGCCCCCTCGGCGAAAACGGCGTTGTAATAGCTGGTGAACTTCTCCCACAATTCTTTGTTTCCTTTTCCCATCTCTGCAAATTTCCCAAGATCCCCCGGGTGATAATAGGTCTCCATTTCTTCCCCCTTATGATGTATGTCGTCCGATCATTTGGACTAATGAAGAATGCATTCTGATGATGTGTACCATGTCCCGGCCGTTCTTGCAATCCTCTTCGGTGTCCGTTTCGGGAAGGTGAAAATGGAAAGCCCCGCCGGAGAAGCAACGAAGTCACTTCCTCGGCGGGGCGAGCTTGTTTATCTTACTGATCGATGCTGACGATCGGGCAATTCACGACGACCCCGATCGCCCCCCAGGGCATGCCGTCCGGTCCGGTGACGCGACCTTCCGCGGCGAGTCGGGCGACCGTGTTGAAGTCCTTCTGGGCGGCGTTTGTTTTGGCGCCGATCGCCTCCGCTTTCCAGACGGCGATGTGGACATCCCACATGGGGGTGTAAAGTTCGGCGCGAGCGCCGAAGGGGATTTCCTGAACGATGTTGAACGGATCGCCTTCACCCATCAGCGCCGAGGCGAGCCCCTGGCGGGCGGGGTTCATTTTTCCGGTCTGGCCGTTCGCAAAGGGGATCAGTCCGATCAAGGCGGAGCCGGGGCCGCTCGACCCTTTCATCGGGGTCGCCGCCAGACGGGGAGTGTAGGTGGCCGCTTCCACCGCGGCGACGCCGGGGTCGGAGGCATTAAACGAGGTGTAGTGGACGACCTTCCCTTCAAAGAAGCCCTGGGTCATCTTGAACGTTGCTTTTTTATTTTTAAGATCGAAGGAGACGGTCCGGTCATGTTCTCCCGTGCTGTTCTTGACGTGGGGGGCGTTCAAGACCGTTCCGTCCGGAAGCTCGATGAGCGGAGTATAACCGGCTTCGGCGATTGCCCCCGGCTTCGCCTCTTTCGGAGGAAAGCCGGTCGGCCCCGGAACGACGCTGCGCACCGGAGAGAAGATGACGCTCCCGGTAAACTCGATCCTCCCATTCACGATTTTTACCTTCTCGACGGCGTTAGTTCCTTTGGCGTTCGCCATCTTCGGCGAATAGTGAACCTTCCGCCGCGCGGCGTCTTCTTTGTTGGATGATTCGGTCACGACAAACCAGACCGTCTCCGTCCCGCGTTTTCCCTCGAAGATCGGCAGGGTCACGCTGCTCAGGTCGGCGCTTTCGGTCGCGCTCTGGAGAAGAAGGGTGTGTCCCTTCTTCATCATCATGTCGTCTTTCATCATCCCATCCATCGCCGACGCCGGCGCTGTCGGCGAAAGAGCGGAGAGGGAGAGGAGGAGCGTCCAGGCGGCAAGTGCTTGTCTCGTTGTCTTCATTGTTCTTCTCCTATGTTGAGTTGGGTGATCTACAGCTTGCACGGACGTATGTCGGCCCCATTTTGAAATCCTTACATTTCAAATAGGAAAAAAACAGAAATGGTTTTTAGAAAGCGCTTTGGAAATGATCAGGGGAAAATGAGTCGGGAAAAATGAAATCCTTACAAAGATACTCAGGAAAGGAACGGAGGTTATTTGCTTTTTGGACGGAGGGCCTGTTTGATTCGCTCCTGGGCTTCAGGGGAGAGAGCGCCGGGGGCGGTCTCCCCGACTTTCTCGGGATTACCGCCCAGGATGTTGTGGATGAAGCGGATTTGTTTTTGATAACGAAAACACCATTTGCAGATCAGAAAATGGAGCCGGATGGAGAGCCGCTGCCGAAGCGAGGGGGGCCGTTCCATTGAATTGGAAATCAACTGAATGATCTCCTTGCAGGAAGGGGTATGACGCGCCAGCAAATTCGTGAACCATCGGGTCATTCTTTCACCTGTTTTTCTTTTCCAAAGAAGTGTATTTCCAGACACTGCCTCAGTTGCATCCGGGCGCGATGCATCAGCACCCAGAGGTTCGAGGCCGTGAGGTTCAGTACTTCACAGACCTGCTCACTGCTGACGCCGTCGATTTCTCTTAACGAGAATACGTGGGCCATTCGGGAAGGAAGCTTGGAAAGGCATCGATCCAATGCGATCCAAAACTGCTTTCTCTCAAGCAGGCGTTCCGGGTCGGCGTTCCACTCGCACGGGCCGGTTCCGTCCCGCTTCCAATGGCCGTTCTCGTCGAACGCTCCTTCCATCTGATCTTCAAACCGGGAGAGGTCCTCGATCGGTGTTTCCCGGCTGATCTTACGGAAATAATCGATCACCTTGTGCTTGAGAATCCCGATCAGCCAGCTTCGCTCCGAGGCTTGTCCTAAAAAACGATTCCGGGCCTGAAACGCGGAGAGAAGGGTTTCTTGGACGGCGTCCTCGGCGAGCTTCGGATCGCGGAGCCGGAGAAGCGCAAACCGATAGAGGGCATCGCCATGCATCTCGACCCACTTCTCGGGGTCGGACGATGGAACCCCCTCGTCCGGTTTTCGATCAATGGCGGGTTCGCTGATCAAAGAAGGTCCCTCACCTGGCCAGTTTTTTAGCATGTTTCCTTGATTCTTGCAAATATATTTGCTGAGGTGGCGCTCCGGCAGGTGTAAGCGGGGCTACTTTCAAAATTCCGCTAACAGACTATCCTTTTCATAACAGCCGATATAGGCATCGTCAAGACAAGGGGAGGGATGAAGATGGCCGAGTGGAAATGTCAGGACTGTGGCAAGGTGTTCAAAACGGAGCAAGATCTGCTGTCCCACGAGCTCGAACATGTCCCCCGCTATGAATGCGCCGTCTGCGGGGAGGAATTTAAAACGAAAGAGGAGGCATACCTCCATGAGGTCGGCAAACATGGGCGGCCTCCGGCCACCGACCCGGTCCCCGTAAAGCGGCCCGCCTGAGGGGTTGATTCTCATCCGATCGAACGGCGTGTAAGGGGTAAACGGCGATGGAAGAATTACAATGCGAAATCTGTAAGATGAAGTTTCAAACGCAGGTCGATCTGATCGACCACAGGGAGATGATCCATTCGAAATTCGAATGTCCGACCTGCGGCGCTGAATTCAAGAGCGAGAAACAGTTGAAAGCCCATGAGAAAAAGGAGCACGAGGCGGCCGCGTAACCGGGGATCGGTTTGCCGGGCGCTGCAGGCCGGTGAGTCCTTGGAAAAGGGATCGCTTGAAATCGGCGGGGCGTTTGGCGTATAGAAGAAAGAGGAAGCCGATCGGGCCTTCGCCGGGGCGAAAGGAAAGGAAGGGGCTTCGTCCCACAATTCAGTCTTCCGGAAAAACGGAGAAGACGATGGCGCGTGTATTCGATCTCCCCTTATCGCGGGAGCGACGGACCGACAGCCGAGAGCGACGCGGAGACCCTCGCCGGGGCGCCGACCGGACCGGGAGAGAGGATCGCCGGGTTCTTTCATCGGTGGTCCGCTGGGGTTTTTACGGTCTGGTCACCGCCGGCCTCTTTCAGGGATTCGTCTTCGCGTCTTATTCGGTCGAAGTGAAACGCCTTTTTTCCGAAAACGGCCCGGTGGAGTGGCTCCAATTCCTACTCCTCCTGACTTGCTGCGGCTGGTTGCAGGCGATCGCGATCCGCTCCGGCTCGCAGCGCGAGATCTTCCGTCTCGGTATTTTTTTCATCCTGATGGTCGCCGTTCGCGAAATGGACGCCAATCTCGACCGTTATCTTTTCGACGGCGCCTGGCAATTGACGGTCATGGGGTTGATCTTCTCCGGATTGCTCTATGCCTGGCCCCAACGCCGGAAGATCGCGACGCAGCTTCGGTCTCTCCTTTTTTCCCGTTCCTTTGGATTGCTCCTGGCCGGACTCTTGGTCTTGACGTTCTTTGCCCCCTTCCTGGGACAGCAGCGTTTCTGGAAGGCGGCGCTCCAGGAGAATTATATCCGGCCGGCCGCTCGAATTGTCGAGGAGAGCGGCGAGCTTTTGGGCTACCTGCTTCTTCTCTTCGGATGCATTGAGGCATTTTTCTCCTCCCCTCCCGATCGAAACAACGAGGCATCTTTCTAAGGTAAGCCGATCTCCCTGTTTGACATTCCCCTGTTTTGCCCTGGCGCTTCCGCGCCGGATTCGATACAATCTGCAAGAACAGGAGGGGTATGGCCTCGAAGAGACGCTTCTTTTTATTTTTGCTTCTCCTTATCGTCTTAGTCGCCGCCGTCCGGCTGCTCGGGTTGCACGACGCGCTCGATCAGGAGCGGCTCCGGAGCGGGATCGATCGATGGGGGGCTTGGGGACCGCTTCTCTATATTCTGATCTTCGCGATTGCCCCGGTCCTCTTTCTGCCGGGCCTCCCGATCACCGTCGCCGGGGGATTGGCCTTCGGCCCCCTCTGGGGGACGGTCTACGCTTCGATCGGATCGACGCTGGGGGCGGGGCTCGCTTTCCTGGTGGCCCGCTACTTTGCGCGGGAAGCTGTTTCAGAAATGCTCGGGGAGCGATGGAAGCGGATCGACGCGGGGGTGGCCGAGCGGGGCTGGGTCTTTGTCGCCATTACCCGCTTGATCCCGCTTTTCCCGTTTAATCTTCTCAACTATGCCTTCGGCCTGACACGAATTCCTTTTGCGATTTATCTCTTTACCTCCTGGCTCTTCATGCTCCCCGGGACCGCCGCCTATGTGATTTTTTCCAGCTCGCTCCTCGATCTGATCAAGGGGGATCTCTCGCCGGCGTTTCTCATCGGGCTGCTCCTGCTGGTCGCCCTCTCCGTTATCCCCTTTTTTTATCGGCGCTGGAAGGGATCGAAAGACTCCCTTCCAAAAGTGATCATCTGGGGGGCGGCGCTCCTTCTGCCGTTTCTTGCGATTCAAAAAGCCGATGCGGAGGAGCGGATCGACCTCCTCACGAATCGGCAGGGTGAGAGCGGCCTTCCGGAGGGATGGCGGCCGCTGACGTTCCAGCGGATCTCCCGCCACACCGACTATCAGCTTTTGGAAGAAGACGGAAGACCGGTGATCCGGGCGGTCAGCCGGCGGTCGGCCTCCGGTTTGATCCATCCGCTCGATCTTGACCCTCGCCGCTACGAAACCCTCTCTTGGTGCTGGAAGGTCGACCGGATCATTTCGAAGGGGGATGAGACGGAGAAGAAGGGGGATGATTACGCCGCGCGGGTTTACGTCACGTTTCGGTTCGATCCGGACAAGGCGACCTTTTGGGAGCGGACTAAGTTCAGCGTCCTGAAGCGGATCTACGGGGAGTATCCGCCGAAGGCGGCGATCAACTACATCTGGGCGAACCGGCTTCCGAAGGGGGAGGCGATCGCAAACGCTTACACCGACCGGGCGCGGATGGTCGCCGTCGAGAGCGGGGCCGAGCGAATCGGCGAATGGGTTTGCCAGGCGCGGAGCCTTTACGCCGACTATCGATGGCTCTTCGATGAAGAGCCGCCGCGCCTTTCGGGCATCGCCGTGATGACCGACACCGACGATACCGGTGAAGAGGCGACGGCGTTTTATTCGGATATTTCTCTAAAGGCGAAATGATGTCTGACCCATTCGATATCGTGATCATCGGAGGGGGCGCCGGCGGGCTTGTCGTGGCAAGCGGGGCGGCGCAGTTCGGGGCGCGGGTGGCGCTGGTTGAAAAAGAGCGCGGCCTCGGCGGAGATTGCCTTTATTACGGGTGTGTCCCGACGAAAACGCTGGTCCATTCCGCGCGGGTCCTCTCATTGATCCGGCGGTCGGAGGAGTTCGGCCTTGGCCGGATGGTTCCGCCCGAAGAGAGCTTCACGGGGGCGATGGAACGGATGCGGCGGATGGTCGCGCGGATCGGCGAGCATGACGATCCGAAACGGTTTGAGGCGATGGGGATTCGGCTCTTCTTCGGAGAGGGGCGTTTTGTCGATCCGAAGACGTTCGAAGTCGCCGGCCGGAGGATTGCCGGGCGCCGCTTTGTTCTCGCCACCGGCTCGCGACCCGGTGTCCCGCCGATTCCCGGTTTGATTGAAGCGGGTTTTCTGACGAACGTCACCGCGCTGGCGCTCAAACAGCGTCCCGAGGCGATGGCGATCATCGGGGGGGGACCGGTCGGTCTCGAATTCGCCCAGATCTTCCACCGGCTGGGGGTTCGGATCACGGTCATTGAGAAGGCCGATCATCTCTTGCCGAATGAGGATCAAGAAATTTCTGAAGCGCTCGAAGCAATCTTCCGAAAAGAGGGAATCGATTTTCTGACCGGCGCTTCGGTTCAAGAAGTCCGGCGGGAAGGGAATCAAAAAGTTCTTCTCGTCGGAGGTAAAGAGGGGATTCGGAAAATGGCCGCCGAGGAGATCCTGGTTGCCGTCGGCCGCGCGCCCAACGTCGAAGGGCTGGGGCTCGACGCGGCCGGGGTCGTTTATGACCGGCAGGGGGTGAAGGTTGATGCGACCCTCCGGACGACGGCGCGGCATATCTGGGCCTGCGGCGATCTGGTCGGACCGTATCAGTTCACCCACATGGCGGAATACCAGGGGGGGATCGTCGTCTCCAATGCGCTCTTCCCGTTCGTCCGCCGGAAGGTCGATTACCGGGTCGTTCCCCGGGTGACCTTCACCGATCCGGAGGTGGCGCGGGTCGGCCTCACGGAGGCGGAGGCAAGAGAGAAGGCCGGTCTGGTGCATGTCTACCGCTTTCCCTTCAAGCAGGTCGATCGGGCGATCATCGAAGGGGAGGAGGCCGGCTTCATCAAGCTGATCGCCGACCGGCGGCTCCGGATCGTCGGCGCCCACCTGATCGGCCCGAGCGCCGGAGATCTCCTCCATGAATATGTTCTGGCGATGAAGGCCGATCTGAAAATCACCTCCCTTTCCACCACGATCCATGTCTATCCGACCCTCTCCCAGGGGGTCAAGAAGGCGGCCGATCAATACTTCCGCGAAAAACTCTTCACCGGCTGGTTCCCGAAGCTGGCCCGATGGCTGATTCGTTTTTGATTTTCCCGTTGCCCTTCTTTTGCCGGGATAATCCTATCGGATAGGTTGTCCGCGCCGGGTGAACTCTCTAAAATAGAAAAAGTGGTTTGGAGTGCGCGGATGGCGATTTTCAATAAAACCAAGCCGATTCCGGAACAGGAGAGCGCCGGAGAGACCGAGCGGATCTATTATGAGATCCGCCAGACCCTTCGTTCCACCGGCGTTCCTCAACTGTTCTGCAGCTGGGCGGGCTACGGAAAATTTCTTCCCTTGGTCTGGAGCGCCCTTCGGCCGAATGCCGAGACCCGTCTCTATGAAGAAGCATCCGACCGGCTTCGCGCGGAAGGGGCTCGTCTGATCAAGCCGATGGAAAAACCGGATGTTTCTGCGCGCGTGCGACTGGGAGAGAGTCAAACGTATCACCTTCGCGCCTCCCTCGATCTTTATCACTATCTCTACCCAAAATTGCTTGTGCTGACTTCGGCCGTTCAACGCGCTCTCGCCGGCGAGCGGATCGGGAAAGAGGAGAACCGGGAATTGGAGCGGATCGAACGCGGCGCCCCTGCCGGAATGATTGCGATGGAGCTGGCGCCGGAAGAGCCGCAAGACCCCCGCCTTCGAGCGTTGTTTGAAGAGATAAAAAAAACCTCGAAGCTTCCGAGCGTCGTCATGGAGATCCGTACCCTGGCGCTCTGGCCCGACTATTTGTTTGAAGCCCGGAAGCGATTGATGCCGATCATCGTCGGCCCGGAGTATAAACAGGCCGAAGAGCGCCTGAAGCAGACGGCGCGAAAAGAGGCGGGCAACCTTCCCTATCCGGTATCGATCCCGAGGGAGGAGGTGAAGGGGGTTGTCCCTGATGTTGGAGAAATCACTGCGCTGACGTCGGACTTCGAGCGCGCATACGCCCGCTGCATCCTGAATATCGCCCTTCTCCAATGCGATTGGAGAGACCCCGACGCGTTGGCTTCCTCCCCTTTTCCCGCCCCTTCCCGGCGACAGGTTGTCGCGGCAGGAGGGATGGCGTGAACTGGAGAGAGTATCAGGCAAAGCAGAGGGTGGCCGAGATCGGAGATCGTTTCATCAGCTATGTCGACGAGGGATCGGGTGATCCGGTGATCCTCCTTCATGGGATGCCGACCTGGGGGTTTCTTTGGCATCCCCTCCGTTCTTCTCTTTCCGGATCGCACCGCGTCCTGATTCCCGATCTGATCGGCTACGGCTACTCGGACAAGCGGGATGGGTTCGATCGATCCATTGCAAAACAGGCCGAGGCGATCCATGTCTGGATGGAGAAGATTGGAATGAGGCGGGCGACGTTCGTCGGGCACGACATCGGCGGCGGGGTGGCCCTGCGGCTGGCGACCCTCTTTCCCGGGCGGGTTGACCGTCTCTGTTTGATGAACTCGGTCTGCTACGATTCCTGGCCGGTGGAAGCGATATTGCAACTCGGCCACCCCGAAACGCGGCGGCGGCTCTCCGTCCGGACTGCGATCCTGCTGATGAAACAGGGCCTCAAGATGGGATTTACCTCCTCTCCGTCCAACGATCTATTGGACAGTCTGCTCATCCCCTATGCCACCGAGACGGGAAAGCTGTCGCTCATCCGGGATGCCGTGGCGGTCGACACGAATCAGACGATGGAAATCGTTCCGCTCCTCCAACGGATCACCGCACCCACATTGATCCTCTGGGGAGAGGACGACCGGTTGCAGCCGGTCGATTATGGCGAGCGGCTCGCCTGGGACATCCCCGGAGCCCGGCTGATCCGGATCGAACAAGCATCCCATTTCGTGATGATCGACCAGCCGGGAGAGGTTGAAAGGGATCTGATCCCCTTTCTCGGCGGAGCCAAGGTCGAACGGTTGGCGGCGTAATCGGGATCTAAATTTCCATATATTTATAGAGGCTGGAGAATGGGAATGGAGCGTTACGATCTCCTGGTGCTCGGGTCGGGCTCCGCCGGGCTTTACGGGGCGATCAAGGCCGCGCAGCTCGGCGCCCGGGTGGCGCTGGTCGAGGGGGGCGAGATCGGCGGAACCTGTCCGAACCGGGGCTGTCTTCCGACCGAACATTTGGTGACGGCGGCGGAGCGTTACTATTACGGACAGATGGTTGCGTTCCGGGGGGTGACGCCCCGCAAGGCCCGGCTCAACTTTGCGGCGGTGATGAGGGAGAAAGAAGCGGTGGTTCAACACGCGCGGAAGGAGAAGGAGCGGATGATCGCGGCCCACCCGAACATCACGTTTCTCCCGGGGAGGGGCCGTCTTGTCTCGCCGCATCATGTCGCCATCGACGGTCAACCGGTTACGGCCGATAAAACGCTTCTTGCGACCGGCTCTTCACCGATCACCCCGCCGATTCCCGGCTTGGCCGACATTTCCCCTCTGAACAGCGACCGCGTTCAGGTCATCACCCGTTTACCGCGAAGCCTGATCGTGATCGGCGGCGGTGAGATCGGCCTCGAATACGGCCAGCTTTTTCTCCATTTCGGGGCAAGGGTGATCGTCCTCGAAAAAGAAGCGCGGATTTTGCCGCGGGAGGAGCCGGAGATTTCGAATGCGCTGCGCCGTTACCTGGGAGAAGAAGGGATGGAGATTCATACCGGCGTCGAGATCGAAGCGGTCGAGCCGCTCCCCCGCCGGCGGGGCTATCGGGTCGCGGCTCGGAAGGGAGGAGAGACCCTCCTGTTGGAAGGGTCCGCCGTTTTCGTCGCCACCGGACGGCGTCCGAACACCGACGGCCTCGGCCTGGAAGAGGCCGGCGTGAAGCGCCGTCCGGACGGCGCGGTTGAGACGACCCCCTCTTTCGAAACGTCGCATTCCCATATTTTTGCGGCTGGGGATATCCGCGGGCATGTCCGCAAGCTTGCGACCGTTGCCGATCGCGAAGGGGAGCTGGCGGCCGAAAACGCCTTGAGAGGAAGCCGGCAGACGATGGAATATCTCGGCGTCCCCTATGCGATTTTGACCTCTCCCCAGGTGGCGAGCGTCGGATTAAAAGAGGCGGATGCGCGCGCCGCCGGTTTCGCGTTGCGGCAGGTCGATCTCTCCCTGCCGGAAGAGCTGCCGAAGGCGATCGCCGACCGCGGATGGGTCAAGCTGGTGGTGGAGAAGGGGAGCCATCGGATTTTGGGGGTCCATCTCCTGGCCGCCAAGGCGGCGGAGGCGATCCATGAGGCGATCTTTATTGTCAAGAACGGTCTCACGGTCGAGGATGTCTGCCGGACGATTCATGTTTATCCCACCGTGGCCGAATCGATCCTGCGCGCGGCCGAGTCCTACCCCAAGGCGGCTTGAGGCATCCCTTCCGATCACATTTCAAACGGATCTCTGCGCAATGATCAAAGAATCTCTCCCCATCGGATAAGGGTACTCTTTACAAAGCCACTGGTCCAGATCGACGAGGAAGAGAAGAAACGGATGGGCCATGGCCCGCAGGAGCCGTTTGTTCTCGATCAACGTATGAATTTCCCAAGCCGATTGCCAGAGCGGTCCCGCCGGATGGGTGATGGAGAGGGGGCGGAATCCGGCTTCATTGAGCTTGCGGGTGATCTCCTCATTCGAGTAGCCGCTCCGCTCGATCGAAATGGGGGGGGCGCCCGCCGGAGGAGCGGCGGGTTGGAAGAGTCTTTGGAGCGGACGAGGGAGGGCGGAAGGGGCCGGCGGGGTCGGAATGGAGAGGATCAGATAACCGTCCCGTTTGAGCGCGCGGGAAAACCGCTTTAAGACTTCCAGGTCGTCTTTAAGGTAAGTGAGAACGTGCATCGAAAAGATCAGGTGGAACAGCTCGGAAAATCGGATCTGGTGGAGGTCTCCTGCGTGGAACGAGAGATTCCCGGTTCCCTTCTTTTCGGAAATGGCGATCGCCCGCGCGATCGGTTCCTGCTCGATTTCGATCCCGGTGATCTTCCAGCCGGGGTGCCTCTCCGACAGGTAGAAGGAGTGGGCGCCGTTCGCGCATCCGGCGTTCAGGACGTTCGCATCTTCCGGAAGGGTAATTTTCCGGAGCGCCCGCATCAGGTAATGGTTGCGGGATCGGTCTCCGAGGTGGGTGGCTCCCAGCCATCGAAAGGCGAGACGTTTGACCGGGTTGGTTTCCATGAGTGCTTGTTCACATCCATAAGCCATGGCCTTTTCCTTTCACCCTCATTGTTTGACCGGGATGAAAGGGCAAGTTTTATGCCTCTTTATTTAGCCGGCAGGGTAGTGCGCTTGGGAGGCTTTGTGTCTGTTTGGCGGCTGATAAAGGTAGATTTCCTTACCGGCGTGAATGTCAAAAAAAGGCAAGGATCTATCACTTTTTAACAAGACATGGCACGGCGTTCGGCTTTGATAAGGATGATTGGTTTGTAATGTGATGGTGATTACAGTTTTGGGAGGTTGAGAATCGGATTAGTTTTTAAATGTGGGGATGGTCCCTGTTTCGGTGGTGAAAAAGGGGGCGGCCCCGGCGGTGTGGTTGGTGGTGTCGACCAGACCGGTGATTTGCGGGAATTTTTCGGAGAGGATTCGGATGACCCCGTGGTAGAGGGTCTTGCCGGCCATCGCGCATCCCTGACAGCCGCCCGACATCTCCACGTAGACGATGTTCTCTTTCAGGTCGACCAGTTTGATGTGCCCGCCATGCTCGGCAAGGCCGGGGTTGATCGTTTCGTTGAAGACCTTGGAGATTTCGCGCGCCAACTCGCTGTCCCACGCCGGATTCGGATTGTCGATCACCCACGCCTGCGCCAGCCCGGTGCTCGAATAATCGATTGTCGATCCTTTGATGAGTGTTTCCGATTCCCGGTTGATGAAAAACTGATACTCTCCGCACGGCAGGGCAAAGTCCCGCGGATCGGCCCCTCCCGGCGCGACATAGTCGAACTTGTATTTGAAGTCGCCTGCTTCGCGTATCACTGTTAGCCGCACGCCGATGTCGCTGCGGCCTTGAAGGGCCTGGCGGACCTTTTGGACCGCCTTTTCGGTGAGGGTGGCGATGGGATGATTGGGCATGCGCGATCTCCTCAAGGAGGATGTTGTTGGAAGCCTTACGATAACACGGCTGGGAAACGATCTTCAACTGTTTGTATTTGTGAGAGATTCATTGACAGGTTCGGATCTTATGTTAGCCTTGATTCATGGTTGGCGCTCGAAAGCGACCTCCGCGCCGATCAGAAACACTCCTGCGTTGCGCCGGAGATCGGGGAAAAAGAAGCGGCGTGAAACCTTACGATGAAGAATAACGGTCTCGGGAGAGAGAAGGAGGGATCGGAGCCGACCCCGCCCCGAAAAGCGACCGAACCTGCGGACGGGTTTGGCCTCCAGGCGATTCTCTTCGTCTGCCTGAGTGTGATGGCCGCCTTTCCCGTTTTGATGTTCGGTCTTACGCAATCGCGGCAGTGGAAGGTCGTCCAGTTGCAACAGGCCGACCGTGAAGGGATGTCGGTGGCCCAGGCGCTGGCGCGCGAGATCGGGCAGACGATTGTCATGCAGCTCCGCGGGGTGGAGGTTTTGGCGGGGCAGGTGGAGGTGAAGGAGACGATGGAAAAAGAGCGTCTCCAGGCGCTCGTCAGCACGCAGCGCAGCCGCTTCGGAGGGCTTTCGTTTATGTATGTCGCCGACGCGGAGGGCCGATCGATCGTCGCCGACCCTCCTTTCACCGACGGACGGGCGAACGCCGGCGTCGATTATAGCGACCGCGATTATTACAAGGATCTGCTCCGAACGGGCAAGACGGTGATCTCCCAGGTTCAGCTGGGAAGGCGATCGGGCGTTCCTAATATACAGATTGCAACGCCGATTTGGGGGCCCGAGCAAATGTTGGCCGGTTTTGCAGAAGGATCGGTCGATTTAACCGAAATCCAATCGTTGACGGAGCAGATCGCTTCGTCCGATGCCGATCTGCGGCTGGCGGTTCTCGACAAAGAGGGCCGGGTGATCGCCCATCCGAATCCGGCGCTTCGAAGGGAGATGCGCCCGCTGGGGCATCTCCCGCTCTATCAGCCGGCGATCCGATCTCTCGGGGAAATCCGTGTTGAGCGAGACGAAGAGGGAGTTCCCGTACGGGCGGCAGCGGTTCCGATCTCGGCGCAAGGGCTCGACTGGACGGTTGTGGTGAGCCGGCCACAAGCGGTCATCGAGCAACACGCCGCCGTCGCGCAGCGGCAGACGCTGATCACCGTGACCGGCGCTTTTTCCGCCGCACTGTTGCTGGCCGGATTCCTCGCGTCGTGGCTGGCGCGGCCGATCCGAAGATTGGCCAGGCTGACGATCGCCGTCGGCAAGGGCGATTTTGGGATGCCGTCGCCCGAACCCGATTTTTGGTCGCCCCGGGAAGTCAAGGCGCTGCATGCCGCCGTCGGGGAAATGGTCGGCCAGCTTCGCGCCTATACCGAAGAGCTGGAAAACCGGGTAAAGGCTCGGACGACGGCGCTGAAGGAGACGAACCGGGAGTTGGAGGCGTTTGTGTATACCGTTTCCCACGATTTGAAGGCGCCCGTGGTGTCGCTGCATGGAATGGCCTCGTTGTTAATGGAGGAGTGCGGGGAGAGGCTCGACGAGAACGGTCGGCACTACCTGAAGCGGATCCTCTCCAACGCCGGTTTTATGGAAGAGCTGATCGGCGATTTATTAGAATTGTCAAGAGTTGGAAGACGGGAGAAGCGACCCGAGCATTTGGAGAGCGAGCCGTTGGTGCGGGCGGTCTTGGAGCAGTGCGATATGATGATTCGGAAACGGGGGGTGGAGGTGGCGGTCCTCACCCCGCTTCCCGCGGTGGTGTTCGATCCGACCCATTTGAAGCAGATCTTCCTCAACCTGATCGGAAACGGAATCAAATTCATCGGGAGTCCGGCGGCGCCGCGGTTGGAGATCGGCGGGAGAGAGGCGGGCGGATGGGTGGAGTTCTACGTGAAAGACAACGGCATCGGAATTGATCCGGAGTATCACGAACGGATTTTCGGTATCTTTCAACGGTTGAAGGAGGTTGAAGTGGAAGGGTGCGGTGTGGGGCTGGCGATCGTGAAAAAGATCCTGGAAATGTCCGGCGGAAAGATCTGGCTGGAATCGAGAAAAGGAGAAGGGGCCACGTTCTTCTTCAGGATACCGAAAGAGAGTGTAAATGACCACGTTTCGTGATCCGCCGCATCTTGGTTTATCCAAACGTAAACGCATACAGCTCCACGCTCGGCCTTTCAAAAATCATTTCAAAGAGATGCTCTCCCTCATCTTCTTTCGGGAGCGTCACCAGATTGTAGAGCCGGGCATCGTTGATGATCGCTTTGCCGTCCGCTCCGACATCGACGCCGCGCATGTTCGCCGGGAGCGGCGCGCCGTCGATCAGAATCTTCGCCGGAATGCCTTCCTCCGTCCCTTTCATCACCAAATTCAGCTTCGGCGCCTGGAAGCGGAATTGGATTTTGCCTCCGGGGGCCTGGAGGATCGCCGCTTCGCCGATGACTTTCCAAGTGCCGCCGAGGGCCCATTGGTTGAGTCGAAGGGAAGGAGGCGAGGTATAGTTAATTGTCGTGTCGGGAACCATCTTTTCTTTCGAGAAAAAATTGCCGGCGCGGTTGTAGCCGGTGTAGGTTTCGGGGGAGCGGATTCTGAAGACGTTCACCGTTTTTTCCGCTTTCTCGATCGTCACCGGCGCGTGAAGCAGCTTCGCCTCCATCAAGACCGATTGAATCGCCCCTTCGAAGATATCCTCATCCCCCTCGCCGAAGTGCGTCAGCCGCAGCCTTCCCTCCGCGTCGATCAGATATTTCGCCGGCCAGAACTGATTGCGGAAGGCTTTCCATGTGCCGTAGTCGTTGTCGACGGCGACCGGATATTTGATCCCGTGACGCGCAATGGCCCGCTTGATGTTTTCAATCTCCTTCTCGAACTGAAACTCCGGCGTGTGAACGCCGACGATGACCAGACCCTGGTCGCGGTACTTTGCGTCCCAGCGGATGACCGCCGGCAGCGCCCGGATGCAGTTGATGCAGGAGTAGGTCCAGAATTCGACCAGTACTACTTTTCCCCGCAGGCTCTCTTTGGTCAGGGGCGATGAATTAAGCCAGGTCGTGATCTGCGTGAACTCCGGCATCTTTCCGAGGACAGGGTAGGGGGATTTCTTGCCGGCGCCGGGGGCGTTCTCGGCGCCGGAGCGGTTGCCGGCATCGAACGGCGGTTTGGCTTCGACCAGCCGCTTCTCGATTTGATTGGCGACGAAGAGCGAACCGGGCAGCTTGGCAAGGAGGAGGGTATCGAACTGAAAGAAGAGGGCGACGACCGTTGCGATGGTCAGGGCGCCGAGCGCTTTGTGTGTCAACGCTCCCCACCGGCGAAGGGAGGTGATCCGGTCCGAGATCCGTCGCCCGCCGTACCCGATTAAAAGCATCGGCGCCGCGGCGCCGAGGGAGTAAGCGCTCATCAAAATCAAGGTCGGCCCGAACGAGGCCTGCGCGGCGGCCAAGGTCAAAATGATCCCCAAGACCGGCCCGGCGCAGGGGGCCCAGATCAGTCCGAGCGACGCGCCGAGGAAGGCGGAGGAGAGGGGCGTTTTCTCGATGGAGGATCGATTCATTCCGGGGATCTGTCGGGTGAGGGCGCTGATTTTCGTCCCGATTCGCTCCCAGGGCGAGGGCCAGAGAAGACTGAGGCCAAGGAAGAATAAAATGAGGAGGGCCGCGTGTCGAAGGGTGTTGTTACTGAGACCGAGGAAGCTTCCGAAGAACGCAAAGATGACGCCGAAAAGGGTAAAGCTGATTGCAAGACCGGCGACAATCCAGAGCGGGCGACGGCGATCCCCCCCGGAGATCGAGGCGCTTAAGAGCGGGGGAAGAATCGGCAGGATGCAGGGGCTTAAAACGGTTAAGGCGCCCGCGACGACCGCTAAAATTCCAAGGGTCCAGCTCATAAAAATTCCGATAAGGCCTTCTGTCCTAAGCAACGCGAAGGATCTCTGCCCCTGTCCCTTGAAGAGCGGATGCTTCGCCTTCGGCTCAGCATGACAGATCAGATTTAAGGACGCTTGCCCTTTAAATTAGCACAATTTTATATTTCTTTATATCGTTCGGTTTGATTCAGACCCCGGCGTACCATTCATCGCCTTGCCCTCAAGGAACTGGAACCGGCTTGATTGACAGAGCGGGTCCCTCCCCCTATAATCAATTGTTCGCGTTTAAATATGGATGGATTCAATGGCGTTGTTCCGGGAATGGAAAAAAGGTCTTCTCGGGGTTGCGGCTCTGGTCGCGATCATCGCGGGGGTGACCCTTTTCCGCGGGGGGGAAAAAGCAGCGGAGTACAGGACGGCGAAGGTCGAGCAAGGGGAGATCACGACCAGCGTTTCGGCCACCGGCAGGGTCGACGCCGTCGTCACCGTGGAGGTGGGGAGCCAGGTTTCCGGGAGGGTGCAGAAGCTCTTTGCCGATTTTAACTCGCGCGTCGAGAAAGGACAGGTGGTCGCTCAAATCGATCCGTCCCTTTTTGAGGCGCAGGTCGAACAGGCGCGGGCGAAGCTGGCCAACGATGAGGCGAATACAGAAAAGGCGCGCGTTCTCCTGGCCGATGCAAAACGGGCCCTTAAAAGAATGGAGACCCTTTTCGCCCGCGACTTCGTCTCCGAGAGCGAAAAGGAGGCGGCGCAGAGCGCCCATGATTCGGCCGTTGCCAATTTGAAGGCGGCCGAGACCCAGATCGCGCAAGACCGGGCCTCTCTCAAACTTGTTGAGGAGAACCTCCGCTATGCCACGATTCTTTCACCGGTAGACGGAATCGTCATCTCCCGGAATGTCTCCGTAGGACAGACCGTGGCCGCCTCGCTTCAAGCGCCGACCCTCTTCACCATCGCCCAGGACCTGATGGAGATGAAGGTGGATACCAGCGTGGATGAAGCCGACATCGGAAGGGTCGCGATCGGACAGGAGGCGGAGTTCACCGTCGATGCCTACCCCGACACCCCCTTCCGCGGGACGGTCCAGGATATCTACAATCAGCCGGTCGTGCTCCAAAACGTCGTCACCTATGCCGCCATCATCCGCGTAAAGAATCCCGAATTGAAGCTCCGGCCGGGGATGACCGCCAACGTCACGATCCGGGTCGCGCATAAAGAGAATGTGCTCAAGCTGCCGAACGCGGCCCTTCGTTACCGGCCTGAGGGTGAATCGGGCCGGTCCGTTCCCGTAAAAAAGGGGGGAGGGCGAACGACCGACGTTTGGGTGCTGCGGGAGGGAAAAGAGCTCGCGGTGCCGGTGACCCTCGGATTGAGCGACGGGAGTTTTACCGAGGTCCTCTCGGGCGACCTCAAACCGGGGGATCGGGTGATCACCGAAAGGCTCGGAGGCGCCACCTCCGCTCCCGGCGGCCGCAGGGCTCCCTCGATGAGGTTTTAATCCGAAGATGGATCCGTTGATTCAGATCGATGCTCTCTGGAAGGTCTACCGGACCGGCGAGATGGAGCTGGCCGCGTTGAAGGGGGTGTCGTTCTCCGTCTCCCGGGGAGAGTTTGTCGCGTTGATGGGGCCGTCGGGCTCGGGGAAATCGACCTTGATGCATCTGTTGGGCTGTCTCGATCGCCCGACCCGGGGGCGTTATCTGCTCGACGGGGTGGAGGTCGGCGGATTGCAGCCGAACGAGCTGGCCCGAATTCGAAACCGGAAAATCGGTTTTGTCTTTCAAGGATTCAATCTCCTCTCCCGGACCACCGCCCTGGAGAACGTCGAACTCCCCATGCTCTATTCATATGTGGGGGCCCGTGCGGATGAAGAAAAAGAAAATTCCTCCGATGCCCCCACGCCCCGCGCTCGTGCTGGCACAGCCAGTCACTCGCTTGTCTCTCTTTCCGCAAAAGAGCGGCTCGCGCGAGCGCGGGAGGCGTTGGAGCGGGTGGGGCTGGCGGACCGGCTTTATCACTATCCGAACCAGCTTTCCGGCGGGCAGCAGCAGCGGGTGGCGATCGCCCGGGCGCTGGTGATGCGCCCTCCTCTCATCCTGGCCGATGAGCCGACCGGAAATCTCGATACCCGCACCTCGATCGAAATTATGTCGCTTTTTCAGGAGCTGAATGAAGCGGGGATGACCCTTCTTCTGGTGACGCACGAACAGGATATCGCGCAATATGCCTCCCGGATCATCCGTTTCCGGGACGGGCAGATTCAGAGCGATCAGCCGGTCGAAGGGCGGGCGAGCGCGCGGGAGGCGTTAACGTCGATGGCGGGAGATATCGCATGAGGCCGCGCCGTCGTCGGTCGGCTCCATTCCATAGGGAGATTGAATGACTTCGGCAAGCGCATTGAAGATTGCAGGCCGGGCCCTGGCCCGAAACACGATGAGATCGGCGCTCACGATGCTCGGAATGATCATCGGGGTCGGCGCGGTGATCACCATGGTTTCCGTCGGGCAGGGGGCCAAAGCGCAGGTCGAAGCGCAGATCGCCACGATCGGGTCGAATATGCTGATGATCTTTCCCGGAAGCACGCGGCAAGGCGGGGTCCGCGGCGGATCGGGGACGATGACGACCCTCACCGAAGCGGATGCGAAGGCGATCGCGGAAGAGGTGTCGGCCGTCCGATGGGCCGCCCCGTCGCTTCGCACCTCGGCCCAGGTGGTCAGCGGAAACCAGAACTGGTCGACGGGGATCATCGGGAGCACCCCCGACTACTTTATTATCCGAGATTGGTCGTTTGAGTCGGGGGGCGCTTTTACCCAATCGGCGCTCAGCGGCGCGGCGAAGGCGGCGGTCATCGGAAAGACAGTCGCTCTGAATCTTTTCGGCATGCAAGATCCGGTGGGAGAGACGATCCGAATCGGGAATGTTCCGTTCAAAGTAGTCGGCGTCCTCTCTCCCAAGGGGCAATCGACGCAGGGGCAAGATCAGGATGACACTGTCGTGATTCCCCTCTCGACGCAGCAGAAGCGGATCATGGGGGTCACTCATATCGGGATGATCCTGGTCTCCGCGAATTCTCCGGAAGAGACGGCGGTTGCGGAAGAAGGGATCCGCCTTCTGCTCCGGCAGCGCCATCGCATTCTCCCCGGAGAGGAAGACGATTTCCTCGTCCGCAATATGACCGAGATCGCCAGCGCCGCGGAATCGTCCTCGGAGGTGATGACTCTGCTGCTCGGCAGCATCGCCTCGGTCTCATTGATCGTCGGCGGGATCGGGATTATGAACATCATGCTCGTTTCGGTGACCGAGCGGACCCGAGAAATCGGCATCCGGATGGCGGTCGGCGCGCGCGGGCGCGACATCCTCCTTCAGTTTCTGATGGAGGCGGTCGTCCTCTCCCTGACCGGCGGACTGCTCGGCATCGCCCTCGGGATGGCCGGCTCCAAGATCATCTCCACCGTCGTCCAGTGGCCGACGATCGTCTCCCTCCAATCGATCTTCCTCGCCTCGGTTTTCTCGATCGCCATCGGGATCTTCTTCGGGCTTTATCCCGCCCGCCGGGCGGCCGCGCTCGATCCGATCGAGGCGTTGCGGTACGACTGAGAAATCGTTCCGGACGGATGCATGAACAGTCCCAAAAAATACCTATTTTGTTCTTGAACTGCTCAGACGCTTTCGGTTAGCATGAATTGGCCGACCGGGATGGGCCCGGTGTGGCACTGTATCCAAGAAAGGAGTATTTGTCTCCGATGTTTCACATGCTGCAACCGATTCGTTTTGTTCTGTCGCTTTTTCTGTTGATGTCGTTGACGGCCGCCTGCGGCGGCGGGGGAGGGGCTTCGTCAGATTCCGGTGATTCCGGCACGGGAAAGGCCGCCATCCTTCTCACCGACCGCGCTGAAGAGAAGATCACCGATCGCGAGGGGAATGTCATCACCTCGGCCCAGGAGATCGGGGTGACCTTCAGCGAAATGGCGTTGAAGCCGGTAAAAGGGCCATGGGTTTCCGTTTTCAACGGACCGCCCGATATTTCGGTCAATCTGTTGGCGCTTCAGGGGAAGGCCGATCTGATCGATGTGGTCGATCTTCCGGTCGGGGCTTATGATAAAGCGCGCATCAAGGTCGAAAACGCTTGGTTTGTCGATGCGGAAGGGGTCCGGCATGATGTGATCGTTCCTTCGGGGAAGATCACGATCAAATTCAAGCGCCACCTCATTATCCGGGCCAATGATGAAACCGAGGTCCTCTTCGACTTCATTCCCGGAAAATCGATCCATCTGATCGAGGCCGGAAAGAGCGGCAAATTCATCCTCCGTCCGGTGGTCCGCGTGCGGGTGCTCGGGGAAGAGGTCACGGAGTTCGTCAAGATCGAGGGGCAAATCGTCTCGGTCGATTGCAGCGAGAACCGATTGATGCTCGATCCACGACATGGCGAGCCGATTGCCGTCAACCTGGAGGATGCGCTGATCGTTCTGAAGGACGGCTCCTTCTTCAGAGGAGGCGACGACGATGACGATGACGAACGGAAAAGAGAGGCGGCGCAAGTCGCTTCCTGCCAGCAGCTCCAGGAGGGACAGAATGTGGAAGTGGTCGGCAGCAGCGACGAAGAAGGGGTGATTCACGCTTCGGTGGTGCTGATCAAAACGGAGGAGCCGGCTTCACACCGTCTCGAATTCACCGGAACCCTCCTGGAGGCCGATTGCGACCAACAGACGTTCCGCGTCACCTTCAGCGGCGGGGAGATCGAGGTGACCCTCCTTCCGGAGACCAAACTATTTACGGCCGACGACCAAGCGGTTCCGGCGGCGGAGGTCTGCGAGCGATTGAGCGAAGCGGTTCAGAAGCGGATCGAGGTGGCGGGGAAGGTGGAGAACAATCAGGTCATCGCCGCCGAAATCACCCTTTTGCCCGAGGCCCCTGTTTCCATGCCGACCCGCGCGGCGGGGACGGTGGAATCGATCAGTGTGACGGGGACCGAGGTCACCGGGTTCGTTCTGGAGGCCGACGGCGGCCAGTCGTATACCATCGCGATCGACGCTCAGACCGAAATCAAGGATCAAAACGGAGAT
Organism: Candidatus Manganitrophus noduliformans; assembly: GCF_012184425.1. NCBI lineage: Bacteria > Pseudomonadati > Nitrospirota > Nitrospiria > Candidatus Troglogloeales > Candidatus Manganitrophaceae > Candidatus Manganitrophus > Candidatus Manganitrophus noduliformans. The sequence goes on from NZ_VTOW01000001.1 coordinate 1,701,983, forward strand.
CCGGTTGCGCCGAATGCCCTTCTCAATCAGCGGGTTCGTGTCGAGGGAACCCTCGATGCCGGGACCACCCCGCCGACGATTGAAGCGGCGGAAGTCGTTCTCCTTTCCATTTCGTAGTTTCTCTTTGGCGCACCGGCATGGAAATTCATGCCGGTGCGCCTCTTTCCTCCGCGATGTTCAGCGCTTCCGAATGTAAGCTTCCTTACATAAATAATTGCTGGAATGAAGGAGAATAAGAAAATTGGGGGCCTGACCGAAGCGGAGCCATGCGGTAGACGCCGAGGTCAGGGATGTTAACCTCATTTTTAAGGAGGGGAGAGTTATGTGGCGGAAAATGGCAGCCTCATCTGCCGGCGCCGGTCGTGCCGGCCGTCCTGGAGAGGCGGTATCAGGGACCGCTCCATTCCAAAAGAGGAGAGCCCTGTCACCCTTCAAGACGGGTCTCGATCTGTTTTATGAGTTTCTCTATCGACTCGGTCTCCCGTTGCTTCTGTTCGGATCGCTGACCTACTTCGGATGGGTCCTCTGGTCGATGGATTATTCATCGGCCGGATCCGGATAACCGGGATCTTCCGGGGTTCCGTATGACATGGAAGGGGTTACGTCGCGGATGCTCCGATCTGCCCCAGGACCCGGCGGAGTTTTCTCCGCCGGGTCCTGGAGTGCGGGGCGGCCGGATCGCCGTAGAGCCGATCGGCGTAAGATCGGGTCGCTTCATCCTCAATGCTGAACCAGCGGCTTCCACGCGCCGTTTCCGCGATCGGCCCGCACGGATGGTGCTTCCGGATTTCATCGCGCAGCGCCGAAAGCCATTCCGGATCGAAAGAGGTGAAGCTGATTCCGATGCCGCGGGTCGATTTTTTGTAGCAGAGGGTGCCGCATCCCTCCAGAATTCCCCGTTCCAGGTGGGGTTGATCCGGTCGATACCGATCGAAAACCGCCGGAAGGGGCGGGTCGATCTCCCGGAGAATTTCTTCTGGGAGGGTCAAGATCACTTCGGTTTGTGTTCCATGAAGGGGTCGTTCCGGATGATGGAGCCGGACATGTGGGATCTTTCGGTAGCGGCAGGCTAAATCGAGAAGAACGGCGGTCTCTTCCATCACCTCCCGATCCCGATGGCGGATCGTCGGATGACCGGGAACCCGCGCGGCATGCAAAAAACCGATGAGATACGCTTCTTGCTCCGGACGCATCGTTCCTCCTCTCTTTGGAGAGATCTTAGTCGATTTCTCCCCGACGATCAATCCCGGCCCTGTTTGATAAAAGAATTTTGCTAATCAGATCGAGACAACCCTCGAAATCGGATTGTTGGAGGAGAGATCCTATGGTAGGATAAACCGATTTTCCGTTCGGAAGTTCGGTCCGTTGCGAAAAACGAAGCAGCGGCGAAGACACAGGAGCCTGCCCTTACCTTGCCCGACCCTTTCCGTTCGTCCGGTTTCCGGCCGCGATCTTTGCAACAATGCCAGCCCGTGTGCTCGCCTTCAGCTTCTTCATGATGTTTTTGACGTGATCCTTCACGGTATGGACGCCGATGCCGAGCGCCGATGCGATCTCTTTGTTGATCAATCCCCGGCTGATCAGATTGCAGATCTCCTCTTCGCGCTTTGTCAATTTGACTTCATCGGCCGGAGCGGAGGAAGAGGACCCCGCTCGCTCCTGTATCGGCTCAATCAGGATCATCACCGGCGCCTCTTCCTGTCCGGCCCCTTCCAGGACGATCCCCCGGAGGGAAAAGGTCGTTCCCCGAAGGGGAAGCAGCTCGCAGAGCGGTGTTTCCTGGCTTTGACCGTTCGGCTTCGAAAGCGCATCGAGAATCTTGGCTCGGAACTGGTGAAGTCGCTTGACCAGTTTTCCCTCTTCCGCTCTGGAAGAGGATCCCCGTCCGCCCCGGATCTTTTTCAAAATCTCGTCCGCCTGCTGGTTCATCAGGAGGATTTCTCCTCTCGGTCCCATCACCACGACGCCGGGGGAGGAGCGCCGGTTGATCAACGACATGATCTCGGGGGCATCGGTTTGGGGCGGCGTTTCTTCTCTGAACGGGAATGCGGCCAGATATTCCATCTCATGCTTCACTTCGTGCGCCATTGCTTTCCCCCCTCTTGCGATTGCTTTGCTCCAACGTGAATCCTGCCACCATACAAAGCAAAGGGGATGCCATATTTCTGAATACAGCCCATAGGCCTTTTTTAATAAAGAAAAGTCGGTTTTTTAAAGATGCACTCGATATCTGCGCTTCTGGTTTTTCCGATTTCCGGAATTCGGTTTTGATTCCCGGAAAAGAGGAACAAAAATATGTATTCATTTATGTCTCAATCTTCACAAAACGAAAAACAAAAACGGGCGCGCGTGATCCCTCCTACTCATTTCTACGTTGAAACTTTTCGAAATTATCATTACAATCGGCACGGGAGTTGAGTGATGCCAAGTTTGAGGATCTACCTTAAAGATGAATTTCGCTGGGTCTTTACCCTCCTGGAGAAGGAGATCCGGATCGGGCGGAGCCATGAGAATCATATCGTCCTTCCCCAGCCGGAGGTGTCGCGCCAGCATGCGTTCCTCCGCCGCGACGGAAAAAAATTCATCGTGGAGGACAAAAGCGGCCGGGGGATCGACCTCAATTTCCAGACGGTGACCGAAGCCCCCCTCCGTCATGGGGATGTCCTTCGGGTCGGTTCCTATCGTCTCATTTATGAGCTGGACGAGCACGAAGAGCCGTTCACCGAAACGATCACGCGCGAGCCGACCCTCAATCTTCCCGGCGCGGCGCGGCAAAAAGAGAAGGGGATCGTCCGCTGCCAGATCCATATCGTATCGGGCCCCGATGAGGGAAAGGTCTTTCCCCTTCCGGAAGGGGTGACCCGAATCGGCCGAAGCGGCCGAAACAATGTCGTTCTCTCCGATCCGTCGGTCTCCGGCCTGCATCTGGAGATCGAGGCGGGTCCGTCTGCGATTCAGCTGCGCGATTTGGGGAGCACGAACGGGACACGGATCAACGGGCAGCGGATTCAAAGCTCCGTCGCGGAGATCGGCTCCGAGATCCAGGTCGGCCAGACCAAGCTGAAGATTCACCCGGAGGAGCCGACCGAACCGATCGCCCCCCCTTCCCTCGGCCGGCTCATCGGACAGAGCCCGAAGATGCAGGATGTCTTTCGAATGATCCGGCGGGGGGCAAAGGGAGAGGTGGCCGTCCTCGTTCAGGCCGAGACCGGCTGTGGAAAGGAGCTGGTCGCACAGGAGATCCACCGCTTGAGCCCCCGCGCCCAGGGCCCGTTCATCACCCTCGACTGCAGCGCCATCCCGAAGGAGCTGATCGAATCGGAGCTCTTCGGACATGAGAAGGGGGCCTTTACGACCGCCGTCGCTCAGCGGAAGGGGGCGTTCGAGCTGGCCCGCGGCGGGACGATCTTCCTCGACGAGATCGGGGAGCTGCCGTTGGAAATGCAGCCGAAACTGCTGCGGGTGCTCGAAGAGCGGACCTTCAAGCGGGTCGGCGGCAATGAAACCCTCCGATCCGATTTCCGGATCATCGCCGCGACGAACCGTTGGCTCGATCAAGAGGTGCTCCAGGGGCGTTTCCGGCAGGATCTCTATTTCCGGCTCTATGTTTTGCCGATTTTCCTCCCCCCCCTCCGGGAAAGAAAAGACGACATCCCGCTTCTCATCGAACACTTTCTGAAGGGAAGGTCGGTGCAGGTGGCCCCCTCGGCGATGGAAAAGCTCCTTGCCCATACTTGGCCCGGCAACGTCCGGGAACTGAGGAATGTCATCGAGCGGGCCGTCGTCATGATGGAGGGGAGCCTTCTGTCCCCGGAGGATCTCCTCTTTCTCCAAGCGCCGGAGCGGGAGGGGCCGCCGATGTCTTGGGAGGATCAAAAAACCACCCCGCCGACCGGATCGCTGGAGGAGATCGAAAAGCAGGTCATCCAGCGGACGCTCAAAACCCACCAGGGAGACAAGAAGGCCGCCGCCCAGGTCCTCGGGATCGCCCTCTCCACCCTCTATGAAAAAATCAAACGCCATCAGATTGCCGATTAGAATTCTTTTCTTTCCTTTCGTCGGGGCGCACCGGCGTGTGCGCCCCGACGTGGGGAATGATTCCATGGGGGAGAAAAGGATCAAACAACGGGGAAGCGTGTCAACGATTCGTTAAAAGCGCACTGTGACGATGCCGCCGTAAATATTCCTCCTGTACTCGAAGAGTGGGATGTTCGAGTCATTTTGCTGGTGCAGGTACTGCAATGCAAAATCGACATTCCGGGTGATCGCCCTGGAGAGGGTGACGATCGCCAGCCATTCATCATCTTCTCGCTTCGCTCCGGGGGGCTGCTGGTTCTCTTCGTCGAACCGGCGGATCACATACTCGGTGTCGGCCGCAAGGGTGATTTTGTTCCAGGGGGGAAGAACCACCCCGGCGCCGAGCCGATGGCCGTCGAAGGTCCAGTCATCCTCGGCGGGCCGGTCGCCCGCTTCTTCCCTTTCGAAGTAGTAGCCGAAGTGAATGTTCGCTTTCGGCCGGAAGACGAAGTAGTGGGTGAACCCGGCTTTGTGGGTGTGGACGTCCCGGTCGGAATTGTCCGGAAAGAGCGGCTCGATATCGTCGAAGTTTTTCGACCCGAATTGGTATAAAAACTCGGTCACATTCCGTTTGGTCTCCTGAAGAATCAAACGGGGTCCGACGTTCTGCCGGAGAAGGTAGCGGTCTCCTCCCAGCGTCGCGAATTGCAATTCATACTGCAAGAGAATCTCCGCCGCGCCGAACCGCCTTCCGCCGTTCACGATCACGTTATGGCTCTGGATGTTAAAGTCGTTCAACAGATCGTCTTTATGAAGATTTTGATAAAAGCTGTACTCCGCCCGGCCGGTCCACTCGGGGGTGTTGAGCCACTGATAACGGCCGCGCAGAAACAAAAGGGCGAGCAGGTCGCTCTCTTCGGTGATTGCTTGGGGAGAGGACGGAATCGTCCGGCTCGGCTCCAGGATGACGTTGTCGTCATACTGAACCCCGGCGGAGAAAGAGAGGTCCCAACGTTTTTGATGTCTTGCCTGCTGATCAATCCGCTCCAGATAATCGCTGGCCGATTGGGCCGTTTCCCCTTCGGGGAGAAGGGTCAGGACGTTTTGAAACGACTTCCGGGCCGGTCCCATCTCCCCCGCTTCGAAGTGGGCCGATCCGGCGTGATAGTTCGCCTCCAGCGCGATCTCCGGATCGAGCGAGGCGGCCTTTTCCATCTTCGCCGCCGCTTCTTTCGGTTTTCCCATCCGCCGCAGGATTAATCCTTGATAGTAGTAGACCCGCGCCCGGCTGGGGTCGACCCGTTGGACGAGATCGAACTTTTCTAACGCTTCGTCATCCTTATCCTGCTGATAATAAAGCACCCCCAGATCAAAATGGGCTGGGATAAAGGCGGCGTCCCGCGCGAGGGCCTCTTTGAAGTTTTTCTCCGCCTCGTCGAGCCGGCCGGCCCGGGCTTGGGTGACGCCGATGTAGTAGAAAGCCTCCACCCCCTGCGGATTCTCGTCGAGCGCCTGTTTGAAGCGCTTCATCGCGCCGCCGAGATCGTTCTGATTCAACCGGACGATCCCGGCGGAGAGGAGGTCGTGATAGCCTTGGGGCTCCTCGGCGCGGGCCGTGGCGGTTCCGATGAACAGAGCAAAAAAAAGTATGCCGAGAAGGAACGTGTTCTTCAAGACGGTCTCCTATGGTCGTATGGTTGTGGTCGGTTGCAGGGGCGATGTTTCCGCGGCCACTGGTTCATGGGGTTCTCTTCATCCCCCGCCCATCGGGCCGGTCGGAACGATTCGCGGTCTCTTGTAGGGGCGGGCTTTGACCCCCCCCTACGATTTCAATAATAGAAACAATCCTATTTGTGAAGGCCATTCAGCATTCTTATTCTCCCATCGAGAAGAAAACGTCGGCGGTGCCGGTCGAACCGGTGATGCGTTGATCGGTCCATATCGCGAAGGCCCTCCCGACGGTATCGACCGCGATCGACGGAGCCGATTTGATCGAAACAGGCGCCGGATCTTCCTTGCTGATTTGTGAAAAAACAAAGCTGTTTCCGCGGTCCGTGCTCTTTGCGAGAAGGATGTGGTGTTGGAGGTCGGCCAAAGAGACCCTCTCGTGCAGGGCGATATAAAGACCGTTCGCTTCATCCAGCGCCACGCTGGGGAGCGTCTGGACCGTTTTATCGCCGCCCCTCAGGGCTTTGGCCCCTATAAATTTGAGATCGGTCAATCCGATTTCTCCCGCGTTAAAGAAGATAAAAGTACAACCATCTCCGCATTGATCCTGTTCCCAGGCGACATATACCGATCCCTCCGGACCGACGATTGCGCTGGGGCGTCTCGCCGCCGCACGGGGAAGATCAGGATCGGGTTCATTTACCTGAACCGGAGGGAAGAACGATTGGCCTCCGTCTCGGGAAGCGGTTGCCAAGAGATTTAGGCTGTTTCCCGTCTGTTCCCAAACCAGGAGAATTTCATCTCCAGCGCCGATCGAAAGGGTCGGCCGGGTGTCGTTGAAGGCGCCAATTTTTTCAGTGAGATTTCGGGGTGCGCCATCGATCGGGTTTCCGGCTGGATCGATTCTTTGGAGAAATATGTCGCTGCCGGCGGTTCCGGGCGTTTCCGACCAGGCCACGACAACGTTTCCCGTTTTGGATGAGACGGCAACCGTCGGGTCCTGAGCGGTGGTGCCGGTCTTTAGCGCGTCGATCATCTGGAACGGTTCTCCTTCTTTTCTGCGCACTGTGAGGTGGATGGTCTGGACGGCTCCTTGGCCGAGCAGTATCCTCTGACGGTAAGCGACGTAGATAGTCCCATCGGGGGCGACCGCCAAAGTGGACTGCGAAAGGGTTCCCGCCGTCCCTGAGGCAAGGGGCGTTTCGGCCCATGTTACGCCATCTTTGCTTTCAGCAAAAAGGACTAAGGAGCCGGTCGACCAGACCGCATAAATATTCCCTTTGAAGAAGGCGACATTCCGCTGACCGGACGACACGGTCGAGATTGAGTCGCTCTTGGTCGTGACCCGTATGTTCGGATCGAAGATCAACGACTTTCCGGTGACCAAGGTCACGTCGGAGCTGTCGAAGATTGCGGGGTCGGTTAGGCCGACCGCTTCCACCGTTGCTCCGACCGCGACGCCGCGGTCATCGGTGGGGATTGTCTTGGGCGGAACATAGATCCCATCGGGGGAAATTTTCCCGAACCGATCGTCTCCGCCCGGCGCTCCGTTCACCCGCCAAACGACATCCGCATTGGTGGCGCCCTCGAGTGTGAACGGTTGTGTTTTTTGATCCTTCGGAACAATCACGGACGGAGGATTCACCTGGATCGATGTGATGCAGGAAACCCGAACAGATATCCCCGCCGAGAGTGCGGTGTTTCCGGCCCGATCGAATGCCTGCGCCGTCAGGGTATAAGGCCCGTTGGCGGGCGGCGACCAGGAAATGCTGAAGAGATTGCCGCTTGGGATCGTATCTTCTCCAATCGGCGCGCCGGAGGCAAAGAAACCGACGCGGCTGATCCCGTTCGCATCGGTGGCCGAAGCGATGACGCTGACGCCGCCGCATCCGAGCAGGTCGCCCTGCTTCGGAGAGGTGATCCCGACGACGGGCGGGGTGTTGTCGACCGTGACGGAGACCGAATCCGAGTCGGTGACGCCCAAAGAATCGATCAGGTCGGCCCGCAGGGTATGGGGGCCTTCCACTTGAAGCGCGATCGTGTCCCAGGTGAACGGGAAGGAGGGGGGAAGATCGCTGTTTCCGATCGCGGCGTCGTCCACCGAATAGGTCACGCCGAGGGCGGCCGGCAGATCGGCCACGGCCGATGTGACGGTGACCCTTCCCCTCACGAGAGCGCCGTCCGAGGGGGCGGTGAGGGTGATCCGGCACGCCTTGGGGGCGAGCGAGGCGTTGACGGTATCGACGGTCGATCGGCCTCGAACCAGATCGATTCCTCTTCCGACGAGGGCTCCTTCCTTGGGTGGAACATGATCCCAGGCATTCCCGCGGGCGCTGATAGCGCTGGCGGTGACCAGGTCAACATCTGCGTTGCAGCTGATCGTGTTGCCGCCCGCGCTCCCTTGGCTGCTGCCGAGATCGGGCTTGGAGAGGCCGTCCACCGAAATGCCGGTCTTGTTTCGAGAAATCATGTTCCCCTGGACGATGGGGGAGGCTCCGGAGAGAATTTCGAGCCCTGTTTTGTTGTCGGTGATGCTGTTGTCGACCACCCGCGGCGCGGCGCCGTTCTCGATGCGGATTGCGGTGAGCAGCCCTTGCTTCGCCGCGCCGAAGCTGTTTTTCGTGATCAGCGGCTTTGACGCGCCGCGAATCAAGATCCCGGTTCCCGTATTGCATCCGCAGTCGACGAACAGGTTGTTCTGAATGGTCGGCGACGCATTCGTAATCTCGATATGGTTTGTCAGACTATCGAGAGCGCGAACGGTGAATCCCGATAAGGAGGCGTTGTCGGCGCCGACGATCCCGGTGCCGGTCGCGTTGGTGAAATCGAGGATCGATTCTCGCTCCGCCCCCTGAAGGGCGATCCCCTGAGGCATCGCGAGGGGAGCGGGCTCTCCTGTTTGTCCCCCGAAGGAATAGGTTCCGGCAGCGACCAGAACGGTTGTCACGGTTTCGAGCTGCTTTGCACGATTCACCCCCTGCGTGACGGTTTTGCAGGGGTCGGTGTCGCTTCCGCAGCCGGCGCTGTCCCGGCCGGCGGCGTCGACGAAAATGGTCGTCTGCGGCGTAATGATCGTGATGGCGGCCGTTCCGGAGAGGGCGGGATCGGAAACGCTGGTCGCCTGGACCCGGACCTGATTGGGGAAAGGAACGCCCTCAGGCGCGGTATATTCCGCATGGGTGGCGTCGATCTGTTCAATCGTTCCGAAAGGGCCGTCTCCCAGGAGGGACCAGGTGACGGACGGATCGTCGAGTCCGGTGATTGTCGCCGTAAATATTTGTGTCCGACCGGTGAGGACACGGATGTTGTCCGGATCGATCCGGAGGGTCGGCGGTGGAAGAAGGGTCACGGATGCGGTGGCAAAGATCGCCGGGTTGGAAGCGCTGGTCGCTTTAATCGTGACCGGGTTCGTGGCCGGAAGATTCTGAGGGGCGGTGTAGACGGCCGGGTTGGTTTGGGTGATCGTTCCGACGGTCGGGTTCCCCCCCTCTGCCTCATTGACGGTCCAGACGACGGTCGGGTCTTCGAGGCCGGTGACCTCGGCGGTGAAGGTCTGCCCGGTTCCGGCCGCGACGGAGGCGGCCGGCGGCGAAAGGGTGATCTTCGGCGGGGCGGGGGTGTCGACCGGCACCATCTTGATGACGACCGACGCGAACCCTCCCGGCTCCAGATCGGCCCGCGCATCGCCGAGGAAAAGAAGATTTCCTTCCGAATCGGAAGCCTCGATGAGAAAATAACGGGCGCGTCCGGCAGGGAGTTGGAGGGTGATCGTGACGGTCTCGCCGGGGGTTACATCCAACGTCTGCTCGGCGAGGGGGGCCCCCGCGTCGTCGGTCACGCGAATCGCGATTTTGGAGACCGCGCCGGGGGCCGGCGCGAAGGCTTTCGCGCGGGCGGAAGCCGCGGGGACCTTCATCGTGATCCCGACCGTGGCGGTTCCGTCCGATCCGGTCTCTCCCCCCCCGCTGCAAGCGGCGAGGAGAAAGAGCATCGTGAAATAGAAAAATGAGCGGCCTTGAGAGAACATTGTTTGCCTTTGTTGATGTCGGGGCGCACCCACGGGTGCGCCCCGTTTTCGCATTCGTATCTGTCGCAATCCAGGTGCCCAGAGAGGGGCGGACACGTAGGTCCGCCCCTACTCGTCATCGTTTGTGAAGTCGTCTCCCATTGCAAAGAAAACAGTGCGAAGGCCTTGATTTCTTTCGTCTGTCCAAATCGCGAAAGCACGGCCCGCGCCGTCCACCGCGAGGGAAGGAGAAAGTCGACTCACGAATGTACCTGCGAGTGAATTAATCTGCGAGAATGTAAATGTAAAAGGGCTTCCATTATCGATGCTCTTGGCGAGCCTGATCAGATTTTCACCCCGGGGCAGTTCCCGGAAGGCGACGTAAATGCCGTTGGCGCCATCCCATGCGATGCTCGGACTCTCCTGATCGGGACTCGTTCGAATTTCTCCGAAAGAATGGTTCTGACCAAAGACAAGTTCTTCGGCGTCCAGGGTTCCCTTCGCGAAGTAGACAAGGGTGCAGCCGTCGCCACACCAATCAAGCTCCCAGGCGATATATACATTTCCTTGAGGACCCGCAGCGACCGTGGGTGAAGAGGTGAAGTCAAAGGGGTCTTCTGTCGGATCATCTACCCGGGCGGCGGGGAGAAAGGTCGCCCCCCCATCGGTGGAAGCGGTGGCGGCGATGTTCAGAAAGAAGTTGTCGTTGATAAATCCGGAAACCTCCCATGCCACGAAAACCTCACCGGAACCAGCAATCGAGATGGCCGGCCGGGTCTGGTCGAAAGGGCTGTCATCGGTATTGACCCTTTTTGGCTCTTCGTCCACCTGCACTCTTTGGAGAAAAATATCGGTCCCCGTATTGGGAGAGATGGATGATACATCGGACCAGGCGACGAATGCGACACCGGTCGGGGAAACCGCCACCGTCGGGTCTTGTGGAAACGAGCCGACCATAGTGAGGGGAAGGAATTGAAAGTCAGTTTCTCCGGAAGGCCGAACATACAGCCAGATCGTCGCGCTGTCGCAGAATAAACAGGCGACGTAGGCGATATAAACACTCCCGTCCGGCCCGACCGCCAGCGACGGATCGGCAACCCCGCCATCGCTTGTGCCGACGATGACCGGCTCCTCCGGCCATCGATCTTTCTCCGAAGTCTCCGAGAAAAGAATCTGAGAACAGCCTTCTGAGCAGCCGGCGGCCCACGCGGCGTATACCTTTCCGTTGTGATATGCAACGCTCCGCTGACCGGAAGAATGAGTCGAAACGGAGTCAGGAATGGATACCGGGACGTTCTGTCCAAATTCCAACTGCAATCCCGTCACCACCTTCACCTGCGCCGCGTCGCGGCGGTCGGGGTCGGCTTTATCGACCGCGTCGACGGTGATGGCGGTCGGCACGCCGATGTCGTTGGGGTTGGTCCGATCGATCGGAATGACGGCCGGAGCGGTGTAGGTGCCGTCGGGGGCGATCCGGCCGGCGGTGTCGTCCCCCCCCGCAGTTCCATTGACGAAAAAGTCAACCTGAGAAGGGGCATCTTCCCCCAAGGTGAACGTTTGAGTGGCGCCGCGGGTAAGGATCGCTGCGGGCGGGTCGATCTGCAAGGGATTGATCTGAATCACCACCATCTCAATCGTGAGGGTCACCGAGGCGCCGGAGACGAGATCGACCGTGTCGCTTCCTTGATAGCGGGCGGCGCCGGTGTTGTCGAAGGCGGTGACGTCGAAGCGCCGCGCGGGCCCCGCGGGAACCTCCAGCGCGAGGGTCGTCACTCCATCGTGATTGGCGTCGGACGCGGTGGAAAGGGGCTCCATCCCCGGCCCGGACACATCCACGGTCACCGAGACGATCCCGGAAGGGGCGGGGGCCGCGCGTCGCGCCGCCGCTTTTTCCGCGGTATTCGTGTTGAGAGTAATCCGAACCGACGCGGTGCCGGCGGTGTCCGAGCCCTGACAGCCGGCGAGGAATAAAACGAGAGCCGCCACCGAAAAGAGGCTGATCTGATTCCGAATCGATATTCCTGATCGCATTTTTTATAATCCTGTTTTGTAGGGGCGCACCGATGTGTGCGCCCTTGTTATTTTGTGGACGGCCAGGGCGGACACGCAGGTCCGCCCCTACCTAAAACTGCACATCAATCCGAACCGGGACCGTGGGCGGCGCGCCCGCAGATCCGGAAGGGGTCGGAGGGACCAACATTCCCATCGACGGGGCCATCACCTGATGTCCGGCGGAGCCCTGCGGGATCTGCGGGGCGGCAAAAATCGTCCCGGTCGAAAGAATCGCCGCGCCGCCGTCGCCGATCGCCTCGGCCCCCGAGATCATCGCCGTCAGATCGAGCGGAAAGAGGGGAGTATCGAGAAGCGCTTTGCGGGCCAGCTCGAATTCGGGATCTTCTTCCACCGCCAGGAAGAAGGATCGGGAGGCTTCCCGATACTTGCCCTGGTCGAGATACTCAAGCCCCTGGGAGTAGAGACGAAACGCTTTGAAGTTCTTCGTATGGATCGTCCCGACCGCCGCCCGGGTCTGGCTGTCGAGGCTCTCCGGGCAGTGGCCGATCCCGCAGAGGATTTTGAAGACCAATTCTTTTTCCAGCTGGTAGAAGGTCGGCAGGTCTCCCTGAACCTCCGAGTTGGTGAGCGATTTCCCGCTCTCCGTCTGCGTGACGGCGGCGTCGAGGCGGATCTTCTCCTGATCGAGATCGAGGAAGCTGCCGGTGGTGATCTTCCCGGCGCCGAGGAGTTTCCCGACGCGGGGGGCGCTCTTGGCATCGACCAATCCAGATTGCGAGAGCTTCAATTCATCGAGAAGGGCCTTGAGCTGGACCCGCTCCACCACTTTCAGCGTCTTGACCTTCGAGAGATCGGTAATGATCATCGCCGCCAGTCCCTTCGAAAGAGGGGCGTAGGTCTGCTGCCCCAAATTCTGAAAGGGGGAGACCGCAATCGCCCTGGCGTCGATCTTTCCGGTAAGCTCCTTTTCCTGCTGGAGGATCTCCCTTGCGGTCCGTTTGGCCTCTTCTTGCAGGAGCAGCGTCAGATATTTCGAGACCTCGCGATTTCCCTCGCTTCCCGGATCGAGCCGGACATATTGTTTCCAGGCGGCGATCGCTTTGGACGGGTCCCCGGCCCGCAGATGGCTGAGACCGAGATAAAGCGCCTCTTGCGCGCCGGCTTCTTTCCCCTCGTAGGCCTGGATGATCTCGGCATAGCGCCCCTCTTGGTAGAGGGCCTTCACCGCCGACTCCGGCCGGCCGATCTCCTGAGCCCATCCCAGCATCGGCGTCACCCATATGAAAAACACGAACAAGATTAGTTGTCGTCTCATTGCAGTTCCTTTAGTAGGAGGTTCTCCATCCGCTCCCGCGCTTCCTGATGCCGGGCGTCGATGGCGAGGGCCTTTTGATACATCTCCAAGGCCTTCCGGTTGTTGTTGGATTGTTCAAGGGCCAACCCTTGCAGAAAAAAATCGTGGCTTGATTTCGGCATCCCCTGGGGGAGGCCGACTTTGGCAATCAATAAATCGGCCATCTGTTTCGAGAAATTTTTCTCAAGAATCGCCCGCTCGGCGGCGCGCCCTTCGAGAGCGCTTCCCTCGGCGATCCCTCGCTCGACCTCCACGATCCGGCCGTCGATCCGGAGCCCCCCCGCCAAAGAGGTATACCCCCCCATGATCAGGTATTGGGCCCCGAGCAATTTCCCGAGGCGAAGCTGGCTTTCCCGGTCGGCGATGTCGAGGCTGGCGAGGGAGAGCTCTTCCAAGATTTTTTGGAGCGACTCCCGGTCGATCAGGCGAAGGTCGGGGCGCCCCGAGAGCTGCTCCGAGATCCGATCGGCCAGGGTGCGGCCGAGCCCCTGTGTCGCGGCGGTTTGGCCGATCCCATGGTCTTCGAATTCCAGGACGGCCACGGTCAGCAGGTTTCGTTCCGGAAGGAGAGGCGCCTCCGGACGGACCGGAGGCGCCGAGGGAGAAGCGCAGGCGGTGAACGCAAACAAGAGTGGAATCAGAAAATCAAAACGCCGTTTCATTTCCCCCTACTTCCTCTAACACTTTTTGATCCTTCTGGACGGCGGACGTGCGCTCCGTCAGCTTTCCGTAAGAGAGTCCTTCCTCCACCTCCACGATTTCGAGAAGGCCGACCCGCTTTTTCTTGTGGCCAATCGTCTTCCCATCGACCACGATCGCTTCCCCTTCATCGATGATCTTCAATCTGGTTCCCGGTTGGATCCCATGGCGGGCTCCGAGGTTGATGATGACCTGGTTCCCCTCCTCGACGGAGGCGATCTTCCCTTTCAGCGGATATTGCTCCTTGATCTTTTTGCCGAGCGCCTGCGCCGTCTGATCGGCGAGGGCCAACAGATTCTTCTGCGGACCCATCTCGTCGGCATGGGTGATCTTGATCGCCGAGGTCTCCGGATCGACCAGCCGAAGGCTCAGCCGGACCCCCTCCGGAATCTGCACCAGGCTGCCGGTGACGATCAGACGGGCCGAAAGGAGCTTCCCGAGCTTGAGGGCCGTTTCGGGATCGGCCAGTTCGGAGGAGCCGAGATTCAACTCGGTCAGCAGCTTGTCGAGCATCTCCCGCTCCACCACCGCAACCCGGCCGCCGGCGGAGAGCCGCTGCGTCATCTCGGCTTGTAGGAGCTCCGTCATCCCCTCGCGGAGGAGCCCCCCTCCCACCCGCTTCATCCCGAGGAAAGCGACCGTCATCGGCTTGGACGACCAGGGATCGGTCGGCGGAACCTCCGAGACCTTCCCTTTCTTAAACCGCTCGGCCAGATCGGCGACCAGACCGTCGACCCGCTTCTGCCGTTCCATATCCTCCTTGAAGGCGAGGTGTTGCTCCATCCGCTTCATCAGGTGTTTTGCGATCTCGTCTTCCGGATCGACGCTCAACGCCTCCTGATAGAGGGCGAGCGCCTTCTGAGGCTGCCCCTGCTTCTCGTAAAGAACGCCGCGGTTCGCGAGGATCTCGGGAGAGTAGGGGTTGTGGACGACCGCCTCCTGGTACATCTTCTCGGCCATCGCATATTGTCCCTGTTCGGAGTGAATCCGCCCCGCGTTGTTGAAAGCGGTCGCCCGTTGCCAGTCGCTGGAGAGCTTCCCCTCGGCGGCGCGGGTGAACTCGGTCAGCGCCTCCTGCTGATTCCCCTGCATGGCGAGCACATTCCCCTTTACCAGATGGACCAGGCCGTTGTTCGGATCTTCCTTTTCGACTGCTTCGGCGATCGAGAGCGCCTTGTCGGTCTCTCCCTTCTGAAGATGGACTTCGGCGAGCCCCTCTTTCCCCAGGATCGCCTCGGGCGATTTCAGCTGGGCAATCTTGGAGAACTCCGATTCGGCGCGGTCGAGCTTCCCTTCTTTCAAAAAGACATGTCCGAGGCCGGCTGCCGCCTGCGCATCCTTCGGGTTCGACTTCAGCGCGCTTTCAAAGAGCGCCTTCGCCAGGGTGGTCTTCTTCGCCTGAAGTCCCCGCTGCGCCACGGTGGTGATGAAACGGGCGGAAGAGGGGCCTCCTCCCTCCAACACGTCGGTGATCCGGCCGCCGGGGCCGAGGATATAGGTCGTCGGGAGGATCACTTTCACTTCATACGCCCCGAAGACTTTTCCGTCATCCCGCACCACCGGGAAGGGGAGAGGATGTTGTTTCAGATAAGGATCGAGCGTCTTGGCATTGTCTTGCGTTACGGCGAGGATGGCGATCCCCGCCTTCTCGTATTGCGCGTAGAGCCCCTTGAGGTGATCGAGCCCCTCCCGCGCCGGCTTGGAGCCGAGCTTGAAGAAATAAACCAGGACCATCGGTTTTTTCTTCACCGATTCCAACGCGGCGAAGCCCGGGGCGGTCTCCCCCTTCTTGAGGGCGGCTTCGGCGGTTCCGACCGTCCCGATCAGAAAGAGGAAGAGCGCGGCTACCATCCCCCATACGACGCGCTTCCGGTGGCCGCTCTTTTTTCCAGGCCGGCTCATTGTCTTCATGGCGTCTTCTCCTCTTCTGCGAGTTTTAAATCGACCGGGACCTTCTCTCCGGAGACGACGGTGATCGTCGCTTCCAGCGGGTGGTACCCTTCTTTCCTCAAGACCAATTCATGCGAGCCGGCGGGGAGATCGAGCATCAGCGGGGTGAGCCCCTTCGGTTCGCCGTCGATGAGCACCTCCGCGCCGATCGGCGTCGTCGTCAGATCGACCTGGCCGATCTGAGGGGCGGCGACCGCCCTGGTGGCCGCTCCATTTCCTAGGCTATTGGCGCCGGCGCCCGTCGGATCGGCCGGCGCTTGATTGGGAGCCAAACGCCACCAACCGATCAGAGCCAGAAGCCCGATGACGGCGATGGGCGCCCAAACCCAATACCGGCCCCGGCCCGCAGGAGTTGGAAGGGGCGCCTCTTGGCTCCCGGAGAGGGCCATGGTCGGACGCTCCTCCGCGGCCTGCTCCCGATGCGTCGACAGCCCGGCAAGCGCATCGGCCATCTCCGCCCCGGTGGAGAAGCGTTGACCCGGTTCCTTCTCCATCGCTTTCATCACGATGTCGCTGAGCGGTTTTGGGATGTCGGGGGAGAGGCTCGCCGGCGGAGCGGGGTTTTTGGTCAACACCTGGTGCATGATGGCGGCGACGTTGTCCCCCGGAAAGGGCTTTTGACGGGTCAGAAGCTCGTAAAGGAGGGCGCCGACGGAGAAAAGATCGGAGCGTCCATCGACCCGCTCTCCCTTGCATTGCTCCGGGGACATGTACTGCGGCGTGCCGAGGAGGTGGTCGGTCTGCGTGTGGCCCCCTCCGTCCAGTCGCGCGATCCCGAAGTCTGTCACTTTAACCGTCTGCTGCTCCGAAGTCAAAAGAATATTTCCCGGTTTGATATCCCGATGGATCACCCCTTTGGAATGGGCGAAGTCGAGGGCGCGGCAGATGTCGATTCCGATCCGGACGATCTGATCGACGGTCAGCGGCGTCCCTTTTTTGAGAAGCTGGCCGAGCGAAGTCCCCTCGACATATTCCATGACAATGTAGGAGGTGCCGGTGGCGGTGTCCTCTCCGGTATCGAAGATGGTGACGATGTTCGGATGGACCAGCCTACCCAAGGCGAGGATCTCCCCCTGGAAGCGCTTGCGGGTCTCCTCCGATGCTTCGAACAGCTCCGGGCGGAGGCACTTGAGAGCGACCTGCCGGTGGATCTTGGCATCGCTGCCGAGGTAGACGATGCCCATGGCGCCCCGTCCGATTTCAATTAAAATTTCGTAACGTCCGAGTGATTTCATTGTTTGATCCGTTATTTTTTCCCCTCAATGGCTTTCAGCCATTGCGCCACCTGGACCGCCTCCGGGGAGGCCGGTTTTAATTCCAGGTATCTTTTGTAGTGCAGCGCCGCTTTTCGAGGATTCCGCAGCACACTATCATAAAAAGTGCCGATGTTAAAGTGGGCGTCGGCATATTTCGGATTCACCTCCAATGCCTTGACGTAGGCTTGCTCGGCTTTCTTCATCTCTTTCATCCTCCGAAAGACTTCACCGAGGTTGTTGTGGGCCTTCGCCGATTGGGGCCAGAACCGGATGCTTTCCGCCAGAAGATCGGACGCCTCGGGATACCGCTTTGCTTCGGCGAGGAGGGTCCCCATCTGAAAGAAGGTCTCTCCAAGGAATCGCTTCACCTCCCGGCTGGGGACGGCGAAAGCGATTCCCCGCGCGTCCTGGAGCGTTCCCAACACCACGCCGACGACTTCTCCCTGTTTATTCAGAAGCGGGCCGCCGCTGTTTCCGGGGTTGATCGCCACGTCGGTCTGAAGGACCGGGCGATTCCCAAGAACCCGCTCCGGCGCGCTGATGATCCCTTGCGAGGCCGAGTGGCTGAGACCGAAGGGACAGCCGACCGCCATCACCGACGCGCCGGCTTTGGAGTTGTCGGACTGAGCGAAGGAGAGCGGTTCGGTTTCTTGAAGCGCAATCTGAAGGAGGGCCAGGTCGAGCGCGCTGCTGACCGATAAAACCGTTGCAGGATATTTCGCGCCGTTTTGGAATTGGACCGTCAGGCGGCTTGCCCGATTGGCCTGATGACCGCTCGCCAGGATATATCCCGCTCCGACGATAAAGCCGCTTCCTTCGATCTTCCCCTGTGTCGTCTCGCCTTGCACACAGACCACCTGAGGAAAGGAGAGGACCGGTTCCGGGGGGGCCGTCCGAGCGATCCCCCCCGGCGGAAGAGCCAGGGCCGGAGCGACCGGCGCGGGAGGCATCGGGACGGGGAGGGGCGGCCCGGCCAGTTCTCCGGTAAGGTGAATGTCGCCGTCCCCTTCCTCTTCCGCAATTCCTTTTCCCCGGGCCAGCTTGTCCCCCGGGACGTCGGTCAGTTCGGCGAGCCGCATCTGCGCCCGGGGGGCGAGGGGATGGGTCGGGGCGAGGCTGAGGAAGCGGCGGTAATGAAAGATCGCCTGAACGTTGTTGGCCTTCTCATAAGAGTAGATGTTCGCTAAGTTGTGATGGGCCTTGAAATGGTTCGGATCGATCCGGACCACCTCCCGGTAGGAGGCGACCGCCTCTTCAACCTTGTTTTGTTTCTGGAGAATGACCCCCCGCCGGAAAAGCGCCTCGGTGTTCTGCGGATCGAGCTTGAGGGCGGCGTCGAGCGATTGGAGGGCATCGTCCAGCCGATTTTGGTCGTAGGCGATCAATCCCTCTTCGAGGTGGGTCGGTCCGACCGCGTCGGGCCGAAGCTGCCGGCTGCATCCGGTAAAGAGAATTCCGGCCGCCAAAAAAAGAAGAATGCTTCTAAAGAGTTGTTCCATCAATTCACCTCTCTAATCCAAGATCGGGTAACCCGATTTCGCGACGGCGAGTCCCTTCACGTCGCCGTAGGGGCTCGGGCCTTCGCCGTTCATCCCCGGACGGGGGCTCTTATCGGAGAAGCGGACGATGTCCCCCTTGTGCGGGAGGGTGTTTCCCAGGACGCGCGCCTTCGAGAATTTTTCCGAGACGAAGACCACGGCCAGCTCTCCGATCGGGTTCTCGATGACCCCGACGACCTGATTGGTCTCCGGATCGGTCAGGACCTTCTTGACCGAGAAGAGCGAGAGCCGATCGCCCACGTGGACCTGCGCATTGGCGCCGGCGTTGATGTAGACCAAATTCTCTTCCAGGTGAATCACCTTCCCCAATCCGGTCGAATGGGTCCGGAGCCGTTCCTGGACCGCCCCGATGATAAAGCCGAGGGAATCCTGAATCGTCTGCCGGGTTGCTTTGCCGAGGGGCGTTTTGTGAAAGGCGTCTCCGCCGAAAGTGAGGGTGGGAAAATTCAGATCGACGGCGATCGCTTTCTCCCAGGCCCGCCCTTCCGAGCGGTAGGAATGAAGGATCTCCCCGGTGGAAGTGTCGATGATCCGAAGATCGATCGCCACGTGTGCGGCGGTGAACTCGGCCGACGCTTTCGGGAAGAGCCAGGTGAAAAAGCCGGCCCGTCCGCCGGCCCCGACCGCTTTCTGCTCGAACTCGGTCACCTCGCCGACAATCAGATAATCGACCCCCAACAGCTGCCCCACCTGAGCCGCCGTCTCCTTCGTCACCAATTTGGAGGCGGAGAGCTCCTGCTCACGCATGATCTGGGAGAGGATCGCCCGCTCGACGACGACCACTTTTCCGGTGTTGATCAATTCCGTGACGACCTGGGCGGCCAGCCCTCCGCCGATGTCCCAGCCCCCGTAGACCTGAGCGAACCGGTCGGTGGCGCCGAACCGGGCGACCGCCACGCGGACCTTCCCCGCGGGACCCGCGGCGATCGGCTCGGCCCAGGCCGGCGGAAGCCCCAGGCTGAGAGAGCAGAGGAGGGCGATGACGAAGGATTTAAAATGGTATCGGGTCTTCATAATGATCTCTCCCTTTGGAAACGCCTTAGCGCCTAACATCGTCTATTCGATTCGTTGATGATGTTGACATTGACCTGACTGTTGATGCTCCCCTCGTTGTTTTCCACATTCGCTTCGTTGCTCGAATCGATCAAGATATCCCCCGCGATGATCAGGCCGCCGTCGTCGGTGACCTTTTCCAGCCGGCTTCGGGCCCGGTCGGCCGCCGTGCACTCCGCCTCGGGCGGAAGCGACGGGAAGATGTTCGCCCGCACCCGGATCGATTCCTCATCCCGCTGCTGGCGCCTTTTGATGTCGCGGATGGTTGCCTTCAACTCTTCTTCTTCCTTTTCTTTTTGTTCCTGTTCGGGGGTTTTCGGTTGTTTCTCTTCCGCTTCTTTTTTTGCCTCTTCCCGATCCCTCTCCTCGCTCTGGATGGGAGGGGCGCCGTGCGTCGGTCCGATCTTCCCCCCGAGCAGCAGGGCGATCAGCGCGAATCCGAGCGAGGCGACGATTTTTTTCGTTTCCATGAGATTCCCCTCCCGCGTCCGGAGGGGCGTGAGGATGATCCCACGCCCCTCCCGGTTCCTACTTGTTGTTGCTGTTGCGGTTGACGGTGCTCAGATCGCTGCCGTTGATCTCGGTCTTGCCGGTGATGTTCGCCGAGTTCGATTGCGCGATATCGCCGCTGTTTCCGACCACGCTCCCGACGGAGTTCCTCTGGAAAGTCTTGTTGCCGGTGACGACGGCGCTGTCTTTGATGTCCTTGATCACCTGGTTGCCGACTCCCTTGGCCTGATCGCCTCCGACGTTGTCGCTTGCTTCGCGAATGTCGTTACCGGCCGCCTTGACGGTTTGATTGACCTCTTTGCTGTCATCGCAGCCGAAGAGGCAGATCGCTTTGCTTTCCATCGCCGTCCCGAAAACCAGGGCCAATCCCATCACTGTCGCTACGAATGTCTTCATTTTCATTTCCCCCTTTTATTTTAGAAGTCGTTGTTTTAGGTTGTCGTTCCCGCTTGATCGGAGAGACCCGGGCGCCGCGCCCGGGTCCCGCGCCGGACTATTTGTTGTTGCTGTTGAAGTTGTCCGTGCTCAGATCACTGTTGTTGATTTCGGTTTTGCCGGTGATGTTGGCGGAGTTCGATTGGGTGATGTCGCCCTTGTTGAAGAAGACGCTGCCGACCGAGTTGCTCTGGACCGTGGTGTTGCCGGTGACGACGGCGCTGTCTTTGATGTCCTTGATCACCTGGTTGCCGATTCCCTTGGCCTGGTCGCCGTTGACGTTGTCGCTTGCTTCGCGAATGTCGCGGCCGGCCCCTTTGGCGGTCTGATTCACGGTGGTGCTGTCATCGCATCCGATGAGGCAGATCGCCTTGCTCTCCATCGCGGTTCCGAAAACCAAAGCCAGTCCCATCGCGGTTGCCACTAATGTTGACTTCTTCATTTTTGTATCCCCCCTGTGGATGTTGATTTTGTGAAGAGCGCCGGCGGCCCATCCGCCGATTCCTCATTCACTTTCTTTTTTGCGTTCACGGACAGGGGGTATAGCAAGGGGTGTGCCAATTTCTTTGAAGATGCTTTTTTGTGAAAGGGAGGCGAAAAACGGGTCGTCTCGATTTTGCGGCTCCATCGATGGCGTCCATCCCCGCTTGGACTTTCTGGTTCCTGGAAGAAAAATTATGGATTCCGGAAAAAAGAAGAGAGGGGAGAGGAAGAGGATCAGGGAAAGCGGTCGCGCGTCGGTTTCCACTTGGCACGGAAGATACAGTGTATCTGAAGATGTTCATCCTCATTACGATCACGAGCCTAAGAAGGAAGGCCCTCTTTCATCTGCCGAAGGTCTCCTTGGGATTTGCTAAATGGGGCTAACGGATGTCGCGCCCGGTCCGTAAATTCAAGGTCCGGATGAGCCGGGCGAGATAGGTGCGTTGAAGTCCCAATATCTCGGCGGCTTTGGTCTGATTGCCGCCGGTTTTGTGAAGGGCGTCTTGAATGACCGACCGTTTGTATTGCTCCAGCGCTTCATGAAAGGCCTGCGGTTCTCCGCCGACCAGAACCTTGGCGGTCGATTCCTCCTCCGGCAGAATAATGTCGTCGGGGGTGATGATCCGGTCTCGATCCAGGACGACCGCCCGCTCGATGACGTTCTTTAACTCGCGGATGTTTCCCGGCCAGCTATATTCGGCCAGGAGGGTAATCGCCTCCCGGGTGATCGCCGGCTTTTCTTTTTTGCATTTCATGCTGAAGAAAGCGAGGAAGTGGTCGACCAGCAGGGGAAGATCGTCGAAGCGTTCCGAGAGGGGTGGAAGCGTGAGGGAGATGACATGGAGGCGATAGAAGAGATCGCTCCGGAACTTGCCGGATGCGATCTCTTTTTTTAAATCCCGATTGGTTGCGGAGACGACGCGCACGTCGATCGGAATCGCTTCCCGTCCGCCGACCCGTTGCACCTCCCGCTCCTCCAATACCCGGAGAAGTTTGGCCTGCATCGTCGGGGAGACCTCTCCGATCTCATCTAAAAAGAGGGTGCCGCCGCTCGCCGTTTCGAAGATCCCCTTCTTCTGAGCGAGGGCGCCGGTGAAGGCCCCCTTTTCGTAGCCGAAGAGTTCGGCCTCCAGAAGGGTCTCGGAGAGGGCGGCGCAGTTGATGGCGTAGAACTTTTGATCCCGCCGCAGGCTGCATTGATGGATCGCCTTGGCGAAGAGCTCTTTGCCGGTCCCGGTTTCCCCGACGATGAGGATGGTCGAGTCGACGGGAGCGATCCGCTCGATCTGCTCGTAGAGGATCTGCATCTTGGGGCTTTTCCCGATAATGCCGTGAAAGTCCGATTCTCTTTGGATCGCCCCCTTCAGCTCCTCGTTCGCCTGGGCCAGCGCTTTGTTCTCCATCGTGTAGCGGAGGAGCTGCCGATGGGTCTCCCGTAATTCCCGGACGTGATTGAACAGAGGCGGAATCATTTCCAGTCGCGCCTGGACGATTTCCGGCGACTCTCTCCGGGAGGGTTTCGACTTCCAGGTGAAGCGGTAGCGGGAGTAAGGGGCGTTGAAGAATTGCCCCCGTTCCAGGGTGACGGTCAGCGGACCGGACTGAAGGGTTCCCCCCTTGACGATTTCATATGCGCTGTTTTCCTTTTGATACCGTTCCGGATCCTCCTCCACTTCAGGGGCGAGGATCTTGAGTTCTCCCTCGTGGGGCTGGAGAATCAGCCCTTCCATCATCGCGGGGTGATCGGGAGGCGTTGAGAAAATCTCCGTCCGAAGGGAGACCGGCCTGGCGATGATCACCTCCCTTTTTGAGACGTTTTCGATGACGGCGAGCCGGCCGTCTCTTTTTTGAATCTGGTATCCTCCGAATTCCCGGACAAGGTTCTGGAGCTTGAGTTGAGAAACCTCCTCGGTGCAGCGGGCCTCCTCGACGACCGGAAAGAGCTTCGTGAGCCCCTCATAGTTCCCGCGGATAAACCCGAAGTTGCCGAGAATCGGCTCGACGTTCGGTCCGAATTGGGAGAGCAAGATCGCCTCGGGGCGCTGGGTTTCGGAAGGGGGAAGACACTGCAGCTTGAAGTAGTTGGCGAAGCCGGTGGCCCAAAGATTGGAGCAGTAGAGCGCCTGCTCCATCTGATTCTGAAGCTTCGCAATAATCTCCAGGACGGAGGGGCCGTAGCCCGATTGGAAATACTCTTTGGCCGCCAGGTAGGTGATCTCTTTGGTCCCGCCGGCGTTTTCGGCGGCGAAAATTAAATTCTTGAGGATGTGATGCGGAACCCAGTTGTTGTGGTCAGACAGAAACGCCTTTGGGTCGACAATCGGATTGAGGCGGTTCTCCCCCGATAAAATCTCGTGGTAGTCGATGTCGTCCCCTTTCCCGATCCGCTCCAGATGAAGGATGAGCATTCGGGTGAGAAGACAGGTCGTCCAGGGGGTTTCTTGGTCCATCATCTGGTCCTGTGGTCCTGTTGAGGGGATCGGGAAATACCTACGAAATACTTAAGGTATGTCGGCGTGAAGCTACCTCAAAATCGGACCGTTTGTCAACGAAATAAGATGCCCTTTTTTTATTTCTCCGCGAACGAACAAATCGCGGTCGACGGGAGGAAAGATAAAGGGGGGGCGGATCGGCGAGGGTTCAGGGGGTCTCTTCTTCCGACGTCGGTTCAGGGTCGGGAGGGGGGGACGATTCGGATTCCGGCGGCGCGGGAGATCCTTTTTCATCCAAACGTTCCAGCCGGGCCAGCGCGTCTTTCATCTTCACGCACCACTCCTCTTTCGATTCGCCCGATTGGCACTGCTCCCATTTTTCCTTGCTCTTTTCGGCCAGGCCGACCAGGGCCTGCATGCCGTCGGCAAGGGTGTTCAACGCCTCGTCCAGCGCCCGCTCGATCCGCTCCGCTTCGGAGGGAGGGGGCTCCGGTTCCGAAGGGGGAGCCGCCCAGACCGGGAAAGCGGTTTGGAAGAGGATCAAAAAGAAGAAGAGGGCCCTTCGGTTTGATTTTTGAAAACGCTTGAAGAAAGATAATTGCTGAAAATGAGCCATCGCCCTCTCGCGTTATTCTTTCATGGTCAAACTCAATATACTCCTTTTCAAAGCGGATCGACAAGAGGAAGGGCCGCAATTTATCATCGGCTTCCTCCCTTGTTATTCCGAGGAAGATATGCTAAAGTCAGCCCGTTTTAAACGGTTGGCGTGATTGATAAAGATGAAGAAATCCCATCCGAGCAGATCGACCTCCGCTTTTAGTCTGGTCCCGGGAGCCTCTCCTCAAAGAGGGTATTCAGAAGAGGAGATCCTGGAGAAAGCGGTGAGAGTCGCCGATGGACGATGGGGGGTTGCGTTCGGGCTTTTTATGACGTTTGATTCCGAATCGTCTGCTCCCCTCTGGATTGCGTCGGGTTCTCCTCTCGACGCGAGGCGGGCGGCGAAGCGCATCTTGGCCGACGCGTCGCTCATCGATCAACTCCAAAAGAAAAGAAAGCCGATCTTCCGGGCCGACCCGAAGGCCCCCTCCGTTTTAATTCCACTTTCCCGAAAAATCGTTCCTTTCGGCATTTTCTGCCTCATTCTCGAGCGGGCTGTCTGGAATCGCGCCGATTTTGCGGCCGCGTCGGAAATCGCCTGGCAGGCCGGGACGGCGATTCAGACCCTACGCCAATTAAGAGAGAAAGAACGGGCCCTCCTCCGATGGGATCGTTTTCGACGGATCGTTGCGGAAATTTCTGCGGAGCGGCAGCCGACGTCCCTTTTTACAAAGATCGTCCGGCAGGGGATTGCGTTTTTGGGATTCGATTCGGGCGAAATCGCCCTGTGGGATCCGGCCCAGAGCCGCCTCATCGTTCAGGCTGCTGTGAACATGCCGGCCGGTTCCGAGAAGGCGACCTTCCGAATGGGAGAAGGGATCAACGGAATGGCCGCCCGGACCGGAAGGACGATTGTCTTACATCGGGAACGCGCTTCCTCCTCCCCGGCCAAGGGGGCAAAGGCGCCGCCCTATCAAGTCAAGGTCGCCTCGCCGCTCCGAATCGGAGGACGCACCCTCGGATCCCTCAGCCTCCAAGCCAAATCGGCTGCAAAGCGCATTTCGGATCAGGACCGATTTTTCCTGGAGGCCCTGGCGGATCAGGCGGCCATTGCCGTTGAGAATGCGCGGTCCCTTGATTTGAATCAAAAGGAACTGGCCGAGGCGGAGATGCTTCGGAAGACCGGGATCGAACTGAGCGCCGGGTTGGATCGCTCACGGCTCTTGGAGACGATCTTACATCGGGCTCTATCACTTTCCGGTTTGGACATCGGTTGGATCGCTCTCTGGGATTCGGAGCAGGGATGTCTGAAGGTCGAGAAGGGGGTTCATCTTCCCCCGGCCCTTCTCGGGAAAAAAATCAAGATCGGGGAGGGGCTGGTCGGAAGGGCGGTTCAGGAACGGAAGGTCCTCTTCGTCGATCCCGATCTACAGGGAGGGGAGCCGCTTTGTGAAGCGACCCGCCAGCTTTCGTTGGAATCGGTCATCGCGGCCCCCATCCTCTGGAAAAAGAGAATCCTCGGCGCCTTCTGTCTCGGCACGCGGGACCCGGATCGGCGCATCTCACAGCAGGCGCGTAAAACGGTGGAAGCGCTCTGCCAGCACGCAGCGCCCGCCCTTGCGAACGTCTCGCTTTTCGAGTCGCTTCGCGGCGAGAAAGAACAGTATCGGCGGGATTTGGAGGCGCGTCTGGAGGAGTTGAACCTGCTCCAGCAAGAACTTGCCCGGAAGGAAAAAATGGCCGCCTTGGGGCAGATCGTCGGAAATGTCAATCACGAGCTCCGGCAGCCGCTGGAAGTGATCACCAACGCCGCCTATTACCTTAAAATGCAGCTCGACCGGAATGAGATCGGGCCGATCAAAAAAGAGTTCGAGCGGTTTCTCACGATTATTTCGGATGAGTGTCAGTCGGCGACCGATCTGGTGAACGAGCTGCTCGACTTCACGCGCAAAAAAGAAGCGGTATCGATCCGGGTCGATCTGAACCAGCTCCTGGAGAGTCTTCTTCAGCGGGCCCCCGTTCCGGAGACGGTCCGGATCAAGCGGCGCTTCAGCCGAAAAATCCCGATGGTGTTTATCGACCCGATCCAGGTCTCGCGCGCCTTGGGCAATTTTATCCTCAACGGGATTCAGGCGATGGTACAGGGAGGGACGCTCGAAGTCGCCACCCACCTGACGCGCAAGTCGGTGGAAGTGGTCATCCATGATTCCGGAGAGGGGATCGCGCCGGAGAACATGAGACGGATCTTCGAGCCCCTCTTCACCACCAAAGCGCGCGGGGTCGGTTTGGGACTCCCCCTGGCCAAGCAGTATATCGAGGCGAACCACGGCGAGATCAACGTAGAGAGCCGGGTCGGCATCGGAACCACCTTCCGCGTCTCCTTCCCCCGGCTTCAAGCCGCATAATCAAAAATCCCAAAGACGTTATTCGTTATACGTTGTTCGTTATTCGTAAACGGAAAAGATTTACGTCACGAATAACCATTCACGAATAGCGTCTTTTTCGTTTCACGATCCCTCTCACGGATCGACCGTGATGGCGGCCGACGCGATCGTCGTCGCCCCGTCCGGGTCGGTGACGGTCAACGTGGCGACGAACTCGCCGGGGCGCTCGTAGGTGTGTCGGGCGGTCGGCGCGTAGAACGGCGGGGAGCCGTCCCCGAAATTCCAAGTATAAAAAGTAATCCACCCGTCGGGGTCCTCCGATCTCGTGCCGCTGAAGGCGACCGTAAACGGCGCGGCCCCTCTTCTCGCGGTGGTCGTCATTTGAGCGATCGGCGGCGAATTGTCGTCGGTGACGGTCAGGACCGCCGACTGGCTCGGGGGGGCATCGTCCAATGGCGTGAAGACGGGAGGGTCGGGAGGCGCGACCGTCACCGTGACGGCGGCCTCTCCGGGCGCCAGCGCGGTGGCGAGCCCGCGCTGATCGACCGAGACGATTTCCGGGGCGCTCGAACTCCAGGAGAAGAGGATGCCGTGAAGCGTTCTGCCGTCGGGATCTTTCGCCGTCGCGGTGAACCGGGCCTGGTTGCCGACGAAGAGGATCCGATGTGTGCCGGTCACATCGATCGAGGCGATGGGGGGGGCTTCGGGCGGGACGACGACCGTGAGGGCGGCGGGGTTGCTGACATCGTCCCCAAAAGACGCCGTCAGCGTCGCCGTCCCTTCTTGCAGTCCCGTTACCCAACCGTCGGACGAAACCGACGCGGCCGTCGGGTTGTCGATCTTCCAGATCAGGTTGATCCCGGTCAGCACCTCCCCCTGGCCGTTGAGGACGGTTGCCGCGAATTGCTCCTCGCCGCCGATGCCGAGAATAGCCGAATTCGGCGCAATATGAATCTGCGCAATGTCCGGGGGGGCGAGCTCCTGCAGGGGGGCGGGCCGGGGGGAAGAATCCTCGCCGCAGCCGATGAGAAACAAGAAAAGGAAAAGGGGAACGGCGGTTCGAAGCGGTTGCAGCAGACCCATTCGAGGTGAGCTCATCGAGTGAAGCAATCCGAACCGGTTCACGCGTTTTCTTCCTTGGAAGAAGGTTTTACATCCGCTCGTGGCGCTGCCGTGAGAAAGCCTACGGTTGAGAAAGAGCAAGGATGGTGCCGCCGATCAAAGCCGAAAAGAAGCGATGGTTTGTTCCTCTTCAAGGTCGATCCCCTCTTTTTTGCAAACGAATTGCAAACCGCTTCACGGAGAAGAAAGGGGGGGCGCATTCTTCCATTCGATCTCTGGTCAGTTCTCGTCATTACCCAACGGAAGGAGAGCGGCCTAACCCATTAGAGGAATTGCTGCCGGAGAACTCAACATCGTATCGTGGAAGGTAATACTGATGAAGGGAGAGGCGCATCGCAATCGATTGATAGAGGTGAAGGTTCGGCCATCATGCGGAAGTGGGTTGGAGTTCTGTTGGCGCTTTTGGTAATTGGGGTGGCGATTATTTGGGGGGCTTTATACGCGCAGTCGACCGCCGATTTTATGGGGCACGATCGCCAGCCGATCGCCTTCAGCCATCAACGCCACGCGGGGGAGCTTCAGATCGACTGCCTCTTCTGCCATCGCGGGGCCCGCATCTCCCCCGTCGCATCGGTTCCTTCCGTTTATCTCTGCATGACCTGTCATCGGTCCTTGAAAGAGCAGACCCCGGAGACGGAAAAACTGCTGGCCTATTGGAACGATAAGGAGCCGATTCCGTGGGTCCGGCTGCAGCGTCTTCCCGATTTTGTCCAATTCACGCACGAAATGCACCTGGACGCCGGCTTTCAATGCGCCGACTGCCACGGAGAGGTCGAGCGGATGTCGCAGACGCCCCGGGCCGCCACCTTTGAAATGGGGTGGTGCATCGACTGCCACGAGCGGAACGGGGCCTCGCTCGACTGTTTTACCTGTCATTATTAGAACGGATCGTCTAGATGGATTTGAAGCGGCGTGACTTCTTGAAGGTGGTTGGGTTGGGGGCGGCGGGGTCGATGCTTCCCGGATGCGGGGGAGAGACGGCGAAGCTGATCCCCTATGTCTTGCCGGATGAGGAAATCGTTCCGGGGGTCGCCAACTGGTACGCCTCGGTCTGCCGGGAATGCGAGGCGGGGTGCGGGATCATCGTCCGGGTGATGGAGGGGCGGGCGAGGAAGATCGAGGGGAATCCCGACCATCCGTTGAATCGGGGAAAGCTCTGCGCCCTGGGGCAGGCGAGCCTGCAAGGTCTCTACAACCCCGATCGGATCCGCGGCCCCCTTCAGCGCGACGGCGAACGGGGGGAGGGGCGTTTCAAGCCGATCCCTTGGGAAGAGGCGATGTCGCGCTGGGTGTCGGCGCTTCAAAAACATCCGGGCGGCGCCGTTCTGATCAGCCGGCCGGTCCCGGGGACGCTGGCCGGTCTCTTCTCCACCTTCATGAAGGAAATTTCGGGAACGGTTTTCTTTTATGAACCGTCGGCGGAGCGGCCGTTGCGGGCGGCGAATCGGAAAAGTTTCGGGATCGATTTTCTTCCCGACTACGATCTGGCGAACACGACCTATCTTCTCTCCTTCGGGGCGCCGTTTCTCTCTCATTGGCTCTCCCCGGTTCATTTCGGCGCGGCCTATGGTCGGATGCGCCAGGGCCGGCCTGAGGTCCGGGGCCGGTTCGTTCAGGTGGAGCCGCGTCTCTCGTTGACCGCCGCCAGCGCCGACCGCTGGGTTCCGATCCGCCCCGGAACCGAAGGGCTCCTGGCGGTCGCGATCGGCCGGCTTATTCTGGAGGAGGGGCGGACGAATCTGCCGAGGGGTGATCGAAGCCGTTTTGAAAAGTTTTATGCCTCCTTTTCAATCGACCGGATCGCGAACGAAACGGGGGTGGCCGAGGAGGAGATCGTCCGGCTGGCGCGCGAATTCTACACCGCCGCCTCCCCCCTGGCGATCGGCGGGGGAATCGCCTCGGAGCAGACCAACGGGACCGACACCCTGGTCGCGATCAATGCCCTCAACCTCCTGGTCGGGAACATCAATCGACCGGGAGGAATCCGTTTCTTCCGGCCTTCCGATTTTCCCGCTTCGAGCGCGGAAGTCGTCGGGGAGCAGGCGCTTCTCGATCTGAAGGGGCCGTCCAAGAAAGCGTCGCGCTCCGTTTTGATGCTCTATCAGGCGAATCCGCTCTATACCCTTCCTCCCTCGACGCAATTCCGGCAGGTTTTCGAGGAGGCCGACTTGGTCGTCAGCTTCAGCCCGTTCCTCGATGAGTCGACCGCCATGGCCGATCTGATTCTCCCCGACCATTTCTTTTTGGAGTCGTGGGGGGATCATGTCACCGAGGGGATCGCTCCGGCGGCGGGGCTGGCGCAGCCGGTGGTGATTCCGCGCTACGATACCCGCCCGGTCGGCGATCTTTTCCTCGGCGCCGCGAACCGTTTCGGGGGAGGGGTGAAGGAGCGGCTTTCCTGGACCGATTATAGGACGATGGTCCGGGAGCAGTGGCGGGATTTCTTCGACCGCCGGCAACCGGGGCAGCCGTTTGAGGCCGCGTGGGTCGAGGCGCTTCAAAAAGGAGGCTGGTGGAAACCGGAGGGGAAGCCGGTCTCGATTTCTCAACGGGGGGCGCCGAGCGCGGCGGAGCCGGCCCGGTTCGAGGGGAGCGAGAAGGAGTTTCCGTTTTACTTCTATCCCTTCCCGTCGATGGGACTCCATTACGGACAGGGCGCCAACCGCCCCTGGCTTCAGGAACTTCCCGACCCGATGACGACGGTCGTCTGGGGAAGCTGGGTGGAGATCAACCCGAAGACCGCGCAGGAGTATGGATTGGCCGAGCGGGATCTGGTCCGGGTGATCTCCCCCTACGGCGAGATCGAGGCCCCGGTGGTCTACTTTCCGGGAAATCCGCCCGACCTGATCAGCGTCCCGATTGGGCAAGGCCACCGCGCCTACGGACGTTATGCGGAGGGGCGGGGGGTGAATCCGCTCGCCCTGTTGGCGCCGCTCATCGATGCTCCGTCGGGGGCGCTGGCGACGGGAGCGACCCGCGTCCGGATCGAGCGGACCGGAAGAAAGGGGCGGCCGGTTCTGGTCGACCAAACGGGACAGGGAACGAGAAGACATACCGAAGGAGGAGAAGGAGAGGCTTAAATGGTGGAATATCGAGATCAGAATGCGCCGCCGGGAGGACCGTATCAATGGGGAATGGTGATCGACCTGGACCGCTGCACCGGCTGCGAAGCGTGCGTCGTCGCCTGCAAAGCGGAGAACAATATTCGGATCGCCGGGGAGGACGAAGCGGCCCAGGGGCGGGCGGTCTACTGGATTCGGATCGAGCGCTACTGGGAGGGGGAGTACCCGAACGCGCAGCTCAAGTTCATGCCGGTCCTCTGCCAGCATTGCGGCAACGCCCCGTGCGAGCCGGTCTGTCCGGTCTACGCCTCGTATCACACGCCGGACGGGCTCAACGCCCAGGTCTACAACCGCTGCGTCGGCGTCCGCTACTGCGGGAACAATTGCCCCTACACCGTCCGCTACTTCAACTGGTTCGAGCCGCACTGGGACGAGCCGCTCAACGAGCAGCTCAATCCCGACGTCACGGTCCGCTCGGTCGGCGTGATGGAAAAGTGCACCTTCTGCGTCCAGCGGATTCGGGGCGCGCAACAGACCGCCCAGAAAGAGGGTCGAAGGGTAAAAGACGGCGAGGTGACCCCGGCCTGCGTCCAGAGCTGTCCGACCGAGGCGCTCGTCTTCGGCGACCGGAACGACCCCGAAAGCCGGGTCTCCAAGCTCGCCGAGAGCGACCGCGGCTTCGGCCTGCTGGAAGAGCTCGGAACGAAGCCGGCGATTACGTATTTGAAGAGGATAAAATAAAAATTTTTCAATGTAGGGGCAGGCCCCCTGTCTTCATCATCAAAATCATCAATGCGGGGGGCCGCCCCTACCAGTGATTAAAAACCGATGGAAGCAAGAAAAGATTTCTTTTTGACAAAACAGAAGCGGGCGGGCGAGAAGGCCCATTGGGAGCTGATCCAGAAGACCAACAGCGATCTCCTCGCCCCGATGCTCCAGACCGGCCTCGCCTACTACCTGGTCGTTGCGATCCTCGCCCTGCTGGTCGTGGCGGGCGCGGCGGCCTGGACCTATCAGATCCAAACCGGGATCGGGCAGAGCGGTCTGCATCCGCCGATCTTCTGGGGGATCTACATCGCCTCGTTCGTCTTCTGGGTCGGCGTCAGCCACTCCGGCACCTTCATTTCCGGGGTGCTGCGGATTTCAAAGGCCGAATGGCGCCGTCCGATCACCCGAATCGCCGAGTTGATGACCCTCTTCTCGGTCATCGTCGCCGCCCTCTTCATCTTCGTCCACCTTGGGCGGGTCTGGCGGTTTTATTATCTGATTCCCTACCCGAACCAGCGGGAGATCTGGCCGAACTTCCGCTCGCCGCTGATGTGGGACGCCGCCGCGATCTTCACCTACGCCACCTCCAGCCTGATCTATCTCTACATCCCGCTGATTCCCGATTTCGCCCTGATGCGCGACCGGGTGACCGGCTGGAGAAGGCCGTTCTATCGCATCCTCTCGCTCGGCTGGCGCGGGACGCAGACCGAGTGGCGGTGGCTCGGGATGGCGATCCGGATCATCACGATTTTGATCGTCATGGTGATGATCTCGGTCCACTCGATCGTCGGGTTCGACTTCGCCGTTTCGCTCGTGCCGGGCTGGCACTCGACGATCATCCCCCCCTATTTCGTGGTGGGGGCGATCCACTCCGGGATGGCGACGGTGGTGATGGGGCTTTATCTTCTCCGAAAGACCTACCGGCTTCACGATTACATTCGTCTGGAGCATTTCGACAAGATGGGAAAGCTGATGCTGGTGATCACCCTGCTTTGGGGCTATTTCTATTATGTCGAGCGGCATGTGGTCTGGTTCGGCGGGATTCCGGATGAAATGACGGTGCTCGATGCCATTCTCTACGGCTCTTACGCCCCGCAGCACTGGGTGATGATTCTCTTCAACTTCCTTATTCCGCTGGTCGCCCTGAGCATTCCCCGGTTTCGGCGGTGGCCGCTCGGGCTGCTCGTCATCGGCGTGATGATCAACATCGCCATGTACATCGAGCGGATCTTGATCATCGTCCCGTCGCTGGCGCACCCGCGCCTCGAATACGCCTGGGGGCGGTATTTCCCCTCCTGGGTGGAACTGACGATCCTGGTCGGATCGTTCGCGTTTTTCCTGCTTCTTTATGTCTTGGCGATCAAGTTCGTCCCGATGATTTCGATCTGGGAAGAGAAGGAGGGGATCCTTCATGGCCGACACGAGGAGCGATGAAGAGGCAACGAAGGGGCGGCCTTCGGGCGACCCCGAGAAAAGACGAAAGAAGGTGATCTTCGGCCTCTTCGAGCCGAAGACGCCGATGCGCCCGATTATCGACCGGCTGAACGAGATGAAATTTCCGGCGGGGGCGGTCGAGATCTCCTCGACGGTTCCGATCATGGCCCAACCGGTCGGGGTCGGATGGGGGCGGCTCCATCTTTTTCATGTGACGATGATCGCGGGGGCGATCGGGATCCTCTTCGGGATCTTGCTGGCGGGGGGAACGGCGCTTCTCTACCCCCTCCGGACGGGAGGCAAGCCGATCGTCTCCCCCTCGATCGTCGGGATCATCTCCTATGAGATGATGATGCTTTTTGCCATCGTCACGACGTTTGTGACGATGGCCGTCCAGATCGTCCGGAGCCGCCGGGCCGGGGCGGGATACGATCCTCGCATCGACGAGGGGTATGTCGGCGTCTCGGTTCGGATCGACCGGGAAGATCCGAGAAGCGGGACGGTCCGGGATTTTTTTCAGGAGGCGGGGGCGGTGGAGGTGGAGACCGAATGAACGTGCGCTCGAATCCCGCCCGCGCCGCGCTCCTTGCCGGGATCGCTTTGATGATGTTGGGCCTGCCGGGATGCTCGGAAGATATGGTCGAGCAGCCGTCGTTTCAGCCGCAGGAGGCCCCCCGCCTCCACTCCCCGGAGGGGAGCATCCCCCGGAAGAGCCGGTCGGTGCTGATCTCTCCTCCGGCGGAAACGCTCGATCGGGTCGCGCGGGGAGCGGCCCTCTTCGACGTCAACTGCGCCCACTGCCACGGGAAGGTCGGGTTGGGAGACGGCCCGGTCGCCCGTTATCTCGTCCTCCCCCCCTTCAATCTGCAGGCCGATCAGACGCAGCAGCGTCCGGCGAAGGAGATTTACGAGATCGTCACCGACGGACGGGTGGTGATGCCGGCCTTCAAAGGGGTCCTCTCGGCGGAGGAGCGATGGGCGGTGGCGTACTTCGTGAAATCGTTCGGGGGGGATCAAGGATAGGAGACCACATTGCCTGAAATTCTCGAACCGCTCGGCCGGGTGAACTTCCCCCTGATCGGCAACAGCCTGGTCATCGGACTCTTCAGCCTTTTGCACATCGCGTTCGCGAGCCTGGCGGTCGGCTTCATGATTCTCGCCCCGATCTTCGAGGGGATCGACCGGGGAGATCGCTTTTACACGGAGGTGGCCCACGGCTTGACCCGATTCACCCTCGTCACCTTCACCGCGAGCCTGGTTTTGGCGGTGCTTATGATCGAGCTCTTCGTCGGGCTCTTCCCCCGGACCAACTCCTGGATGTTCAACCAATTCCGGTATCCGATCTATCTCGCCGTCGCCGCCTTTTTCATCCAGCTCTTCGCCCTCTATCCGTACTATCATTTCTGGGAGCCGATCCGGCGGCGGAGTCCCGCGCTGCACCGCGCGCTCGGCTTTTTCGCCGCCTTTTTCGTGTTGGTCTGGGTGGCGGTTTTGGACGGCATGGGATCGTACATGCTCACGCCGGTCTCCGCCGAGGGGACCTGGGGGAACCTGTTGAATCCGACCTGGATGCCGCTGGTCATTCATCGCTTCTTCGGCAACTTCGTCTTTGCCGGGTTTGCGATCGCGGCTTACGCCGGCTGGATGCTCGGGAGGAGGCGGGGCGATCCGGAAGGGGAAGCCTACTATGCGCCTCTGTTGAAGATCGGTTTTCTGATCGGACTGGCGGCCCTGTTGATTCAGCCGTTCACCGGTCTCTTCTACGCGACGCAGATCCGGAGCGCCTCCCCGGAGGCTTATGCGCAGCTGATTTGGGGGCGCTACCGGTGGCTGGTCTATCTTCAATTCGTCCTGATCGCTTTTCTCTTCATCGGAAGCCATCTGGTTTTAAGATCGATTCGGACCGAGCGGGGGAGAACCCTCCCCGGGGAGTGGATTCTCTTCGGCAGCGCGCTTCTGATGGTCCTCTTCGTCGAGCGGCCGACCCTTCGCCGCCTCTTTACCTTTGCGCTGGTCGGACTGAGCTTTTTTTATCTCTATCAGTGGCGGGAGGGGCTGCGGGCGGCGGGAGGGGATCAGCTCAACCGATCGCCGGTCCGCCGCCTGGCGATCGGGCTCGGCATCGTCTCCCTTTTGACCTACTGGACGATGGGGACGATCCGGGAGACGGCCCGGCGGCCCGACACCGTCCGCGACATCATCTCCCTCTACGACGAGGCCCGGACGCCGAGCTATGCGCGGCCGGGTTCAACGCCGGATGCTGAAGAGATCGGAGCGGGAGGACCCTGATGCAAACAGAGCCGTTGAACGTTTCAATCCTGACCGGGAAGATCGCCATCGCTACGTCCGCCCTGACGCACGGGCTCTTCGCCACCTTTATCGTCGGGACGACCCTGATCGGGGCGATCATCGCCACCGTCGCCTATTTCAACCGGAAAGAGCCTTACATGCGCCTCTCCCGGACCCTTGCGTTTACGCTGGTCCTGACCACCGCCACGGTCTCGTTCATGGGGGTGGTCCTCGTCTTCATGCTGAATATCTACTGGCCCCGCTTCTGGAGCACGATCTTCCGGATCATGTTCTGGCCGTTCATCCTGGAGGCGACCTTTTTCCTCGGAGAGGCGGTCTTTATCTATGCGTGGTATTACACCTGGGCCTGGAGCGCCCTCGACGGATGGCGGCGGCGCGCCCATCTCTCGTTCGTCTGGACCGGGGCCTTCTTCGCCCTCATCGCCATGGTGATGATCGACATGACCGCCTCCTTCATGTTGACCCCGGCCCCTCCGGAGAGCACCTGGGCGAAGCTCTTCAACCCCACCTTCCTCCATCTCGACATCCATCGCTTCTTCGGAAACCTCGCCTGGGCCGGATTCGCCCTCGCCGGTCTTTCGGCGATCGGGTTTCTCCGCGCCAAAGCCCCCGAAGACCGCGCCCACTATCAGTGGGCGGGGCGGCTTCTTTTTGTCATTGGATTCGCGGCGCTCCTGATCATGCCGATCAGCGGGTTTCTCTACCTGCGCCAGGTCCGGTACAGCCAGCCGCAGGCCTTCTTCACCCTGATGCTCGGAGATCGCTCCGCTCTCTTCGATCTGGT
Organism: Candidatus Manganitrophus noduliformans; assembly: GCF_012184425.1. Lineage (NCBI taxonomy): Bacteria > Pseudomonadati > Nitrospirota > Nitrospiria > Candidatus Troglogloeales > Candidatus Manganitrophaceae > Candidatus Manganitrophus > Candidatus Manganitrophus noduliformans. The sequence goes on from NZ_VTOW01000001.1 coordinate 1,737,879, forward strand.
GGCGCTGCTCTACGGGCTCCTCGTCGCCGTCGGATCGCTCCACATCTATCAAACCGTCCGGTCGAAGACGCCGCGCCCCGCCACGTTCGACAGCTTCATGCCGGTCTCGCTCGCGGCGGTCGCCTTCGCCGCGGTTCTCCTGGCGATGCCGTATCAGATTCAGAACATCCCGTACGCTTCCCTCTTCACCGATCTTCGGATCAACCCGCTCGGGAAGATGCAGCCGAACAAATACATCGCCCTCGCCCTGTTGATCCTCCTCGGCCTCTTCAACCTCGTCTACTTCATCCGCGCCTTTCCCTGGCGGCGGATTTGGGAGCGGGACCGATGGGAGGGGCCGGCGGGGCGGCCGGCCCCTTATCTGCTGATCTCCCTCGCCCTTCTCTCGATCATGATTTATCTCTCGATGGGATGGGTCCGGGAGACGGCGCGCGCCGCCAACGGCTACCTGATTTATGGAATGGTTTCGATCGAAGACGAAGCGCCGACCTATCAAGGGGAGTAGATTCAATGAGGAATGAGGAATGTGGAATCAGGAATTGATAGAAGGCGTTCTTAATACCAGATGAATATTCCGGTCGCCAGAAGCATCAGCGCGATCACCCCCGCCGCGATCACCGTCCCCCGGTGGAGATTCAGCCGAAGATGAATGCTGTCGGGCTTGGCCCGATGGCTGAAGATCCCCCGCGCGCCGTGATCACCCGGCACCGGACGCCAGAGGTTATCGGGGCGGTTCGGATCGACCGGCTCGCCGGTCTGCTGCCCGCCGTAGCCTTTCAGCGCCAGATACCAATCGAGGAAGCCCGGGATGATCTTGTTCCCCCAGATCGCCTTGGCGGCGGGCCATCCGACGGTCAGCTCGCGGCGATTGTGGTGGGCCGCCCAATAGATCGCCTCCGCCGCGACCTCCGGCTGGAAGATCGGCGGGACCGGCTGAGGGTGGTTCGGCATCCGGGTTTTGATCCAGCTGAATTGGGGGGTGTTATGGGCGGGAAGCTGAACCATCGTGATCCGGACGCGGCTCTTGTCGTGGATCAGCTCCGACCGGAGCGCGTCGGTGAATCCTTTGACCGCATGTTTGGCGCCGCAGTAGGCCGATTGCAGCGGGATCGAGCGGTAGGCGAGGGCCGAGCCGACCTGGACGATCGTCCCCCGGTCGCGCGGGAGCATCCGGCGCAGCGCCGCCAGCGTCCCGTAAACATAGCTGAGGTAGGTCACGTCGGTCACCCGTTTAAACTCCTCGGGGGGCATCTCTTTGACCGGGGAGAGGACCGAGACCATCGCGTTGTTCACCCAGATGTCGATCGGCCCGAACGCCTCCTCCACCGCGGCCGCCGCCGCTTCGACCTGTTCGGCGTCGGACACGTCGATCGGGATCACCAACGCCTTCCCTCCGGCCGCTTCGACCTCTTTGCGCGCCCCGGCGAGGCCGTCTTCTCCTCGCGCCAGCAGACCGATCTTCGCCTTTCTCTTGGCGAATTCCCGGACGACGGCGCGGCCGACGCCGGCCGACGCCCCGGTGACGACGACGACTTCCGGACGGCCGTCCTGATCCTCCGAGGGGATGGCATGCCGCCAGAGCGACGACCACCCCCCGCCGAACCGCTTTGTCCTCCGGCCCCGGACCAAGGCGAAGGAGGAGAGAAGCGCGCCGACGATCAGGCTGTTGAAGAGGGGGCTCCCTTCATAGTCGAAAATCGACGGCGCCGCGATCAGCCAGAGGCCGAAGGCGAAATTGATCCATCGGAGCGGCCGGAGGACTTCCCACATCGCCATGAGGGCGACGCTGGCGACGATCGGCCCGACGATAGAGTCGTTCGTGCGCGCGGCGCCGGTGTAGCCGAGGAGCGCCGGCGCGGCCGTCAGCCAGACTCCGAGGAGCATATTGAATATTCGGGCCGACATCGTTTTCTCCCTTAAGCCGCTTTCGAAAGCGGCTCTGTTTTTTCATCCCGCTCTTCCAGGCCCCAGAACGCCCGCCAGAGCGATCGTCCGCGATCATACTCGCGCCGCAGGAACTGCAAGCTGGCGAGGACTTCGTCCATCGCCGGCCCGATCATGACGACTGAAATGAAGGCGGTGACGAGGCAGAGGGTGCACCAGTCGCCGAGGAGGACCGGCTGCGCGATCACCAGAAAGAGGCTGACGATCCCGAGCGGCCCCACGGCGATTCCGAAGAGGATCACCATCCAGGGCATCGTTTTCCATCGCCGGGCGCCGCCGATCGCTCCGGTCACGGCGTCGAGCAGGTAGGCGAAAGCGCCGAGGGCGGCGTCCGACACCGGAAAGACGCGGGAGAGCCAGGAGGTGAGGACCCGCTCGCTTCCCCCTCCGAAAAACGGCTCCCAGACGGAGGAGACGACGCCGTATTGAAAGAGCGCCAGATAGGTCGCGATGCCGAAGCCGACCATCGCCACGGCGATGATCGGCCATCGATGGGGCCAACTCGACGGATTGTCGTCCCACCCCGGGGGGATATCGTTTTTCACTGTATTCGATCTCTTTTCACGGTTGTATTTAAAATCCCCACCCGATGCCGACCGTCGCCTCCCAGGTATTCAATGATTCTTCAAAGCGATCGACCAGCCGGTCGATGTAGCGGTAGCGCCCTTCGGCTTTGAGCGAGATCCGCTCCGTCATCTGCGTGGCGGCGCCGAGCCCGACGTTGTAAGTAAACCCGCTGTCATCGCTGATCCTGGCGGGAACTCCCGCGACCGATCCGAGGATAATGTCGCCGTCCAGGTCCCCTCGTGCCCAGCCGATTCCTGTAATCAAGTAGTAATTGATCGGATCTCGCGGATTGGCGTTCCAGTGAAGATTCAGATCGAGCAGGTGGACATTCATATCGCTTCCGCCGCCGGGGGCATTCTTCACCTCGCTCGGAACAAACGTATAGCGGCCCTCGACCCCCAAGGCCATGGTGGGATGGTAGAGATAATGGGCTCCCAGGACAAAAGCGTCATCCAACTCGGGGCGTCTGCCCAGGATCGATTGATCGGTCAGGTCGTCTCCGAAAAAGGCGCCGGCGTGAATCCCGAACTCGCGGCTTCCCGGCCGGATCTCGGCTGCCGCGAGGCCGGCCGTAAAAAGGGTGGCGATGAGCGGGAACATAAAAAGAAATCGTTTCATTTTTCCTCCTTTCGTGCGGACGTGTGAAAAGTTTTCACGGCTGCCCCGCCGGCGTTCCTCGGACAGATCCGAAAGCATGCTGAAACTGAGCAATCGTGTGAGGGGGACGGCATGAGTGTGAAATCTTTCTACAACGGATCACGGTCCCTCTTAGGATCAGGATATTCCTCTTATCGATCTCCCGCCTCAGGAGGTCGATATTTCATTTGAAAATGCAGCCCGTCCCAAGGACACGAAGATGCCGGTGGGGAGCGAACGATTCTGGAAAGGTTGAAAGTGCAAAAAGAAGACCAGCCGTTCAGCGAAGGAGATTTATCGATGGCGGCGAAAACAAGGTTTGTTCTTTCATTGCAACTTGATCGAGATTAGGATAAGTTTGGCGCGGAGCCCGATGTGAACGACACTTTCGGAAAGGAGGAAACATGGCGACGTTGCGTCGAATCTTGGCGGCGACCGATTTTTCGGATCACTCGAAAGAGGCCCTCGATTACGCAGCCTATTTGGCGAAGTCATTGGGGGCAGAGCTCTCTCTGCTCCATGTATTCGAGCCCCGTTATTACCATCAGGATGTGATGCGCTGGATGGGCCCGGAAGTCCACGTGTGGATGAAAAATCTCAGAGAGGAAGAACGCAGAAGACTGGCCGATCTTGAAAAAGAAGTCCGCGAAAAGGGGATAAAAGTGCGCTCCTTTTTCAAGGAAGGAACGCCGTTCCGTGAGATTTTAAAGGCCGCCGACGAGATCTCGGCCGATCTGATCGTCCTCGGCACCCACGGCCGGACCGGGTTGGATCGCTTCATGATGGGAAGCGTGGCCGAGCGTGTGGCGCGAAGCGCTCCGTGCCCGGTCTTTATCGCCAGACCGAAAGCCCGGGGGGGTGGAAGAAAAAAGAAGATGGGCTCATAGCCGGGGATTACATCCCAGGCGTCAGCCTCAGGGAGGTGGGATCGGATCTCTTCCGGCTTCGGAAGAAGAGGAGGCGGAGGTGCTGTTTTGCTCGGACCGCAATACGCGGGTTTCGAGACTGTAGCGCCCTTTCAACTCATCCCCGATCGTCCCCTCCCAGAGTGGCACCCCCAGGATGTAGGCGGCGCGGCCGAGCATATGCGCCGCGACCGGCGCGGTCAGAAAAAAGAAGACGATCACCAACAGGGCGCGGGTCGTGACGCCGAGCTCAGCGAAGTAGACCGCCACCCCCAGGAGCATCAAGGCGATGCCGAGGGTCGCCCCCTTGGTCGCCGCCTGCATCCGGGAGTAGAGGTCGGGGAAGCGGAAAATCCCGACCGCCGCCAAAAGGAGGAAGCCGGCGCCGGCGTACATCAAGATCCAGGCGATTCCTTCACTCATCATGCGCCCTCTTCTCCAGGTAGCGGGCAAAGGCCACGGTGCCGAGGAACGCCACCATGGAGAGTACGATCCCGGCGTCGAGGAAAACCGGATGGTCGGTGGTGATCGCATAGAGGCTGAGAATCCCGACGGCGACGATCGCGATTAGATCGAGCGCCACGACCCGGTCGGGAAGGCTCGGCCCGCGGACCAGCCGGTAAAAGGCGATCAGGAGGGCCACGACCAGCATGATCATCACTCCGTTGGCCGGATGGCTCAGGAATGAAAGAGGCGTTTCCATCATCGCAACAGCTCCAAGATCCTTCGCTCGAACCCCTCTTTGATCCCCCTTCGGACCGCTTCGATGTCGTCGTTATCGACGTACATCGCATGGAGGAAGAGGACGCGGCGGTCTGTCGAGACATCGAGGCTCAACGTCCCCGGCGTCAACGAGACCAGGTTCGCCAACAGGGTGATCTCCAGGTCGGATCGGACATCCAGAGGGACGGCGACGATCGCCGGACGCATGTAGTGCTTCGGCGTGACGACATCGTGGGCCAGCCGGAGATTCGATTGGATCAATTCCCAGATGAAAAAGAAAAAAAGGTCGATCGCCTGGCGTACTTTCCGAGCGTAGCTCTCCAGGCCGACGACTCGCCGGGCGAAGAGCAAGATCAAAAAGCCGAGGACGAAACCGACCGCGAGATTGGCCATCGTGAACTCCGCGGTCATCGTCGCCCAGGAAAACGCCAGCAAGAGATTCCATAAAAGGCCGTTCATGGTTCCCCTCCTAATACGGATCGGACATATTCCGACGGGTCGAGCAGCTGTTCCGCCGCCCGCATTGCAATGTTCATCATCGGCTCCGCCCCCAACCCCAGCAGAACGATGAGGATCGCCAACATCAACATGGGAAGATAGAGAAGCGGCTGCGCGGGCGGCGCGCCGACGGCGCCTCGACCCGTTCGTTCGGCGGACGCCTGCGGGTCTTTCCAGAAGGCCTCGGTCCAGATCTTGACCATCGAGAAGAGGGTCAGGATGCTGACGCCGAGGGCGACGGCGACGATCGGATACCGCGCGCTTCCGAGACCGGCTTGGACGAGGGTCAGTTTCGCGAAAAAACCGGAAAGCGGCGGCAATCCGGCGAGGGAGAGGGCCGGGATCAGGAAGAGGATCGACAGGCCGGGCGCGGCCCGATAGAGGCCCCCGAGCTTCTTCAGATCGGTCGTCCCGGCCAGCCGATCGGCGACCCCGCTGACGAGAAAGAGGGCCGCTTTGGAAAAGATGACGTGGACCATGAAGAAAACGGTCCCCGCCAGCGCCAAGGGGGTAAAGATTCCCAGGCCCATCAACAGATAGCCGATTTGGCTGACGATGTGAAATGAGAGGAGGCGGCGGAACTCCATCTGCGCAACCGCCCCCAAAACGCCGGTGACCATCGTCAGCCCGGCGACGACGAGGAGGAGGGTGTGGGTATAGCCGATGTCCTGAACGAAAAGAAGGGTGAAGACCCGGACCAACGCATAGACGCCGACCTTGGTCAGCAGACCGGAGAAGAGGGCGGTGACCGCCACCGGCGGAACATGATAAGAAGCCGGGAGCCAGAAGAAGAGGGGAAAGATCGCCGCCTTGATCCCGAAGGCGACGAGAAAGAGCATTGCCAGCGTCGTCGCCAGCCCGGGGGAGGGGAGGCCGGCCAGCTTTCTCGAGAGATCGGCCATGTTCAGGGTGCCGGCGACGCCGTAGAGAATGCCGATCGCCGCCAGGAAGAAGGCCGACGACATCAGGTTGAGGGTGACATATTTGATCGCCCCCTCCATCTGCGCCCGTTCTCCCCCGAGCGCCAGCAGGACGAAGGAGGCCATCAACAACACCTCGAACCAGACGTAGAGATTGAAGATATCTCCCGTGAGAAAAGCCCCGCAAACCCCCATCAGAAGGATCTGGACGAGCGGGTGATATCCGAACGATTCGCGCTCCGGATCGATGCTCCCGAGCGAATAGAACATGACCGCGGCGCCGACGACCCCCGCCACGACCACCATCACCGCGCTGAAAAGGTCGGCGACAAGGGTGATCCCGAAAGGGGCGGGCCAGTTCCCGATCTGGACCGACTGAATCCCGTGGCGCCGGACCGACTCGAAGAGCCCGACCGCCGCGAAGAGGAGACCGATGCTCCCCGCGACGCCGAAGGCGCGCTGGAGCGCGCGTCTCCGCCAGGCCATGAGCGCGGCGATCGCCGCCAGAAACGGGATCAAGATCGGGAGAATCAGCAAAAGGGTCATGTGTCGGTTCCCTTCATGGCATCGAGATCTTCGCTGCCGACGGTCTGATAGGCGCGGTAGGCGAGGACCAACGCGAAGGCGAGGACGCCGAATCCGATGACGATCGCCGTGAGAATCATCGCCTGCGGGAGCGGATCGGCGAACAGGCCGGTTGGAGCGCCGGCCCCCGGCGGGACCAGGGGGGGCTCGGCGCGGGTCAATCCCCCGGCGGTAAAGATCAACAGGTTGGCCGCGTTTCCCAGGAGAGCCAATCCGAGGATCAATTTCGCCAGGCTCCGCCGGAGCATCATATAGAAGCCCGCCGCGTAAAGCCCGCCGATCACCGACGCCAAGAGCAGCTCCATTCTTACTCCTCCGCCAGCGAGAGAATGATCATCAGGGTGACCCCGACGACGGTCAGATAAACCCCGGCGTCGAACAGCAACGGCGTGCCGAGATCGAGACGGTCGAAATAGGGGAGGGAGAGGTGTCCCCATGCGCCGGTCATGAACGGCGCTCCTCGAAAGAGGGAAAAGAGCCCGCTTCCGGCGGCGACCGCCAGCCCGGAGGCGATCAGGGTGTGCGGATCGACCCGGAGCGCGCGGCGGGTCGAAGCGGCGTCGTAGGCGATGGTGTAGAGGGCGAAGGCCCCCGCGGCCATCAATCCGGCGATGAATCCCCCTCCCGGCTCGTTGTGGCCGCGCAGCAGAAGAAAAATGGAGAACTGGAGCATGATGGTGAGGAGGAAATTTGTCGCGGTCCGGAGGATGAGAGAAATCATTTCTTTCCCTCCAGGCGCAGTTTCAAGAGGGCATAAACGCCGAAGGCGGCCACCGCCAAGACGGTGATCTCCCCCAGCGTATCGAATCCCCTGAAATCGACCAGGATGACATTTACGATATTCCGGCCGTGCGCCATCGGGACGCTCTTTTCGGCAAAGAACTCGGAAATCGGCGGATGAAACCGGGGATGGGAGGCCATCAGAACCAGCGCAAACATCAAGGCGCCGACGCCGAGCGAGAGGACTCCGTCCCGGGCTCTCGCCTTCCAATCGGAGATCGGGGTGAACCGGGGGAGATGGTAGAAGACCAAGACAAAGAGGAGGACGGTGAAGGTCTCGATCAAGAACTGGGTCATCGCAAGATCGGGCGCGCCGTAGAGGATATAGATGAGCGCCACCCCGTATCCGACGACGCCGAGGGCGGTGACGGCGCCGAGGCGGGACGAGGTCTGCGTGGCGACCAACGCGGCGGCGAGGATCATTGCGCCGACGGCCGCTTCGTAAAAACGGACCTCCGACAACCGGTCGGGGAGGAGAAAGCCGCCTTTGCTCAAGAGGGTAAAACCGGTCAGCCCCACGGCGGCGACCGCCACGATCATCAGATAAATCCGGAGGCGGCCGTTCTGAAGAAGGCGGGTCTGGGTTTTGGCCAGCATTATCATCCCGTCGAGGGCGGCCTTGTACCCGCGCGCCGGTCCCCACCGCGAGAGCGCTTTGAGCCCTTGGGTGGCGGCAAGAATCCGGTCCCGCGCGGCGTAGAGGCCGATCCCCGCCGCGACGGCCGCCGCGCTGAATGCGAGAATCAGATTGAGCCCATGCCAGAGCGCCAGATGAAGCTCGGCCGGCCGACGGAGAACGGCCGCGGCGGCCGGAGAAAGAACGAAGCGCTCGGCGGGTCCGGGAAAAAGCCCGAAGAGGAGGCCCAATCCGCCCAGCAACGCAGGGCCGAGCCAAAGGCTCACCGGCGCCTCATGCGCCGCCGGTTCGGCCCCGTTCCGTTTCCCGGAAAAGAACGGCGCGAAGCCGACCATCCCCCCCACCGCCACGAATAAAAGACTCGCCAACATCATCACGCCGATCAAGAGGAGGCGCGCCGACGGCGCCTCCCAGCCTGCTGCGTAAAGCATCTCCTTGCCGATAAAGCCGAAGGTGGGGGGAATTCCCGCCATCGAGATCGCCGCCAGCCCGGCGGCCGCGGCGGTGATCGGCATCTTCTTGCCGAGGTTCCCGAGGCGGCGCAAATCGAGATCGCCGGTTTCATGATAGACCGCTCCGGCGACCATGAAGAGCGCCCCCTTATAAAGGGCGTGGGCGAAGAGGTACACGACCGCCGCCTTGATCGCCTCCGCCGTTCCGAGCCCGAGGAGCATCGTGAGCGTTCCCAGGACGCTAACGGTCGAGTAGGCGAGAACCCGTTTCAAGTCATTTTGATAAAAGGCCAGGACCCCGGTGATCAGCATCGTCGCGGCCCCGACGGTCGAGACGATGTAAAACCAGGGGTCGGTTCCTCCGAGGAGCGGCGTCAGGCGCGCCATCAAGTAGATGCCGGCCTTGACCATCGTCGCCGAGTGAAGATAGGCGCTGACGGGGGTCGGCCCTTCCATCGCCCCCGGAAGCCAGAAATGGAACGGGACCTGCGCCGATTTGGTGAAGGCGCCGAGGAGCACCAGAAGGAGGATCGGGAGATAAAGCGCATGGCTGCGAAAGAGGTCCCCCTTCTGGAGCAGAACGGAGAATTCGAAGCTCTCCCCCACCTGGCCGATCAGCACCAGGCCGGCCATCAGTGCGAGCCCCCCTCCGCCGGTGACCAGGAGTGCTTGCAGCGCGGCCGACCGGGCCGCCTCCCGTTCGTGATCAAAGCCGATCAGAAGATAAGAGCTGAAGCTCGTCAGCTCCCAGAATACGAAAAGGGTTAACAGGTTCCCCGCCAGGACCACGCCGAGCATCGAGGCCATGAACATTAAGATGAAAAGGTAGAACCGCCCGAGCTGGGGGTGGTCCGAGAGGTAGCCCCCCGCATAGATCAGGACCAGGGCGCCGATCCCGCTGATGAGGAGGGCGAAGAGAAGGCTCAATCCGTCGAGATAAAACGAAAGGGTGAGACCGAGCTGCGGGACCCACGGGTGGGAGACGATGACCGTCTCCCCCGCGGCGACGGTGCCGGCGTGGGAGAGGAAATAGATCAAAAGGGAGATCGGAAGAAGGGCCGTGATCCATCCAATCGCGCCTTTTAAGAAGCGGTGCAGCCAGGGGGCGGCCGCAGCAAGGAAAAAGCCAGATAAAACCGCAACCGTCATTCACATCCTTTGATTTTATCGAGGGGTTGCATCTGTTGTCGCCTGTTCTTTTGAAATGCGCGGAGGGGAGCCCGCGCCGTTCGACCGGCCGGATCTTCCGTTATCTTTCCTCCGCCCGCGATCCGATTTCTTTCTCAACCTGTCCCCGCTTCGCCTTCTCGAGGTCGACGGCGGCGCTGATCAGCGCCACATGGGTAAAGGCCTGGGGAAAATTGCCGAGATGCTCCTCGGTGATCGGATCGATCTCCTCGGCGTAAAGTCCGAGATCGTTCGCGCAGGAGAGAAGGTGCTTCAGGCGCGCGTCCGCCTCCTCGATCTCCCCCATCAAGCTGAGGGCGTCGACCAGCCAGAACGAGCAGGGGAGGAAGGTCCCCTCCCGGTCCGGCAAACCGTCCTCCATGATGTAGCGGTAGACGAAATGACGGCTCATCAGATGTTTCTCGATCGCCCGGACCGTCGAGACCATTCTGGGATCGGCGGGATCGATAAACCCGAGGATGGGAAAAAGAAGGGCCGATGCGTCGAGCGCCTTCTCGCCGAAGGCCTGCACGAAGCTCCCCAGCTCGGGATCGTAACCTTCCTTCAAAATCGTCTCCCGGATTTCATCCCGTACCGGCTCCCACCCCCGGGTCTCGATCTTCAACGCCTGCTCCCGCGCCAGCTTGATCGAGAGATCGAGCGTCAGCCAGCACATCACCTTCGAATGGACGAAATGGCGTCTCCTGTCCCGGAACTCCCAGATGCCGTGGTCGGGCTCTCTCCAATGGGCGACGACGAATTCGCAGACCTCCTTCAGGAAAGCGCGGAGCTCTTCCCGGGGGAGCTCCGCCGCGTGCGGATGGTCCTTTCGCTTGTAGAAGGTATAGAGGGTGTCGAGAAGCGCCCCATAGGTGTCGAGCTGAAGCTGCTTCGCCGCCGCGTTGCCGACCCGGACCGGCCGGGACCGCCGATATCCTTCGAGATGGGGGAGGGTCTCCTCCGGAAGCTCGGTTCCGCCGTCGATCCGGTACATGATCTGAAATCGATGTGTTCGCGTCGAGGAAGAGAAGGTCGAGATGAAGAAGGCGGCGGCCTCTTCCCGATAGCCGAGAACGAGGAGGGCGTAGAGGGTGAGGACGGCATCTCTCAACCAGGAGAAGCGGTAATCCCAGTTGCGCACCCCGCCGATCGACTCGGGAAGCGAGGTGGTCGCGGCGGCGACGATCCCGCCGGCCGGCGCAAAGGTCAGCAGTTTCAATGTCAGCGCGCTTCGAACGACCTCTTTTTCGTACGGGCCCGCATACCGGCACTTTCCGGCCCAGCGCCGCCAGTAATCGACCGTCCGGGCGATGCGGGCCTCCATCCCCTCGGGGGTGCGCTCTTCCGCGCGCGGCCGGTCCGCTTCCTCGGTATAATCCAAGAGGAGATAGAGAATTTCCCCTCGCGCGATCCGGATGACCGCCTCCGCTTTCCCTTTTTCAATCCGCCAGGGGATCTTCCGGAGCGTCGCCGTCCGGCTGATCGAAAAGAGGATGAGCGATCCCGGTCGGTCGATTAAGGCCCCTTCCCCGTCCGGATGAAGATCGGCGTTCCGCCGCGCATAATCGGGCGTCGGCTTGAAGCGGATTTCGACATCGACCTCCCCTTCGACCCCTTCGATCTTCCTCAGGATCTCTTCAGGCCGCTCGTCTTTTGCCGGAATCGGCATCAGATCGATGACCCGGATCGTCCCAAAGCCGTTGGAAAAGGTGGTGGATAAGACGTTGGTTCGCTCCAGATAGGATCGCTCCACCTTGTAGGGACCGCGCAGATTGATCTGAAAATAGCCGCCGATCCCGATATCGAGGAGCCGGCAGAAGACGGCGGGGGAGTCGAAATGAGGGAAGCAGGCCCAATCGATCGATCCCTCCGAAGAGATCAACGCCGCCGTATGGAGGTTGCCGACGACACCGTAATCCGAGATTGCCTGATAAGGGCCCAATTTCGATTCTCCAAATCGGAAGACGGGAAGAAGGGGAGAACCCCTCTTCAGAAAGTTTCGATCGTTCCGGGCCGAGCCTTTCCGGACCGGTCGGCCTCTCGCTACGCAGCGCGCGGGCGATGCCATCGGATGGGCATCGATCGCATATTGATTCTAATGCGGAAAGGAGGACGTTTGAGACGAAAGACGACAGCGACGATCAAGCCGTATCTTTTCACAAGCCGGGAGAGAAAGTCAATGTGGGGATTTCCCGCAGGAGGGTAAGGTGCCGCGCCGGGATCGTTTGGTCCAAGGGGAAGGGGCCCCCGATCCGGGGGACCGATCGGGCCGCTTACAGCCGGATCAACGGGAGCCCGGTCTCCGGATCGGTCCGGCGCTGGAGGTGGCGGGGGGATTCGGTCACCACGATCTCCAGGGTCGGCCAGACATGTCCTTCCAAAAGGTGGCCGCCGTGCGCCGTGCCGTCGGCCTTGCCGACCACGACATGGGCGTGGACCTTGGGGGCGCCTTGATGCAGGGCGATGTTGCCGGTCAGCGAGAGAACTTCGACCTGTTCCCGGACCGGAATGGCCTTGTAGCCCTTCCGGTCCGGCTCGAAGAAGCCGAGGGAGACATCTTGAAACCCGCCGATCCCGGTCAATTGGGCGGCGGCGAGCCGGTGGGTCTCGGCGAATTTCGAGAGCCCCTCCATCACCGCGTCTCCTTTGTCGAATACCAAGACGTAGACCTGCTCTTCCCGGTTTCGGATCAACTTTTCCTTCATGCGGCGCTCCTTCGCTTCAGCCCCCAGGCCAAGGCGGCCCCGGCGAGCAGGGCGCCCGCCCCCAAAAGGGGGGCCGTTTTCTTCAATCGCACGGGGAGCCGGTGTTTTCCCCCCCCGTTCTCGCTCGGCGTCTCGGACGGCGCGGGGCGCATCGCCATCTGAAGGACTTCCGCCAGGTGGAGCGCCCGCCGGTTCGTCGTCTGGGCGATCTGCTCCCGGCAGCTGAAGCCGTCGGAGAGGATCAGCGTCTCCGCGTCGGCTTCGCGGACGGCGGGGAGGAGGACCCGCTCCCCCGAGGCGATTGAGACATCATAATGCGCCTTCTCGAAGCCGAACGCCCCGGCCATCCCGCAGCAGCCGGAATCGAGAATTTCGAAATCGAGGCCGAGCTTGGCGAGGATCTTCTCCTCATCGTTCAGCTTCATGATCGCCTTGTGGTGGCAGTGCCCGTGGACCACCGCCTTGCGCGCAAGCCGCGGCGGCTGGAAATGATCGACTTTCTTTTCGAGAAATTCGCTCAACATGAACGTCTGGCGGCTGAGGCGGAGCGCGTCTTCGTCACGCGGGAAGAGGTTCACCAACTCGTCGCGAAAGGCGGCGACGCAGCTCGGCTCCAGGCCGACCACGGGAATGCCCGCCTCGATTTCAGGTTGCAGCGCCGCCAGCGTCTGCCGCCAGCGTTTTTTGGCCCGATCGAGAAAGCCGAAATCGTACAGCGGCCGTCCGCAGCAGAGGATTCGCCGCGGAATCTCGACCCGATAGCCGAGCCCTTCCAGCACCTCGACCGCCGCCTTGGCCGTATCGGGATAAAAGAAATTATTGAAGGTATCCGGCCAGAGGAGAACACGAGGGCCCGCGGCGTTTTTGGCCTCCCGACGGCGGAACCAATCTCGAAACGTCTCGGTGGCAAAAGCGGGGATCCGGCGCTCCGGGGCGATATCCCCGACCGCTTTCGCCAGACCGCTCAGCCAGGGTGTTTGCATGACGAAGTTCGCCAGCCGCGGCGCCGTCGAGGCGAGCCGCGACCACCCGTAGATCAGCCCCATCGAATAGGCGGAGCGCGGACGGAGTCTCCCCTTGTAGTAGTGGGCGCGGAACTCGGCCTTGTAGGTGGCGATATCGACATTGACCGGGCAGTCCCCCTTGCACCCTTTGCAGGCGAGGCAGAGATCGAGCGTCTCCTCCACATGATCGTCCCGCCATCCTTCCGTGATCGGGTCTCCCTGCAGCATCTCGAAGAGGGCGTGGGCCCGCCCCCGGGTGGTATCTTTTTCCTCCCGGGTCACCATATAGCTGGGGCACATCGTCCCCCCGCTCTCCCGCCGGCACTTGCCGACCCCGACGCAGCGGAGGGTCGCGTGGGCGAAGCTTCCATCTTCGGGATATTGAAAATAGGTCTCAACCGCCGGCGGGTTGTAGCCGGTTCCGAGCCGAAGGTTCTCGGTGATCAAATCGGGCTCGATCACCTTTCCGGGATTCATCTTCCACGAGGGGTCCCAGATCGATTTGAACTCCCGAAACGCCGCCGTCAGCTCCGGGCCGTACATTTTCTGAAGCAGCTCCCCGCGCGCCTGTCCGTCGCCGTGCTCCCCGGAGAAAGAGCCGCCGTACCGGAGGACGGTCTCTGCCGCCTCGTCGAGGAAAGCGCGGTAGCGGTCGATCCCCTCCTTCGTGATCAGATCGAAATCGATCCGGGTGTGGACGCACGCCTGTCCGAAGTGGCCGTAGAGGGCGCACTGATATCCGTGCCGGTCCAGCAGCCGGCGCAGGTCGCGAAGATAGTCGCCGAGCCGCTCCGGATGGACCGCCGAGTCCTCCCAGCCGGGCCAGGAGTCTTTCTCGCCGGGGACAAACGCCGTCGCGCCGAGCCCCGACTCGCGGATTTCCCAAATCCGCTCCTGATCTTCCGGATCGGCATACAGATGCATGGCGGGGGGACGTTCCCCCTTCCGGAGCGCCTCCATCATCTCCCGCCCCCGCGCGTTCGCCTCTTTTTGATCCTCGCCGCCGAACTCGACGAGGAGCCATCCCCCCCCCTCGGGGAGGAGATCGACATTTTCCGCATGAAGGTGTTTCTTTCTGATATAGCCGACCAGACGGTCGTCGATCCCCTCCAGGCCGACCGGCCCGTGGGCCATCACCTCCGTGATATGGTCCCCCGCGGTGAAAACGTCGGGGTAACCGAGGACGGCGAGGGCCCGCTTGGGGGGACTCGGGACGAGCTTAACCACCGCCTCCAGGACGGTCACGCAGGTCCCCTCCGAGCCGACAAGCGCGCGGGCGACGTCGAAGCCGTTCTCCGGAAGGAGCTGCTCCAGGCTGTACCCCGACACGCGCCGCGGAATCCGCGGAAAGCGCTCTCGGATCAGACCGGCATGGCGGTCCCGCAGCGATTTCAGCTTGGCGTAAATTTCTCCCCGCCGCCCCCCCTCCTGAATGATTCTCTGCAGCGCATCGTCGCCGGTTTTTCCCGCCTGCATCCGAAGGCCGTCGTGGGTGAGGATTTCCAAAGTCTCGATATTGTCGGCGGTCCGCCCCGCCATCACCGAGTGGATGCCGCAGGAGTTGTTGCCGATCATCCCCCCCAGCGTGCACCACCGGTGTGTCGCCGGGTCGGGGCCGAAGGTGAGATCGAATCGCTCGGCGGCGCTCCGAAGGTTGTCGAGGACGACCCCCGGCTCGACGCGGGCCCGTTTCCGATCGGGGTCGATCTCGATGATCCGGTTCATATACTTGCTGAAGTCGATCACCACCGCGACATTGCAGGTCTGCCCGGCAAGACTGGTGCCGGCTCCGCGGGGGAGGATCGGCGCGCCATATCGGCGGCAGATCTCGATCGTCTCGATCACATCCTCGGCCGTTTTTGGAATGACCACTCCGATCGGCACCTGCCGGTAGTTCGACGCGTCGGCCGCGTAGAGGGCGCGGCTGCCGGCGTCGAACCGGACCTCGCCGTTGATGCGCGATCGGATCGCTTCGGCCAGGACTTCTGCGTGATCGGTCTCGACCCTTTTTGTCATCCGCATTTCTCTCCTTCTTCGATCAAGCGGCCCTCCGGCGCGCATCGGCTTCGGTGCGACGGTATGATTCGGGTTTCCGCTTGGCGTCGACGCTGATCCGTCCCGGACCCGCCCCCATCACATAGAGAATGCCGCCGATCATCGCCAGATTTTTCATGAAGTGGATCATCTGATTCGGGTCGGCGAAGTTGGTGTGAAAGATCAAGGTCGTCGGAATCATGAAGATCAAAAGGGCGAGGCTCCCCCAGAAGGTGAACGCTCCGAAGAGGAGGGAGAGGGCGCCGCCGATTTCGAGAACGATCGCCCCGACGAGAAAGAGGCCGGGGAGCGGCATGCCGGCCTGGGCCATCATCTCCTGCGTTGCGCCGGGCGCCAGGATTTTATTGATCCCCGACATGAAAAAAATCGCCGCAATGAAGATGCGGCCGAATAACGCCAGATAATCGTGCCAATCCGTTTTCATGGGAACCTCCATTTTTTTAGCGGTCGTATCCCTTCACACCGCATACTTCTCCGCGTCTGCCCGCTTCAATTCCAATCCCAATCCGGGACGCGAGAGGTCCGGTTTGAGCATTCCGCCCGACGGGGAGATCGCGCCGTCGAAGAGCATCCGCTCGATCCGGGCGTGATCATAGAAATACTCCACGTGAACCGTCCGGGCCAGCGCGCAGCAGGGATGGGTGTGGAGCGACGGGGCGGTATGAGCCGAGAGCGGCATCGAGCGGGCGTCGCAGAGCGGTCCGGTCTGCAAGAATCCGGTGATTCCGCCGCAGCGGGTGGCGTCGGCCTGAAGGATATCGACCGCTCCCGCCTCCAGCATCCGTGCGAAGTAGGGAAGGTCATAACCGTATTCCCCGGCGGCGATCGCCATCCCGGCCGGGGCGCGGTCGCGCAGCAGGCGGAGCCCTTCCAGATCGTCGGAGGAGACCGGCTCCTCGAACCAGGTGACGCCGAATTCGGCGAACGCCTCGGCCATGGCCAGCGCCTCTTTCCGACCGTAGGCGCCGTTGGCATCGACGAAGAGCTCCGGACCCGGACCGATCGCTTCCCGGGCGGCCCGGACCCGGTCGAGATCGGCCGCCGGGTGCCGGCCGACCTTCATCTTGACGCGCGAGAACCCCTCGGCGATCCAGCCGCCGAGCTGTTTTTGAAGCTGCGGGATCGAGTAGGAGGTGAATCCCCCGCTCGCGTAGGCCGGAACGCCGTCGCGGACCGCCCCCAGCAGGGTGACGAGCGGCAGATCGAGGAGGCGCGCCTTGAGGTCCCAGAGGGCGTTGTCGACGGCGGCGATCGCCGTCGAGGCGATCCCGGGGCGGCCGAGGTTGCGGACCGCCCGGACCATCTCGCTCCAACTCCCCGCGACCGCCATCGCGTCGCCCCCTTCAACGCTCCGGGCAAGGCGCTCCCGGATCAATCGCGCGGCGGCGTCGGCGGCGTAGCTGTATCCGAGGCCGCGGACCTCTCCCGCCGTCGCTTCGACCACCACCAGCGTCGTTTCGGTCCACTCGAACGTGCCGTCCGATTCCGAAAAATCGGTCGGGATCCGATAGGCCGAGACGTCGATCCGGTCGATGGGGACGCGGCCGGCGGCGAATCGCGTCGCCATCATTTCCCCCGGCGCGGAAGATACGACTCCACCATATCCTTGAACGACTGCCGGATCACGCCGACCGCGTCGGGATCTCCCTTGAAGAGCGACATCGCGAACGACTTTGCCTGCTCGAAGGTGATGTGCGGCGGCAGCGGCGGCACGTTCGGGTCGGTGATCGCCTCGACGACGACCGGACGGTCGGCGGCGAGCGCCTCCTCCCAGGCGGGGCCGACGGCGTCGGGCGAATCGACCCGGATCCCCTTCAGGCCGATCGACTCCGCGTAGCCCGCATAGGGAAAATCGGGAACGTTTTGGGACGCCTCGAACTTGGTGTCGCCGACCAAGACCCGCTGCTCCCAGGTGACCTGGTTCAGGTCGTGGTTGTTGAGAACCAGAACGATGAGCTGTGGATTGCGCCACTCCTTCCAATATTTCGCGACGGTGATCAGCTCGTTGTTCCCGGCCATCTGCATCGATCCGTCGCCGACCAGCGCGAAGACCGGCCGGTCGGGGAAGGCGAACTTGGCGGCGATGGCGTAGGGGACCCCCGGTCCCATCGTCGCGAGCGTTCCCGAGACCGAGCCCATCATCCCGCGCCGGAGCTTGATGTCGCGGGCATACCAGTTGGTGACCGAGCCGGTGTCGCAGGCGATGATTGCATTGTCCGGCAGGCGCGGCGAGAGCTCCCAGGCGACCCGCTGGGGATTCAGCGGGTCGGCGTCGTTCATGGCGCGCGCCTCCAGGACCCGCCACCACTCGGCGATGGTTCCCTCGATCCACTCCCGCCATCGCCGGTCCCGCTTCCGCTGCAAGTAAGGAATCAGCGCCCGGAGGGTCTCTTTGCTGTCGCCGACGAGGTTGACCTCCATCGGATAGCGCATGCTCAGCATCCGCCCGTCGAGATCGATCTGCACGCCGCGCGCCTGTCCCTCTTTCGGGAGGAACTCGGAGTAGGGAAAGCGGCTTCCGATCATCAGAAGGGTGTCGCAGTTCGCCATCATCTCCCAACTCGGCCGGGTGCCGAGCAGGCCGATCGAACCGGTGACGAAGGGAAGATCGTCGGGGAGGGCCGCCTTCCCGAGGAGCGCTTTGGCGACGCCGGTTCCCAAAAGATCGGCGACCTCGGTCACCTCGTCGGCCGCCCCCATCGCCCCTGCGCCGATCAAGATGGCGACCCGCTCCCCGGCGTTGAGAACGTCGGCGGCCCGGCGCAGATCGGCGTCGGCCGGGACGACCCGCGGGTCGGCGTAGCCGATGCCGGAGAAGATCGTCCCGTGCTTGCGCTCGGGGCTCGGCACCGCCTCTAATTCCTGAACGTCGGCCGGAACGATCACGCAGGTGACGCAGCGCTCGGACCTGGCGATCCGGATCGCCCGGTCGATCAGATGGCGAACCTGCGCCGGATCGGTCGCCATGTGGACATATTCGTGCGCCACATCTTTGAAGAGGGTGATCAGATCGACCTCCTGCTGATAGTGCCCGCCGAGGGCGGTCCGCGCCTGCTGTCCGACGATCGCCACCACCGGCTGGTGGTCGAGCTGGGCGTCGTAGAGGCCGTTGAGCAGATGGATCGCTCCCGGTCCGGAGGTGGCGAGACAGACGCCGACCTCGCCGGTGAACTTGGCATGCGCGCAGGCCATGAAGGCGGCCATCTCTTCGTGCCGGACCTGGACGAACGCCATCGAATCGGAGGCGCGGTTGAGCGCCCCCATGATGCCGTTGATGCCATCGCCGGGATAGCCGTAGATCCGTTTGATCCCCCAGTCCAAAAGCCGTTTCACCATAAAATCGCTGACCGTCTCAGCCATGAAAACCCCTCCTCATCATTGAGATTGACGATGTTGTCGATTATTCGTTGCCGGCGTATGCGATGGTCGTGAGCAGCGCATTCTCCGCTTGGCGCGAGTCGAGCCGGGTGTGCTGGACGACGATCGGGACGTCCGAGTCGAAGACGCTGGCGTAGTCGGTGTCGCGCGGGATCGGCTCCGGATCGTTCAGGTCGTTGAAGCGAAGATGCCGGGTGCGCCGGGCGGGGACCGTCACCCGGTAGGGTCCGACCGGCTCCCGATCGGCGTAATAGATCGTGATCTCCACGTGCGCCTCTTGATCGGCGGTATTGAGAATACAGGCCGTCTCATGGCTGGTGAACTGCGGCTCCGGCCCGTGACTCCAGCCGGGGATGTACCCCTCCGCAATCGCCCAATGTCTTTTTCCGATGGGTGAGCGCATCTCTTCCTTAGGCGCTTGTTGTTGTGAAAGCCGGCTTTCATTCTATGCGGCCCGGCTCCCGATAAGAAAAATTGTATAGAGACCGGCGGCGGCGATGCAATCATCCATCCGGATGATCTCCATTCGCGGAAGCGTGTGGCGCGTCGGCGCCCAATTCGGGGTCCGCCTGCCGCCGATCCGAATTGAAGCAAAAGATCGGATCGGTTACACTGGAAAAATCAATCACCTGTGAGTGGAGGAGATCGCGATGAAGGAAAAAGCGCCCGATTTGACGAAAGCGTTTCCGAGAAGCCCCAAAGAGAAGCTCGGCGGCTACGCGCATCTGGCCCGGATGGCCGACAAGGCGCGGGCGAAGGGGGCGGGCACCCTGGGAGAGTATCTCTATCCCTGTCCGCTTGATCAGGCGCTCTTGAAATTTCTCGGCCTCGACGGAGATCTGTTCCAGAAAGCGGCGGTCGAGCTGGGGGATCAGGATCTCCTGAAGTGGTTTCAGCACAACGCCAAGGTCCATACGCCCGAGCAGATCGATGCCTGGAATCGGGAGTTTTTGAGCCGGACCCCGCAGGACGAGGAGAGCCGCTGGCGATTCCTCAAAACGCGGGAGCGGGTCGCCCCCAACCGGACCGACGTCACGAGCTGGATCGATCTGCTCGATCTGGAAGAGGGAAGGGAAGTGCCTCAGAGGACGGTGAAGCGTTAAGAGCGAAGCGTGGAGAGTAGGGGGTGAAGCGTGCGCCACTCTCTTGCTGGTTTTCGTTCTCCGCCCATGTTATGATGCCCCGTTATGTCAAAAATGCCACCCAACAGTTTAGTCGTTCACTACCACGAGATTGCCCTCAAAGGGGATAACCGTCCGCTCTTTGTCCGCCAATTGATCGAAAACATTCAACAGGCCACCTTGCGCCTCGGCGTTCAAAAAATCGTCGCGCCGCGGGGAAGAATTATCCTTTTCCTGGAGGAGGGGGCGAATTGGACGGAGATCGTCGGACGGCTTAAATCTGTTTTTGGGATCGCCAACTATTCACCCGCCTGGCGGCGGTCGACCGGTTACGAAGCGATTGAAGAGACCATCGCCGCGCTGATTCCCGAAAAAGCCTTTGCGAGCTTTCGAATGTCGGCGCGGCGCGGAGACAAAAGCTACCCGATCCGGTCGCAGGAGTTGAATGAGCGACTGGGCCGATTTGTAGAAGAGAAGAGCGGCGCGCGGGTCGATCTGGAAAATCCGGAGCGGACCTTTCACGTCGAAATCCTTCCGAGGGAGGCGTTGATCTATACGGAGAAACATCGCGGACCCGGCGGGCTTCCGGTCGGCGTCTCCGGCCCGGTCGCCGCGTTGATCTCCGGCGGGATCGACTCTCCCGTCGCCTCCTACCAGATGATGAAGCGGGGATGCACCGTCTCCTTCATCCACTTTCATAGTTACCCCTTCGTCACCAAGGCTTCTTGGGAGAAGGCGGAGGAACTGGTGGAGCATCTCACGGCGTATCAGTTCCACTCGCGGCTTTATGCCGTTCCCTTCGGAGAGGTCCAGCGCCAGATCGTCACGAGCGCCCCCCCGGCCCTTCGGGTCGTCCTCTACCGCCGGTTCATGGTTCGGATCGCCCAGGAATTGGCGCGGCGGGAGGGGGCCAAAGCGCTCTTGACCGGGGAGAGCGTGGGGCAGGTCGCCTCGCAGACGCTGGAGAATCTCGCCGTGATTGAGGAAGTGGCCGCGCTTCCGATCCTCCGCCCCCTGATCGGCTTCAACAAAGATGAGATTATTACCGTGGCGCAGGAGATCGGAACCTATCCGATTTCGATTCAGCCCGATCAAGACTGCTGCCGTCTCTTCATCCCGCCGCACCCCGCCGTCCGCGCCCGCCTGGAGGCGATCCATCAAGCCGAGGCGAAGCTCGACATCGACGGGCTGGTCAAGATGGGGGTGGAAGGGGTGGTGATGCGGGAGTTTCGTTTTGGAGAAGGATAGCCACGCTTCGCTCTTTTAAGGGGCGGTGGAACCCGACTCCCTCCACTTCGAGCCTGGATCATCTTCCCCCGATGAGCCGACTGAAATAGGTTTGTCCCTATGATATTGCTTTTAGGGTTCCCCTTATGATATATCCCATCCGTTTATCATTTTAAAACATAAACTTTTCCGTCTAACCCGGTTCATGACTTCATGGGGTTAAACCTTCTCAACAGGTTATGAGCTGTTCTGCAATGAAAGGCAGAAAAACTTCTGTAATTAAAGGCGGAAGAGATTCTGTCTAATATAATTTGGGCGAGGACATAGATGGAGAATTAAAGATGAATATTCGAAGTAAAGTAAAGTCCGCGAGTATGGCAGTAATATTGTTACTGTTGTTCACAGGATGTGCGTCATTTTCTAGAAATCAGCTACCAAATGCGGCAAATCTTCTCCAGCTTAGTGAAAATAATAGTAAACCAACCGCATCGTATTCTTTTTCTTCTGGGATTGACCTTTTTGGGAAGCAAGAACACCAAGAAAATGTGCGCAAAAAGCTAGAAGACGAGTTTATCTCTGTGTTCAGGGAATCTGGTTACTTTGCCTCGTTGACTCCCGGAGGACAAGCTGAAATGAATATAGAAGTCCGTCTGGTCAACTCCGGAACACCTGCCGCAATGATTCCAGCCATGATTACAGGTTTCAGTCTTTACACTATCCCATCATGGGCGACAGATCACTACACCGTTACGGCGAAGGTGACAACACAGGATGGAAAAGAGCATATATACGAGCTTACGGATGCGATGACAACAGTTCAGTGGCTTCCGATGATTCTGGTCTTTCCATTTCAGAACATGGTCAACGTTTCTAAGCAAGTACGACAAAATATCTGGAAAAACCTGATCCTTAAGATGCAGAAAGACGGTGTTCTGTCACAGAACGTGCCTGTTGGACAAACGGATCATCTCGTCATTCAATTTGAGTGGTCTTTCCACGGTTAGGAACAAAATGAGGGACACATCCCTATTTACTGTTGGTATGATCTTCCAAGCCCAACCGCTAAAGAGCCCGCATTATTTTGGTGAGGGTCGTTTCAGCGGCGGCTCAGCTTTTTCGTTAGGCTTGTTCGAGGACTTTCAACAGAGTCGGGAGGAACAGTATGGGGCTCCGTTTTCGAAGGTCAGTAAAGCTCGCCCCCGGTATCCGAATGAACTTCAGCGGCAGTGGCGTAAGCTGGACTCTTGGCTCTAGAGGCGCGTCTATTGGTATTGGGAAGCGAGGCACATACCTTAACTCCGGTATTCCCGGAACAGGATTCCACGCCCGGGAGCGTATAGGAGGTTCGCGTGCGGGCAGTCGCTCAAGTGCGTCATCCTACTCAAGTATGTCTGTCACTATCGGAGTAACAGATGATGGAACGGTGTATTTCAGGGATGCAGATGGAAACCCTCTTGCAGAACATCTGATCAGTGCAGCAAAAAAACAACAAGGCGACGCAATACGAGATCTTATTCAAAAGAAATGTGATGAGATAAATGCACAAATCGAAGCACTCGGGGAAATTCATGTCGATACTCCGAACCCCAATGTAAAGCCGCAATATCAACCTCAAGAGTTTCCAGAATCCTCTCCCGCAAAGCCGGTTCCAAAGAAAGCTGGGCTATCGGCATGCTCTTTCTAAACGCGAAAAGATAGAAAGAGAAAACCAAGAAAGAGTGCGTCAGTTCGAGGAAGACCTTGAAAATTGGCGAGCGGCCAAACGCGAGTTTGATGAAGCCGAGGAACGTCGCAAGGATGTAATCGAACGAGGCATCTACTCCAATGTGGAACTGATGAAAGACTTTCTGGAAGAGAATCTACAGAGCATTGTTTGGCCGCGCGAGACAATTGTATCAACGGAGATTCTTGATGACGGAAAAAGAGTGTTCGTCGATGTCGATCTTCCGGAACTAGAAGATATGCCGAGGAAAACAGCTTCGGCTCCGCAGCGAGGCTATAAGCTGTCCGTAAAGGAAATGTCAGCTACGCAGATTCAACGACTGTACATGCGTCATGTGCATGGCATTGGATTCAGGATTATTGGAGAGACATTTAGTGCTTTACCCAACGCACAGGAATTGGTGCTCTCCGCATATTCGCAACGCCCGGATCGAGCAACTGGCCATGTAACGGATGAGTATCTTTATTCGGTCCGGGTAGACCGGGACTCTTGGTCTCATATAAACTTTGACAATTTACAGAACTTAGATATTGTTGAGGTCCTTGCGCAGTTTGATCTGAAGAGAAGCATGACAAAGACCGGTATCTTCAAACCCGTTGAACCCTTTGGTCCGAATGGATAGAAAAACGAACAAGCCTAACACGGTGCTACACGCGACCGGCTACGCCGGCGCGTGAGCTTGGTCATTGGGCAGCCAAATGAAGACGGTCCTAGTTATCGGGCTCTTTTCTCTAGTGCTCGGTAGTGCTGCGAGTGCCCAGGTGCCTGTGGTCGAGCAATTCTGCTCGGGAGGATGGGGCTTTCCTACTAACTCGTGGGCTCAGATTCACGCTGCTCTCGGTGAACCCCTCCGCGAAGACACCCAGACATTTCCCAACCCTCATCTCTCAGGTAGCCACATCACCAAACGGTCTGCGCAGTTTGCAGGCGGACGCGCCACAGTACTCATCGTCCCAGGTTCGCCCGAACGGCTGCTCCTACAAGAACTCGTGGTCGAAACGTCAACGGTTGCCCTGGTATCTGGACTTCGGGTCGGTCGCCCCCTTGCAGAATTTCAGCGTGTACTCGGAAAGGAAACCGACACCCACAACAACCGCTTTTCGTACCAGTGCGAATCAGATGCATTTGAACTCGAAGTACAAGATGGCATTGTGTCACGGGTCACATGGACCTTCTACACTGATTAGCCAGTGCCCGCTGCACAACAATACGCTCGAGCCGACCGCTGCCAGCGCGCTTCTCTTTCTGGCGGTTCCCTCGTCACTACGCTCCGAGGCGGCGGCTCGGCGCGAGCGTTGGGACTTATGAGAATTCGAACAATCTTACTAGCGTTGTTCATAGGGATCGTGGCGGGTTGCGATTCCTGGTTTCATCGTCGCATTGACATAAGCGGTCCAGAAGCTGCGGTAGCGCTGCCAAAGGACAGTGACAGTGCGGTGCTTGCAGCCATCCGGGAGTACGCAGGCCGAAAAGACATTTCTTGTAAAGATACGGGGCAGCTTCCCATTGAGTGCTGGCGGCAGCCCATTCGCATCTGGGCGGTTACATACGGCGATACAATCGTTGTCTGTTACACCGCAATGGGCATACCACTCGAAAGCAGCAAGTTTGAGCGACATATGGATGAACTCGAGAGTCTAATACGCG
Source organism: Candidatus Manganitrophus noduliformans (assembly GCF_012184425.1). Classification (NCBI taxonomy): domain Bacteria; kingdom Pseudomonadati; phylum Nitrospirota; class Nitrospiria; order Candidatus Troglogloeales; family Candidatus Manganitrophaceae; genus Candidatus Manganitrophus; species Candidatus Manganitrophus noduliformans. The sequence goes on from NZ_VTOW01000001.1 coordinate 1,762,553, forward strand.
AAAGAACCGGAAATGCGGCAACAGTGGTGAAGGCTCAGTGTCCGGCACCACCAATGTTCTTGAATACGAAGGATCTAAGGGGACATTGAAGCATGAACTGTTTGGAAAATGGGGACAGTCCCCATTTTCTCATTCCCATTTTCTAGTCTCGCCGTGATTCAGGAAGTGGCCGCGCTTCCGATCCTCCGCCGCACCCCGCCGTCCGCGCCCGCCTGGAGGCGATCCATCAAGCCGAGGCGAAGCCCGACATCGACGCTCTCATCAAGCTCGGCGTAGAGGGGGTTGTGGTCCGAGAGTTCCGTTTTCAGGGCGAAATCGGGCGATAACCTTTCAAGTTCCTCCCTTCCATCGTCTCCGAAGTCTCCGAATTTTTCCTTTGGACCGCTCCTTCCATACCCCAATAAAGTAACATATTTTTTACGGCAACTGTTATGCCTAGACGTTATCATTTAGAAAAATATTAATTAAAACATGGACTTATGTCATACCGATTGAATAAAAAGTGGCATAATTAGATGAGAATTGGATGAGAAGCAGATCTGGAAGATCGTTGATCCTTTGCCATAAGAGTTGACTGAATGAGTGCGCGCAAGTGTTTTGAAATTGAAGATTCCCCGCAGCAAGCTGCGGGGAATCTTCGACCCGAAAGGATGGAAAGACTCTATTTGTATTCGCGCGTCTAACCTTCGCAGCAAGCTGCGAGGAATGCGACGCGCGTGCGTGTTCAAATTATTGGAGAAACAATGAAGGGACCTAGGTCGGAAGAGGGCGCGGGGTTGAACGCCCGTCATGGACCGGCGATCGTAAACATATTATCCGAAGAAACCTTCGACGACCTCACCCGTCTTGCCGCTCAACTCTGTTCCGCGCCGATCGCATTTATCCACGTCATCGAGAACAACCAACACTACATCAAGTCGGGCATCGGCCTGGAGCCGCAAGCGAATCCGCCTGACCTGCCGTTTTTCTCCCACGCCATTTTGCAATCCGATGTTTTTATCGTGTCGGATGTGTCGATCGACCCGCGATTTTCAACGGACCCACGGGTCCTCTCCGGTCCGCTTCGCTTTTACGCCGGCGTGCCTCTCATGACCGACCGGGGAGAGGTTGTGGGAACGCTCTGTGTGATGGGTCCGTCTCCGAAAGTGCTCCATCCCGATCAGATCGAATCCCTGCGAACAGCGGCTCGGCAGGTGACCTGTCGTTTTAATCTCAGGATTCAACTTGCCGAATTAAAACAGAACACCCAAGAAGGCAAGCTGTTCAGAGAGCGGCTTGCCGCGGAGCATGCCATCACACATGTGTTGGCCCAGTCCAAAACCCTGTCGGACGCCGTTCCGAAAATCCTTCGGATCGTCTGTGAAAGTCTGGGATGGACGATCGGTATTTTCTGGAGAGTCAGTGATCAGGTCAGCGCCCTGACCTGCGTTGAAACTTGGCAGGCCCCTTCCGCGAATCGCTCCGATTTTGAAGCGTTGAGTCGAGAGATGATTTTTGAGCCGAACGAGGGCCTTCCCGGACAGGTCTGGAGCCATGGAGCGCCGGCCTGGATCATCGATGCGGCTGAGGAGCCGCTGTTGGCCCGAGCCTCCCTTGCGGCAAAGGAGGGACTGCATGGGGCCTTCGCATTTCCGGTTCGAGGCCAGAATAAAATTCTCGGCGTGATGGAGTTCTTTTGCTCCGGGAAAAGGAAGCCGGACGACAGCTTGCTCGAAATGATGTCGAACGTAGGAAGCCAGATCGGTCAATTCATGGCGCGGAAACAGGCCGAGGAGACCCTCGTTCAATGGGCGGCGATTGTCGAGTCGTCCGAAGACGCCATCATCGGAAAGACCCTCGACGGGATCATCACCAGCTGGAACAGCGGGGCCGAGAAGATCTTCGGTTATTCTTCGGAGGAGGTTCTGGGCCAGCCGATCTCGATTCTCTTCCCGCCCGAGCGCCTGAATGAATTTCAGGAGATCCAGGATCGAATCGCGCAGGGGGAATCGGTGACCCACTACGAGACGATACGGGTGAGAAAAGACGGCAAGCGAATCGACGTCTCCATGACGATTTCACCGATTCGAGACAACGCGGGAAAGGTCGTCGGCGTCTCGTCGATCAAGCGGGATATCACCGGGCGAAAAGAGATGGAGAAGGCGCTCCGCGAGAGCGAGGCGCGCAAGGGGGCGATTCTGGAATCGTCGCTCGATTGTATTATCACCATCGATCATGAGGGGAAGATCGTTGAATTCAACCCGGCCGCCGAGAACACGTTTGGTTATCGCCGCGCCGATGTGATCGGAAAGGAGATGGCGGAATTGATCATTCCCCCCTCTCTCCGGGAACGGCATCGGACCGGTCTGGCCCACTATCTTGCCGCCAAAGAAAAGAAGGTCTTATACCGCCGGATCGAAATGACGGCGATGCGGGCCGACGGGAGCGAGTTTCCGGTTGAGCTGACCATTACCCGCATTCATCTGGACGGGCCCCCCCTGTTCACCGGCTATATTCGGGATATCAGCGAGCGCAAACGGACGGAGGAAGAACGGGACCGATTCTTAATTCAAGAGCGAGTTGCGCGCGCCCAAGCGGAGGAAGCGCGCCGACACATGGCCTTTCTGGCGGAGGCCAGCACCCTTCTTTCCTCCTCTTTGGATTATGAGGCGACCCTTTCCAGCGTGGCGCGCCTCGCGGTCCCCTATCTGGCCGACGGTTGCGTGGTCGATATTTTGGAAGAAGATCAAACGGTGCGCCGTCTGGCCGTGGCCGCGACCGACCCTTCCAAAGAGAAGATCGGAAAAGAGCTGATCCACCGCTATCCGCCCGACCCGGGCGGAAAACACCCTCTTCAACGGGTTCTGCGGACCGGAAAGCCGATCTTCCTCCCGGAGATTACCGATGCGATGTTGGCGTCCGTCGCGCAGAATGAAGCGCATCTGAAAATCGGCCGATCGCTTGGGTTGACATCGGCGATCATCGTGCCGCTTTTAGCCCGGGAGCGGACGCTCGGCGCCATCTCGTTTGTGTTGACCGATTCGGGCCGTCGCTATTGTCCGGCCGATCTGGCGCTGGCGGAAGATTTGGCCCGCCGGGTCGGCATGGCGGTGGACAATGCCCGACTCTATCGGGCGGCTCAAGAGGAGATCAAGGAACGAAAACGGATGGAGGATCACCTTCAGTTTTTGGCGAGTCACGACGCATTGACCCACTTGCCGAATCGGGTCGTTTTTACCGATCGGCTGAACCAAGCCGTCGAGCGGGCCCGGCGTTATCCGAAGTTGATCGCCGTCTTTTTTCTCGATCTGGACGGGTTTAAGGAAATTAATGATTCATTCGGGCACGCGATCGGAGATCGATTGCTCAAAGAGATGGCCGAGCGGTTGACCCATTCTACCCGTCGAAGCGATACGGTTGCCCGGCTGGGAGGGGATGAATTCACCCTGATCATCCCCGATCTGTCGGAAGCCCAAAACGTCACGATCATCGCGCAGAATATCGTCAATGCATTGGCCGAGCCGTTCAGCCTGGAGGGGTATCTTTTTTCAGTGACGGCGAGCATCGGCATTTCTCTTTACCCGCGTGACGGAACGGATGCCGAAACATTGCTGCAAAAAGCCGATCAGGCGATGTACCGCGCTAAAAAACAAGGGGGAAATCTTTTCCGATTTTATTCTCCGCCGCACGTCTCGGATAAAAATTGATCGACAGAGCCAGGCCGCTCCATCCCCGGATGGCCCGGCTTAGATCATTCAAAGAGGGTGCGGACGTTCTCTCCGCACCCTCTTTTGTGGGAAATTAGAGCTAAAAGACTTACGCCGCTTTGCTCGGTTTGGAGATCTCTTGAACGGTTTCGGTGACCTCTTCCGGTTTTCCGACCTTGAGGGCAATATCGGCCTGCGCGATCATCCCGAGAATGCGCCCCTGATCGTCCACCACCGGAATGCGCCGGACCTGATACTCCTTCATCAAGTCGGCCGCTTTCTGGACATCGTCCTCCGGCTTGCAAGTGACGAGGTCTTCGCTCATACACTCTAAGACCTTCACCTCCCGCGGGTGTCTCTCTTCGGCCACGACGGTCAGGCAGAGGTCCCGGTCGGTGACCACCCCGACGAGCTTTTTGTCTTCTTCGCAGACCGGCACGATCCCGACATCTTCATCCCGCATGATCCGGGCCGCTTTAACCGACATCTCTTCGGGTGAACAGTAGCTCGGATTCTGCGTCATGATATCTTTACACTTCATTTTTTCCTCCTATCATTTAGACTCAGATGAATTCAAAAATTGAAGGCCCTCTTCATCTACCCTCACGAAGCGGGTAAATCAGCGAGGGTTGAGGATGGGCCTTCATAGCGAATGATCGCTTCAATATCAGTATAAAGGGGAGGCCTATCAGCGAGTCAATAATTCAAAGGGATTACCCTTCCAAAAAAGAGGTAGATAAAGATTGAACTTCGGCGCACCTCCGGCTAGAATTCTCCAAATCATGTGACGGGGAGGCCGTTATTTGCTGAAGCGGGGTCGATTCGCTCTTTCCTATCTGGTCCTCTTCCTATTCGTCGGATACGGTTGCCAAAGCCGGCACGGAAACGGTCTGTACGCGCTTCAATCGGCCGATCCGTCTTTATGCCGTGAGATCGATCATCGAATCGACTTCCAAAACCGGATCGAGACGCTCAATCTGATCGCGCAGGCCTACTACAATCGCTGCTACGAGAAGGTCATTCAGTACGGTCCCCAGGCCCAGAGCGCCTATCGCCAAAAGACCTTTTCGATCGTCAGAGAGACCGGCAATCTTTTTTTCCCCGATGGGATCTTGATCGACTATGTTTTGGAAAGTCACGAGCGCGCTTTTTTCTCTTTCCTTCTTGCGGCCAGCTACGCGCAGCTCGGCCAAACCGAAGCGGCCAAAGTGGAGCTGAGGCGGCTCGACCATGAGTTGATGACCCGGCTTTACAATTTCGGAGAAGACCCGGTGAACATCTTGCTTCAAGCGGTGCTCTGGGAGCGGCTGGGCGAGGTCCCGGAATCGCGGGTCGATTGGAACCGTCTGCATGGACAGGCAAACATTGATGAATCGGTCCGCGCCTTTGCCGTCGGACGAATGGAGTCGATCGACCGGAGAGAGGCGCTCCGGTCGGAGTGGAAGATCTATGCAGTCGACTTCTTCCCGAAGGTGGAGTGGCAGGTGAAGTGGGCCGATACAACGGGCGGTTATTTCGATGTCAAACCGGCCTCGCGCTTCCTTGAAGCATGCGCCTCCGACACCGGTGTCCGGCTCTCCACTGAGAGTTGGTTCGACAAAATTGCAGGGAGGTATCATCACGATTATCACCCCCTTTTAAACCTTCAGAGCTGGGTTCGGCTTCCGATCGGTCTCGTTTACGGCGCGACGACTTTTGCTTTTGGGACCGGCATTGCTGTCGGCGGCTGCCTCCTGGATGGAATGCTGAAGGGAAGTGGTCAGTTTTGCGAGGGCTCGGTTCGGACCGGCTTTGAAGTGATAAAAGAATCTCCGGGGGTGGTTCGAAAAACCATCGAACCGGACCTGCGGCACTGGGAAAACGTTCCGGCCGCGATCCTGGCGACTACCGTCGAGGAGCCGGCCCTGGAGCGCTGCTTGACGGGGATTTGGATGGAAGGGACCGGGCGGGTCCGGCGGATCTTCTGACCGCCCTAATGACTTCCACCCCCGTGTTTCCGGATGCGAATCGTGATAAGATGCGACGTTCGTTTGGCGCGGATGGCAGCGCCTCCTTTTCATTAAAGATGACACATGTCGAAAGATTTTATCTCCATCAAAGGGGCCCGGCAGAACAATCTGAAGGGGCTTCAACTGGAGCTTCCGCTCAATGAGCTGATCGTCGTTACCGGGGTGAGCGGTTCGGGGAAGTCGTCGCTCGCGTTCGATACGATTTATGCCGAGGGGCAGCGCCGCTACGTCGAAACTTTCTCGCCGTACGCCCGGCAGTTTCTCGACCGGATGGACAAACCCCGGACCGACCGGATCGAAGGGATTCCGCCGGCGATCGCGATCGATCAGACCAACCCGGTCCGGACCTCGCGCTCAACGGTTGGAACCATGACCGAGCTGAACGACCACCTCAAGCTCCTCTTTGCCCGCGCCGCCCGGCTTTACTGCCGCGGCTGCGGCCGGATCGTCCGGCGCGACACGGCCGACAGCATCGCCGAGCAGCTTCTGGAAAAAGACGCCGATCGGTCGGCGTTGATCGTTTTCCCCGTGCCGATTCCGCAGAACTTCTCGGCGGAAGAGATGAAGGGCTTGCTCGCCGGACAGGGTTACACGCGGATTCACCGGGAGCGGAACGGGCTTCTCGAAGTGATCTCCGATCGCGTCCGGCTCACTCCCGATCGCCGCCCCCGCCTGGTCGAGGCGCTGGAGATCTCCCTTCACCAGGGACGGGGCCGTGTTTCGATTTATCCGCTCGATGAGGCCGGCCAGACCGGCGCGCCCCGTCGCTTTTCTTCCGACTTCCATTGCCCCGACTGCGACCTCGTTTATCGCGATCCGTCGCCGAGCCTCTTTTCGTTCAATTCGCCGATCGGGGCCTGCGACGCCTGCCGCGGCTTCGGCCGGACGATGGGGATCGACGACGGCCTCGTCATCCCCGATGAAGGGAAGAGCCTCGCGCAGGGGGCGGTCCGCCCCTGGCAGACCGAGAGCTACCGGGAGTGTCAGAGCGACCTGATCCGGCTGGCGCGCCGCCGCGGGATTCCGATCGACACCCCCTGGAGACAGCTCGGCGAAGAGGAGAAACGGTGGGTGATCGAAGGAGAGGGGGAGTGGGAGGATAAAAAGTGGTACGGCGTGCGCCGGTTTTTCCGGTGGCTGGAGACGAAGAGCTACAAGATGCACATCCGGGTCCTTCTCTCGAAGTACCGCGCCTATCTTCCCTGCGCCGATTGCCTCGGCGCCCGGCTCAAACCCGACCCCCTCCTCTGGCGGATCGGGACCGGGGAAGATGCCGATTGGGCGCTTCCGCCCGAGCGCCGGTTCAGGCCGGCCTCCGTCTCGATCGATCCCGCCGCCTTCGCCGCGCTTCCGGGGCTGACGATCCATGACGTCATGCTCCTCCCGATCGAGCGCTGCGCCGGCTTTTTCGACCGGCTTCAGCTTCCGGCACCGTTGGATGAAGCGACCGATCTCCTCCTCAAAGAAATCCGGACACGCCTCCGTTATCTCGTCGAGGTCGGGCTCGGCTATCTCTCCCTCGACCGCCAGTCGCGGACCCTCTCCGGCGGCGAAGTCCAGCGGATCAATCTGACGACTGCCCTCGGCACGTCGCTCGTCAACACCCTCTTCGTCCTCGACGAGCCGAGCATCGGGCTGCACCCCCGCGACATGGGACGGGTGATCGGCGTCCTCCAACGCCTTCGCGACGCCGGAAATTCGCTGATCGTCGTGGAGCACGACCCGCAGGTGATGCTTGCCGCCGATCGGATCCTCGATTTGGGTCCGGGGCCGGGGGAGCGGGGCGGAGAGATCGTCTTCTTCGGCACCCCCGGACAACTCCTGCGGGCGCGCCGCTCTCTCACCGCCGAATACCTCACCGGAAAACGCGCCGTCGCGTCGGAAGCAGATCGCGTCCCGAAGCCGCCGGCGTCCGCTTTTCTTGAAATCGCCGGCGCTGCCGAAAACAATCTGAAGAACGTCGATGTGAAGATCCCGCTGGGGCGGCTGGTTTGTCTGACCGGGGTGAGCGGCTCTGGAAAATCGACCCTCCTGCAGGATGTTTGTTATCGGGCGCTCCGCAAAATCAAGGGGAAGCCGACCGAACCGGCGGGCCGGCATCGGGCGCTCCGGGGCCATGACCAGATCCGCGACGTGGTCCTCGTCGACCAATCGCCGATCGGGCGGACGACCCGCTCCAACCCGGCGAGCTACGTCGGGGCGTTTGAGGCGATCCGCAAAGCTTTTGCCGCCGAGCCGCTCTCGCGGGAGCGGGGCTATACCGCGGCGACCTTCAGCTTCAACGCGGGGACCGGACGCTGTCCCACCTGCGCCGGGTGCGGCTTCGAGCATGTCGAGATGCAGTTCTTGAGCGATGTCTACCTCCGCTGTCCCGACTGCGACGGCCGCCGCTACCGGCCGGAGGTGTTGGAGGTGAAGCTCGCTCCTTCGAATGGAGAGAAGAAAAATCCCAAATCGATTGCCGATGTTCTTGAAATGACCATCTCCGAAGCGCTCGCTTTTTTTGCGGGTGATGTCGAGGTCGCCCGATCGTTGGAGCCGCTCCAGGCGGTCGGGCTCGATTACCTTCGGCTCGGCCAGCCGGTTCCGACCCTGAGCGGCGGCGAGGCGCAACGGCTGAAGCTCGCCGGGTTTCTCGCCGAAGCCCACGGCGGAAAAGCGGGTGAAACAGGCCTTCTCTTCCTTTTCGATGAGCCGACGACCGGACTCCACTTTCACGACATCGCCAAGCTCCTCGGCGCCTTTCGGCGGCTGCTCGCCGAGGGACATTCGCTGGTGGTGATCGAGCATAACCTCGATGTGATCGGGGCGTCGGATTGGATCATCGATCTCGGTCCCGAGGGGGGCGATGCCGGCGGAGAGATCGTCTGCGCCGGGACGCCGGAGGAGGTCGTCAAGTGCGACCGGAGCCACACCGGCGTCGCTTTGAAAGCGTATGCGCAGGCGGTCGGCTTGGTCGTGCCGCCGGCCCGTCCGGCGCGCCGCGCGAATGGATCGGGAAAGAACGATGTGATCCGGATCCATAACGCGCGGGAGCACAACCTGAAGGGGGTCGATGTCGAAATTCCGCGCGACCGGTTCACCGTCATCACCGGGGTGAGCGGGAGCGGCAAGAGCACGCTGGCATTCGATATCCTTTTCGGGGAGGGGCAGCGGCGGTATCTCGAATCGCTCAACGCTTACGCCCGGCAATTCGTCCAGCCCTCCTCCCGGCCCGACGTCGATGCGATCTTCGGCATCCCGCCGACGGTGGCGATCGAGCAGCGGACCAGCCGCGGGGGACGGAAGAGCACCGTGGCGACGATGACCGAGATTTACCATTTTCTCCGGCTCCTCTTCGTGAAGCTCGGGACGCAATCGTGTCCCGATTGCGACATCGAGATCGAGCAGCAGACGCCCGAAGCGATCCTGGCCCGATTGATGCGCGATGAACGCGGGAAACGGATCGGTCTGCTGGCGCCGCTCGTCGTGGCCCGGAAAGGCTATTACACCGACCTGGCGAAGTGGGCGGAGGCGAAAGGTTTTACGCAGCTTCGGGTCGACGGGGTGATGATGCCGGTTGCGCCGTGGCCGCGGCTCGACCGGTTCAAGGAGCACAACATTGAATTGCCGATCGGCGAGATCAAGGTCCAGCCGTCGGCGGAGGCGGCGCTGCGCGCGCTGCTGACCCGCACGTTGGCGTTCGGGAAGGGGGTCGTCCAGATCGCCCCCTCCGAGAAAATTTTCTCGATCGAGCGGGCCTGCGCCCGCTGCGGCCGCAGCTTCGCCGAGCTTGATCCGCGCCTGTTTTCCTACAACTCGAAGCACGGCTGGTGCGGGCGCTGTTATGGAACGGGAATCGTTCTCCCGGGGTTCGATCAGGAGCAGACGGGGGAGGAGATCTGGTGGAACGCCTGGTGGGAAGGGGCCGAAGCGACCTGCCCCGCCTGCGAGGGGAAGCGCCTCTGCCCGGAGGCGCTCGCCGTCCGTTTCCGAAATGAAAATATCGCCGGGATGGCCGCCCTTCCGGTCGAAGCGGCGGAGCGGTTTTTCCGTGATCTCAAGCTCAAGGGACGGGAAGCGGAGATCGCCCGGGATCTTCTGGCGGAGATCCGATCCCGTCTGGCCTTTTTAAAACAGGTCGGCCTCGGCTATCTTTCGCTCGACCGGGCGGCGCCGACCCTCTCCGGCGGCGAGGCCCAGCGGATTCGCCTTGCCTCGCAGCTCGGATCGAACCTGCGCGGCGTCTGCTACATCCTCGATGAGCCGACGATCGGCCTCCATCCGCGCGACAACCGCCTGTTGCTCGACACCCTCCACGAGCTCGAAGCGAAGGGGAATACCGTGGTGGTGGTCGAGCATGACGAGGAGACGATCCGCCGCGCGGAGTATGTGGTCGATCTCGGTCCCGGCGCCGGACGCAACGGCGGGCATGTGGTGGCCCAGGGCTCGGTGAAGGAGTTGATACGTCGTCCCGAATCGGTCACCGGGAAATTTCTGGCCGAGCCGCTCCGGCATCCGTTGATCGAGCGGAGGCCGCCGCTCAACGCGGGGGAGCCGCGCCTGACGATCGTCGGCGCCCGGTTGAACAATCTGAAAAATCTCAAGATCGATCTTCCGCTCCGGCGGCTCGTCTGCGTCACCGGCGTGAGCGGCAGCGGCAAGAGCACCCTGGTCCGGAGCGTCCTGCACGACAGTCTGAGACACCTTCTCGCCGCCAAGCGGGGCCGCGGCGCGCCGGGTCTCGTCGGCTGCGATGAGATCCGCGGTTGGGAGTCGGTCCGAAACGTCCTCGAAGTCGACCAAACCCCGATCGGAAAAACCCCCCGCTCCTGTCCCGCGACCTACGTCGGATTTTGGGACGAGATCCGCCGCCTCTTCGCCGCGACCCCGGAAGCCCGGATGCGCGGCTACGGTCCGAGCCGGTTTTCGTTCAACGTGAAAGGGGGACGGTGCGAAGCGTGCGAGGGGCAGGGGGCGCGGAAGATCGAGATGAGCTTCCTTCCGGACGTGACGGTCGCCTGCGAGGTCTGCGCCGGCGCCCGCTTCACCCCCGAAACGATGCTGGTCCGCTTCAAAGAGAAGAACATCAGCGAGGTGCTCGCCATGAGCGTCGATGAAGCGGCTGAATTCTTCACCGCCCACGCCCGGATCCACCACGCGCTGCGGCTGCTTCAGGATGTCGGCCTCGGCTACTTGACCCTGGGTCAGCAGAGCCCGACCCTCTCCGGCGGGGAGGCGCAGCGGATCAAGCTGGTGACCGAGCTGGCGAAGGCGAAGCCGGTGGAGGCCGAGTCGGCGGCCTTTTCCCACGCGCTCTATGTTCTGGACGAGCCGACGATCGGCCTGCACATGGCCGACGTGGAAAAACTGATCCGGGTGTTGCACCGATTGGTGGCGGCGGGAAATACCGTCGTCCTGATCGAGCACAACCTCGACATCATCGCCGAAGCCGACTGGCTGATCGACCTGGGGCCGGAGGGAGGCGACGGCGGCGGCCGGATCGTCGCGGCGGGACCGCCGGAGAAGATCATCCGCGCCCGCAACGGATCGCATACGGCGAAGATCTTGGCGGAGTTTCTCAAAAATTAGTACAAGATCGCATTTGGACCGATTCGCTCTTGGAGCTTTTACGAGAGACGTCGAACCCGTCTCCAAGACCTCTGCAAACAGACCACGCCGCATTTTGCTCAGCATCGCTCTGATGAAATATTCAATTTGTTCCCTTTTCGCCCGCTTTTTATAAATTCCCTCTTTGATCATGGCGCATCTCTGCACTGCATCCTGGAAAGATCTTGGGTAGGGTAACGCGGCCCACGTATCAGAGATTGCGAAGCGTCTAAACAGAGAGAGAAAAAGCCCTCACCGCAGTGTTCCTGTGGCGGCATCTCGCTTGCAATCCTTCTTGCATCACTTCCGGTCCTGAGTTTAAGCCCTTTCTTAAGGAGGAAACCGATGCGTGCAATGGTTTATCGCGGCCCTTACCGGGTGCGCGTGGAGGAGAAGGAGAGGCCGTCGATCGAGCATCCGAACGATGCGATCGTCCGGGTCACGCTGTCGGCGATCTGCGGATCGGATCTTCATCTTTATCACGGGATGATGCCCGACACGCGCGTCGGGATGACGTTCGGTCACGAGTTCACCGGCGTCGTGGAAGAAATCGGCGCGTCGGTCCAGAACCTGCAGCGGGGCGATCGCGTTCTGGTGCCGTTCCACATCTCCTGCGGCTCTTGTTTCTTCTGCGTCAGAGAGCTCTACAGCAACTGCCACAACACGAACGCGAACGCGAGCGCCGTCGGCGGCATCTACGGCTACTCGCATACCGCGGGAGGGTACGACGGCGCGCAGGGAGAGTATGTGCGCGTGCCGTTCGCCGACGTCGGTCCGAGCAAGATTCCGGAGTGGATGGATGAAGAAGACGCGGTCCTGCTCACCGACGCCTGTCCCACGGGGTATTTCGCGGCCGAGCTGGGCGACATCAAAGAGGGCGACGTGGTCGTCGTCTTCGGCGCCGGTCCCGTCGGGCTCTTCGCCGCCGAATCTTCATGGCTGATGGGGGCCGGCCGCGTGATCGTCGTCGATCATCTCGATTATCGCCTTGAGAAGGCCAAAGACTTCGCGCAAGCCGAGACGATCAATTTCACCGAGCACGACGACATCGTGATGCATCTCAAAAAGATGACCGACTTCCTCGGCGCGGACGTCTGCATCGACGCCGTCGGGTGTGAATCGGACGGAAGCTTCTTCCAGGTGCTGACGTCGAGCAAGATGAAACTGCAGGGGGGCTCGCCGGTGGCGCTCAATTGGGCGATCGACTCCGTACGAAAAGCCGGCAACGTGTCGGCGATCGGGGGCTACGGCCCGCTTTTCTCCGCGGTCAAATTCGGGGATGCGATGAACAAAGGGCTGACGATTCGCACGAACCAATGCAGCGTCAAGCGGCATTGGCCGCGCCTCTTCGAGCACGTCCGGAACGGCGTCCTCAAGCCGAGCGAGATTGTGACGCACCGCATCCCGCTCGAAGAGATCGCCGAAGGCTACCACATTTTCTCGAGCAAGCTCGACAACTGCATCAAACCGTTGATTCAACCTCACGCTCAAGCAGCATAGACTCGAGCAGCATAAAATAGAGAAGATAAATAGGAGAGGGTCATGGGATATACCGCGCAAAAACCGAAAATCGCATACGACACGGAGGCGCTTCGCAACCGGATTCCCGGTTGGGGGGTCGATCTCGATCCGAAAGACCGGCCGGCCGTTCCGAAAGAGAAATTCAACCCGAATACCGGCGCCCACTGGGACTTTCCCGAGCGGCAGGTCGAACGCCGGCCGCGGGAGAAATCGCCCGAGCATAAGTTCCTAACCCCCGTGTTCGGCACGGCGTGCCCGCCGAAAGGGCTCTCCGGGGCGATCCGGCGATACGCCTATACGCTCAGCGAAGGACGGACGGCGCATTGGCTTCTTCTCCTCGGCGCCGATCGCGTCGATGTGATCGAGAGCCGGCTGGGAGCGCTTTTGAGAGGCCGGCCGGACAATCCGATCACCGAAACCGGCGTGCTGAGCGAATTCAAACGGAACGGCCTCCGTGCGCGGTTCGGACGGCGCCGGGCCGACGTAAAGCACCAGGCGGTCGATCTGCTCCTGTTTGCCGCTACTTATCTCATTATTGGGCGCGCCGTCTACGCGCTGGGCCGCGCCATTGCGGGGAACGGCCGCTCCGGCAGCGAGCCGGAGGAGATTGAATCAAACGGTTTGGGGGCTTTGTGGAGAAGCGTCCGTACGGCAAAATAGGTCGAGGGATCTGTTCTTAATAATCGTAATTGACAGTTGTTCGCCATTGGTCTTAGAATCACCTGCGACGACTCCCGCAGAGATTCATCCTTCCCCGCGGGGGTTGAAGAGGAATTTTGCCTCATCGGCGGGTGGCTCCCCAATAACGGAGAAGACGAATGAAGGACGACATCAAATCCGACCTCGATACGATTTTTCGGACGCACCAAGAAAAGAGAGACAACGCACAGAAGCTTGAAGAGGAAAAAGGACGCCGGGAAGAGGAATTCTTGTCCCAGTTTTATCTTCACCAAAAAACGACGATCAGGCCGGCGATGGAGGTCATCGGAAAGTATGTAGAAGAAAAAGGCTATTCATACAGAATTGACGAGAGCAAAGACGAAATGACCCATGACGTGAAACGCCGGGGCGCCTCGATCTCGATCTGTTTTCTCGTCGGCCGAGACCCGCTCCGGCCCTCTCATGAGTATCCCAATTTTACTGTTTTCTGCGATAAACATGCCCAGCGGGCGCGGTTTAGCGAAAGCACGATCTCTCCCGGCCTGAGCGGCCGTTCCGGCGCAGCCGGAGAGGCGCCGCTGACAGAAGTGACCGAGGAGCTCATTCACAAAAAGATCATTAAAATTCTGACCGAGGTCTTCAGATAAGAGGTCCCGTTTTCCCGCGAGCATTTCGTAACCGTCCGCAAAAGCCCCAGCCCAACGCGGGCTCCCTTCCGGGCCGTCATTCCCGCGGAGGGGGGAATCCCGCTCCGTATCCTATCCCATTCCCAAGTCCCTCCTCGGGTTGACAGGAGTCGAATTATTCTGTATTTTTAATCTCTTGTGAGCCGATGAGCAAAGGAAAAGCGCGGGTGACGGGAAAGGCCGCTGCTGAAGCGAAGGGCCCGTCCTCCTCCTGTCTGGAGTGCCGTTCCGCAGGGAGAACCAGAGCGCCGGGCGGACCCCGCATCCTCTTTATCTCTTCTCACTTTCGCCTTTAATATTGTTTGAGTGAACGCATGTTTGAACTGGCCGAGATGGCTGTCATAGAAGAAATCAAGCGCGAGGTGGCGCGCCGGCGGACCTTTGCCATCATCTCCCATCCGGACGCCGGCAAAACGACCCTCACCGAGAAGCTGTTGCTTTACTCGGGGGCGATCGAGCTGGCCGGCGCGGTGAAGGCGCGCAAGAACCAGCGCCATGCCACCTCCGACTGGCTGGAGATGGAGCAGTCGCGGGGGATCTCCATCACCTCCACCGCGCTTCAATTCGACTACCAGGGTTGCCGATTCAACCTCCTCGACACGCCGGGCCATCAGGATTTCAGCGAGGATACCTACCGGACCTTGATGGCGGTCGACAGCGCCGTGATGGTGCTCGACGGCGCCAAGGGGATCGAGCCGCAGACGAAAAAGCTTTTTGATGTCTGCCGGATGCGGCATATCCCGATCCTGATCTTCATCAACAAGATGGACCAGCCGGGCCGGCCTCCGCTCGACCTGCTGGACGAAATCGAAAAAGTCCTCGGGATGGGGGCGGTGCCGAAGAACTGGCCGATCGGAGAGGGACCCGATTTTCAGGGGGTCTACGATCTGGAGCAGAAACAGGTCCTCCGCTTTCAGAGGACGGTCCGCGGTCAGCAGCGGGCGCCGGTCTGGGTCGGCGAAATCGACGATCCTCAGTTTGCGGAAGAGATCGGCGGGCCGGCCTACCGGCAGCTTTGCGAAGATGTGGCGCTTTTGGCGGGGGCCGGATTTTCGTTCGACCGGGAGCGGTTTCTAAAAGGAGAGGTGGCGCCGGTTTATTTTGGAAGCGCCATCCACAATTTCGGCGTGGAGCCGTTCCTCGCCGGTCTTAAGGAACTGGCGCCCCCCCCGGGGGCCCGGATGAGCAGCCATGGATTGGTCGCGCCCGGGATCGAGGCCTTCTCCGGATTCATCTTTAAGATCCAGGCCAACATGGACCGCCGGCACCGGGACCGGATGGCCTTCCTGCGGGTCTGCTCCGGGCGCTTCGAAAAAGATATGCTGGTCTACCATTCCCGGCTCGATCGGAAAGTCAGGATGACCCGGCCGCACCGCCTCTTCGGCCGGGAGCGGGAGACGATCGAAGAGGCCTTCGCCGGCGATGTGGTAGGGTTGGTCAATCCCGGCCTCTTCGCCATCGGCGACACCCTCTGCTCCGCGGCGCCGCTCAAGTATGACGGCATTCCCCGGTTTCACCCGGAGTGTTTCGGCATTCTGATCAATCGGAACCTGTCCAAGAACAAACAATTCCAAAAAGGGCTTCAGCAACTGGAGGAAGAGGGGGTGATGCAGGTTCTCTTCTCCCCCGACGGGGCCCGCCGCGAGCCGATTCTGGCGGTGGTGGGGAATCTCCAATTCGATGTGGTTCAGGCGCGGCTCCAATATGAATATGACGTCGAGACATCGGTGGAGCGGCTTCCCTATACCTCCGCCCGATGGATCAGCGGCGACGCCGATGCGATCGACAAGATGATTCGGCTCCGATGGGAGGGGATGCACTTGCAGGACCGGGACGGGCAGATGGTCGCTCTATTTTCCACGGAGCGAGAATGCGCTTTCCATCAGAAACATTATCCGGAAATCGAGTTCAAGGAATTAAAGTAGTTTCCGACAGAAGGCGAAAATCATCCGTTCTTCTCCTGCCATCGGTAGGGGAGGGAGAGGGTGAAGGTGGAGCCGACGCCGTATCGACTCTCCACCCGGATTTCTCCATGAAGCAGGAGGGAGAGATCTTTCGCAATTTTTAAACCGAGGCCGACCCCTTCGTATTCCCGGGTCAGATCGGCATCGATCTGGTGAAAGGCGGTGAAGAGCTTCGGAAGCGCTTCCGGACGAATCCCGATGCCGGTATCCTGAACGGCGATCTCGACGGTCTCCGCCTCGGGATGATTCTTTCCAGAGACGGTAATGCTTCCCCTCTGTGTGAATTTGATTGCATTGGAGAGAAGGTTGGTCAAGATCTGCTTCACCTTGTTCCCGTCCGACACAATCGGGGGGAGCGATTCGATTCCATCCCAGCGAAGCGTGAGCGATTTTTTCTCCAAGAGCGGTTTCATCCCTTCTACGATCTCTTCCAGTAAATCGGGCAGCCGGAGCGGTTCCGGAGAGACCGTCTCCTTGCCCGACTCGATTTTCGACAAATCCAGAACATGATTGATCAGGCTGAGGAGCTCTTTGGCATTCCGCGCCACCCCTTTCAGCGGCCCCTTTTGTTCAGGGCCGATTGCGCCGTAGGTTTCATTGAGTAAAAGCTCGGTGTATCCGAAGATGGCATTCAGCGGGGTTCTGAGCTCGTGGGAGACATTCGACACAAACTGTGATTTGAGGCGGCTCGACTCTTCGGCTTCAAGGGTCTTCCGTTTCAGCGCTTCTTCCGCTGCGCGGCGCTCCGTGATGTCTCGGGAGATCACCACAACGTCATGAGGCCGTCCCCCTTCGGTCGAGATCGGAAAGAGAATATACTCATAAAAGCGCATCCCCGACGGCGCCATAAAGTGGACCTCGCTTTTGTCCGGCCGGCCGGTCGACAGGACCTGCTCTCTTTTCCGATCGAACTGTTCCATCACCTCGGCGGGGAGCCCCAAGTCGCGCCAATTCTTTCCGACCATGTCGGATGCGTCCAATCCCAAAACCGCCGCCCCGCCGTCGCTGACGAATTTGTAGCGGCCTTCGTGATCGAGCACATAGATATTGTCGACCGAGGCGGAGAGAATCCCATTGAGGGTACCGGCCTGTTCGCGAATCCGCTCATTGAGCTGCTGGAGCGCCCGCTCCACCCGCTCCCGCTCGGCCAGCTCTTGCTGGGAGATCGAGTAAAGCCGCGCATTGTCGATGGCCAGGGCGGCGCGCCGGGCCAGGTCCTGAGCGAAGAGGAGATCTTCTTCCGCATAGTGGCGGCCCGACTCCGCCGTGACGAATGTAATAGCGCCGAAGATTCGTTCGCGGGCGATCAATGGAACGATCATCACCGACCTAAGGCCGAGTTCCCGGAGAATGCGTAAATGCTCCGGATCCCGGGCACTCTCTTCCAATACATTATCTCTGATCTCAGCATAAATCTCCGGTGTGCCGCTTCTAAGCACCTGCGGAATCCCCCGTGTCGCGTTCGGATCGGAGGGATATCGGCGTTCGACCTCATAGGCCAGCTTCACTTTTGCCGGGTCGATGTGCGCGGTGGCGAGCCGTTGAATCGATTGATCCTCTTCGAGGATGTCGACGACGCACCAATCCGCAATTTTGGGGACGGCCAACTGAGCCACCCGGCTCAGCGTGGTTCGATAGTCCAAAGAAGAGGCGAGCAGACTGTTTGCATCGACCAAAAAAGAGAGATAGTTCCGGGCCGCCTCGGCGTCAACCCTGGCTTTGTGCTCCTGTTGCAGCTCCCGATTCTTTTTATACAGCGCGACGAAAACGGAGACTTTCGATTTGAGAATATGCGCGTTGAACGGCTTGAGAACATAGTCGACCGCGCCGACGGAGTAGCCTTTGAAAAGATGTGCTTCATCGTGGCTGATGGCGGTCAGAAAAATAATCGGAATGTACTTCAGCCTCGCCCGGCGCTTGATCAATTTCGCCGTCTCGAACCCGTCGAGCTCCGGCATTTGGACGTCGAGCAGAATAACGGCGAAATCGGGATGAAGGAGGAGCTGTTTTAATGCCTCTTCGCCCGATTGAGCTTTGACAATCCGGTAATCGGGAGAGTCGAGAATCGCCTCCAAAGAGAGAAGGTTTTCAGGCCGGTCATCCACAAGTAAGATGTTTATTTTTTCCTCAGCGTTCATCTTCCGAAAGGGCGGCTCCTGATAAAAAGGGGGTCGGCCTCAAAGGAGGCAGGGTGCGGAAATATGGAATGGTGAACGAAACGGAGGATCGGATCTGAACGTTTGGCCATGGCGTGGGGATCGGCTTTCCTATGTCATCATCAAAACAGAGGTTATTCTAAACGAAGTGTATCGCCGTTCGCAAGTAGGACGAAACGGTTCAGAATGGGTAAGATAAAGCGCCATCCGCCGTTGGTCAGATCGTTACGGCTGGACGGGGGTGACCC
Organism: Candidatus Manganitrophus noduliformans; assembly: GCF_012184425.1. Lineage (NCBI taxonomy): Bacteria > Pseudomonadati > Nitrospirota > Nitrospiria > Candidatus Troglogloeales > Candidatus Manganitrophaceae > Candidatus Manganitrophus > Candidatus Manganitrophus noduliformans. The sequence continues at coordinate 1,781,072 of NZ_VTOW01000001.1, forward strand.
GGATCGATCGAGTGGTCGTCCCGGCCGGGAACCGTCCCTCCGGCGTTAAGCGTCCGTCGGGGCCGATCGAATAGACAAAGACGTCGTTGGAATTCAAATTCGCGACGTAGATGAATTTGCCCGAGGGATCGGCGGTGATGGAGCGGGGCCCCGACCCGCCGCCGACCGTTCCCAGCGCGGTCAACGCGCCAGTTGTGCCGTCGATCCGGTACATCGAAATCGTGTCGGCGGAGTTGGCGACATAGGCAAATCGGCCGGAGGGATCAACCGTGATGGAGAAGGGACGGGTCCCGGCGGCGATCGCGCCTGTTTGGGTCAACCTTCCGGTGGTTGCGTCGACGGAATAGATCCAGACATTATTGGCGTTGTAGTTGGCGGCGTAGGCGAATCGGCCTGAAGGATGGATGACGATGGAATTCGCCCCCGATCCCCCCGGGGCATGCCCGAGGAGGGTCAGCTCTCCGGTCGATCCGTCGAGCGTGTACATCGAGATATTGTCGGAGATGGTGTTGGCGACGTAGGCGAACTCGCCCGAAGGGTGAACCGTGATGGAGATCGGGCTGACCCCCGCGTTGACGGTTCCGATCAAAGATAAAGCGCCGCTGGTTTGATCGATCCGATAGATCCAGACATCGGTCGACGAGTTTTCATTTGCGACATAGAGATAGCGGCCGGCCGGATCGACCGCGCCGGAATAAGGCCCGATGCCGGTCGGTACGGTTCCGATGGCGGTCAAGCGGCCGCTGTTCGGATCGATCCGATACATCGAGATATTGTTCGACCCGAAATTGCCCGCATAAACAAACCGTCCCTTCGGGTCGACCGTGACCGAGTAGGGCGCCGTCCCGGCGGCGATCGATCCGATTTTCGTCAGAAGACCGGAGGCGGGGTCGACTGTGTACATTGTGACATCGTTCGAAGCCGAGTTGGCGGCGTAGGCAAAGCGGGGGAGGGTGGAGGTGTCGGCGCCGACGAGGATGCTCCTCTGGGTGGCCGCGCTCGCCCCCCCCTCGTCGGTGACCGTGAGCGTTGCGACATAGGTCCCGGCGGCGGGATAGGTATGTTCGATCGCGGCGCCGGTGCCGCTTGCGCCGTCGCCGAAGTTCCAGAGATAACTTGAAACGACCCCATCGGGATCGGAAGAGGTTGAACCGTCGAATCGAACCGTCAGCGGGGGAGGGCCGACGGTCGGCGTCGCGGTCATCCGCGCCGTCGGGAAGGCATTGGCGGCGGGATAGACGGTGAACCGGTCATATTTCACCCCGGCGTTGTAGTTGATGATCCCCGGAACGCCGGAGAGGATCCGCGCGGAGGCGTCGTCGTTGAAGCTGAAGAGGGGGGCGCCGTCGACGGAGACGTCGAGGACCACCGGATTGCTCCCGGCGACCTTCACGCGAACGGTGTAAGGTTTGCCGGCGACGATGCCGGCCGGGGCCGATCTGAGCAAGGTCCAGACCCCCGCATTTCTACGATAGAGCGCGGCGGTCCCTTTGGTGGAGAGCTGAACCGAATAGAGATCGGCGGTAAAGTTCGAATCGCTCCTCCCGCGGACGACAATTCCCGAGTAGAGCGATCCTGCGGGGACGATCAGGACCGATTCCACGATATAATCGTTGCTCCCCAAGCTTGGGGTGATCGCCGCAGCGTTCGTTCCCGCCGTCGAGACGGCCACGTTTCCATCGGTCGCCATGCTCCCCCCCGCCGGCCGCCAGTTTGCGCCGAGGCCGGTCGTTCGATCGAATTCATCCGAAAAGAGCGTTGCGCTCCCCGATGTCACGGAAAGGGTCCGCTGCGCGGAGGTCCTCGCCCCCTGGTTGTCGGTGACGGTGAGGGTGGCGGTGAACGTGCCGGCCGTTGAATAGGAATGATCGATGAGCGGTCCGGCGCCGTTCGATCCGTCGCCGAAATCCCAGGCGTAGGAGGAGATGCTTCCATCCGGATCGGAAGAGCCGCTCCCATCGAAGTGCACCGTCAACGGGGCGGCCCCGGAGCCGGGGCCGGCGGACAAGGCGGCCAGGGGAGGCCGGTTGGCCGGAGGGGAGGCTCCATTGTCGGAAACGGTGAACCGGTCGTATCGCACCCCGGCGTTGTAGTTGATGATCCCCGGAACACCGGAGGTAATTCGCGAAGCGGCGCTGTCGCTGAAGGTGAAGAGCGAGGCCCCGTCCAGGAAGACGGTCAGATCGACCGGACTGCCGCCGGCGACCTTCAATCCGAGCGTATAGGCTCTGTCGGCGACAATCCCTGCGGCGGCCGACCGCAACAATGTCCAGGCGCCTCCATTCCTTCTGTAAAGATTGACCGTCCCTGTGGTCGAGAGCTGAGCCGAATAGAGATCGAACGTGAAGTTCGCATCGGTTCTCCCCCGGGCGATGATCCCGGAGTAGGCCGAGCCGGGCGGAATCAGGATGACCGATTCGACGGTGTAGTCATCGGTTCCCAAACCGGGGGTGATCGCGGCCGCATTGGCGCTCCCTTGGGAGCGCGCGGCATTGCCGTCGGTGCCGAAGCTTCCGGCGGTCACCCTCCACGAAGAGCCCAACCCGGCGGTCCGGTTGAATTCATCATTAAAGAGCGCGGCGGCATAGCCCGTTTCGTGTGTCAGCGCGCTGCCGAGGAGAAAAAAGAGCCATCCCCATTTTCTAAAATGTGATTTCATGGGATGTCCCTCTTTGCAATAAAGTTGCAGCCTTTTTCCCGGGAAGGTTGCGGCGGGCGCGTGAGGGGAAGGTTTATCTTCGCTTCCTCAAGCATATCCCTCCATAGAGATGCATGTTTATGGAAGGTATAGTCATCGGAAGCATAAGAAGAGCAAAAAGGGTGCCCCCCGGATTTCCGTGAAATTTTTACACACACCGCTTCAGAATAGATCGGCCCCGATTTCCTTAAAGGCCTGCACGAATTGCATTTCAAAGTTCTGCAAGGCTACAATTAAGAGAAGGAAATGCGAATGCCGTTTTGATCATCCTACCGGTTTTTCCGCTCGATCATTACCGACGCCCGACGCGGCGCCTCTAAGGTCCGATCGGCGATCGATAGGTTGTCACGCAACGCAATTCAAAACCAAAAGGAGGATTTATGAACTGGGATCAGATCGAAGGAAATTGGAAGCAGTTTAAAGGCAAGGTGAAAGAGAACTGGGGAAAACTCACGGACGATGATGTTCAAGTCATCGGCGGCAACCGGGAAAAACTCATCGGCAAGCTGCAAGAGAAATATGGAATCGCGAAAGAAGAAGCTGAAAAGCAGTTGAAGAATTTCGAGGACCAGAGCCGAGCGGCGTAAGCGGATCGCCGTCCCGCGGAGAGGGCAAGGGGCTTCGGCCCCTTGCCCCATTCGAAGAGGTTTACCTTTCGGCGGAGCCCAAAGCGGCATGGGCGAATTGAAGCATTCGCTCTTGACAGAGCTGTTTCACCTGGGCTGCGCCGTCGAAATATCCCGCCTCGATCCAATGCACTTCGATCTTTTTGCCAAGCGATCTCATCTCTTCTCATAAACTTCGATCCCGCGTCCGGACGAAAATCTCCTGGAACAGGAGAGAAGTCCGCCACCCTCTCAAGGTATCCTACGGTCCATCCTGAAGCGTCGCAATCCGATTCCCCGATCCCGTATCATACGCGACCAGCGTAGTAGCCCCCTTTGACCCGCGGTGTTTGCGCTATTTTATTTAGGCAGGTTTTCCTGGTTGCTTTGCTGCCGCCGGTTTGGACTTTCTTTGATATACTTTCAGGGAATTTATTGTTCGGTTCCCGTCCGAGCGAGATGGCTCCCATAATACAACACATACAAATAGATCATCCCCATACAGAATAGAAAAGGAGACGGCAATGGTTGCACTGAATATTAACGGCAAGAATATTGAAGCGGATGTGCCCGGTGACATGCCGCTGCTCTGGGTCGTTCGGGATGTTCTCGGTCTGACCGGCACGAAATTCGGCTGTGGGGCCGGCCTCTGCGGGGCGTGCACCGTTCATCTCAACGGGGCCGCCGTCCGTTCCTGTCAAACAGTCGTGTCCAAGGCGGCCGGCAAAAAAATTCTCACGATCGAAGGAATGAGCGGCACCGATGTAGGACAGCGCGTGCAGCAGGCATGGCTCGATTTGGATGTCGTACAGTGCGGCTACTGCCAACCGGGCCAGATCATGCAGGCCGCTTCCCTCTTGACGCAGAAAAAAAATCCGTCGGATGCGGAGATCGATTCGGCGATGTCGGGCAATATCTGCCGATGCGGGACCTATCCAAAAATCCGCGCCGCGATCAAGCAGGCCGGGAAAAGCATCTGAGAAGATACCTAATATATGGAGAGATGGCATGACAATACCGCCGAACAAACCGACAGAGACCCAGTCGCCGCCGAAGGCGACCGCTTCGGAAAAAGAGGGATCGAAAGAGGTATCAAGACGCGTCTTTCTCCAGATGTTCGGCCTGAGCGCCGCCGGTTTGGTTCTCGCCGTGCATTTTGGAGAGCTTCCCGCATGGGCGGAGGAGCCAGCGGCGCCCCCGGGTCTTCCGCTGACGCCGAATGCCTATCTTCGGATCGGGCGCGACGGCAAGATCACCTTCATCGCGCCGCGGGCCGACATGGGACAGGGCATCCATACGTCGACCGCGCAGCTCGTCGCGGAGGAGCTCGACGTCGATCCGGCCGATTTCAAGATAGAGCATGCCCCGCCGAATGATCCGGTTTACGGCATTCCATCGGGCGTCCAGTTGACCGGGGCGTCGTCTTCCATCGCCGGCCTCTGGCTTCCGATGCGACAGGTCGGCGCCATCACCCGGTCGATGCTCGTTGCCGCCGCCGCAAAGGAATGGAAAGTGAATCCCGCGACCCTCCGGACCGAGAAGGGGGTCGTCTACCATGATGCCGGCAAGCGCCAGGCCGCCTACGGCGGGCTTGTCGATGCGGTCGCGAAGATGGACCCGCCGAAAGCCGATGTGCCCCCCCGATACTTCTTCCTCTTCGACGGAAACACCCCGCCGACGGAAGTCCGTCATGGGGTCAAGCTGAAAGACCCGAAGGACTTTAAGGTCATCGGCAAGTCGATCCCCCGAATCGAGGCGACGGAAAAGGTCAAAGGCGCGCCGCTCTACGGCATCGATGTCCGTCTTCCCGGGATGCTCGTCGCGACGGTGAAGGCCTCTCCGGTTTTTGGAGGGAAACTGAAGTCGGTGAATGACGCGAAAGCAATGAAGATCAAGGGTGTCCAGAAGGTAGTGAAGCTGGAGAATGCGGTGGCGGTGGTCGCCGATCATTTCTGGGCGGCCAAACAAGGGCTCCAGGCGCTGGAGATCACCTGGGACGAAGGGCCGCACGCCAACGTAAGCAACGCCGACATTGTCCGTGATCTCGCCAAGGCGGCGGAGTCGGAAGGGCTGGTGATCCGCAACGAGGGGGATCCTGCCAAAGGGTTAAAAGGGGCGGCCAAACGGATCGATGCCACCTACGAGCTTCCCTTTCTCGCTCACGCCACGATGGAGCCGATGAACTGTACCGTTCATGTTCGGCCTGACCACTGCGAGGTCTGGACCGGCACCCAGACCCCATCGATTACCCAGATCGTGGCGGCGCAAGTCACCGGATTGAAGCCGGAACAGGTGACGGTTCACAACCATTGGCTCGGCGGCGGCTTCGGCCGTCGGCTGGAGATGGACGTTTTGGTCCAGGCGATCCTGATCGCAAAAAATTTCGATCGCCCGGTAAAACTGGTCTGGACACGAGAGGAGGATATCCAGCATGACCTCTACCGGCCCTATTATTACGACAAGGTCTCGGCCGGTGTCGACAAAAATGGAAAAATCGTCGGCTGGACCCACCGGCTGGTCGGTTCGAGCGTCGTCGCCCGCTACGCGCCGGTATTGATCTTGGAGGATAAGATCGATCCGGACGCGATGGATGGGGTGCGGCAGTATCCCTACGACCTTCAGAACGTGAAGGTCGACTATGTCGCCAAGGAGCCGCCGGGTGTGCCGACCGGATTCTGGCGCGGCGTAAGTGTGGGGCATAACACCTTCGTCCAGGAGAGTTTGATGGACGAGTTGGCCCACGCCGCGGGAAAAGATCCGGTCGAATTCCGAAAGCAGCATCTCTCGAAGGACAAACGCGCCAAGGCGGTTCTTGAACGGGTCGCCAAAGAGGCCGGATGGGGAAAACCGATGCCGGCGGGAAAAGGGCGCGGCATCGCGGTGAGTCGTGTCTGGGGGAGCTATCTCGGAATGGTTGCGGAAGTCTCCGTTTCCAAAGCCGGCGACGTCCGGGTCGAGCGCGTCCTCTGCGCGGTCGACTGCGGCATCGCGATCAATCCCGGCCACGTCAAGAGCCAGATCGAAGGCGGCATTATCTTCGGCCTGGCGCCGGTCTTTCTCGACGCCATCACCATCAAGAACGGCCGTGTGGAGCAGTCCAACTTCCACGATTACCGGCTGATCCGTATGTCCGACACGCCCGACATCGAAGTTTTCGTGATCGACAGCGGCGAGGCGCCGAGCGGCATCGGCGAAACCGGAACGGCGATGGTGGTGCCGGCGGTTACCAACGCGATCTTCGCCGCCACCGGCAAGCGGCTCCGCAAAATACCGGTGAAGCCCGAGGAGCTGAGAAGGACGGTATAAAATGGTCGCCGCCGTCATTTTGGCCGCCGGACTCTCCCGCCGGCTCGGTCAACCGAAACTTCTTCTCCCGTTGGAAGGGAGAAGCCTCATTCGGCGGACCACGGAGCAGGTGATTGCGGCCGGGGAGAGTCAATGGAAGGAAGTGGTGGTGGTTCTGGGTCATGAGGCGGATAGGATTCGGCAGGAACTGGAGGGATTAGCCGTTCGAACGGCATTCAGTCCCCGGTTTGCGGCCGGGATGAGTGCTTCCCTGATTGCCGGGCTGCAGGCGGTCTCTCCGAGAGCAGAAGGGGCGATGATCTTCCTCGGCGATCAGCCGCTCGTTTCGGCGGAGGTCGTCCGGCCGATGCTGACCGCCTTCAGAAAAAGGGGGAGGCCGATCATCGTCCCGGTTTATGACGGGGCGAGGGGAAACCCGGTCCTTTTCTCCCGGTCGCTCTTTTCCGAATTGATGACGGTGGAGGGGGACCGGGGGGGACGCGACGTGGTGATGCGGGATTCCGGTCGGGTGGAAACCGTCGCCTTTGCATCGGACCTCGCGCCGCAGGATGTCGATACCTGGGAGGATTACGAAATCGTTCAGGCAAGTGTCCGCCGGACAAGGAGATGAAGGATGATCGAGTCGCTTGAACTCTTCGAAAAAGCGAGCGCCGTCGGCGGAAGGGCCGTCATGGCGACGCTGATCAATACCAAAGGCCCCACCCCGCGTAAAGCGGGGGCCCGGATGTTCGTCGGCGAAGGGGGGCGCATTCTTGGATCGGTCACGATCGGGGGATGTGTCGATGCCCGTGTGATTGAAGAAGCCGAAGCGATCCTGACCCGCCGCGTCTCGAAGCGGATCGGGATGGCGCTGGGGGATGAAGAAGCGGGAGAGCTCGGCCTCACCTGCGGCGGAAATGTCGATGTCCTCATCGACTTCATCGATTTCTCCGATCCGGGCGACCCGGTGGTCCGGCTGCATGAGCTGGCCCGTCAGGAGATGCAGGCGGGACGACGGTCGGCCCTCGTGACGCTGGTCGCCCCTTCGGGCGGCCCGAACTCTTCCCGGACGCGGATGCTGATCGGCGGTGATGGAAGGGCGCACGGCACTCTCGGGAACCTGCTGGAGACCCTGCGTGAACGGCTCGTCGTCGACGCCCGAACCCTCATGTCGTCCGGAAGTTCCCGGATGAAATCGTACCGGGTTGAAGGGGAGGCGGTCGAAGTTTTCATCGAAGTTTTCGGACCGCCGTTCCCCCTCTTCATTTTCGGCGGAAGTCATGTGGCGATCCCGTTGGTATCGATGGCGAAGATCGTCGGCTTGCGGACCGTGGTGGTCGACGGCCGGCCCCGCTTCGCAAATCGGGAGCGCTTCCCGGAAGCGGACGAAGTCATCATCGGAATTCCTTCCGAGGTTGTTGAAAGCTTCGCGCTGGATGCCGCGGCCTCCCTCGTGCTACTGACCCATGACTATAAATACGAGGTGCCGGTGTTGAAATGGGCGCTGGCGACCGATTGCGGCTATATCGGTCTGCTCGGCAGCCGAAGGCGGGGAAGGGCGATTCTCGACCTGCTGCGCGAGCAGGGAGTTGAGGAGCGCCGGCTCCAGAGGGTGCGGGTGCCGGTCGGCCTGAATATCGGCGCGCAGACCGCGCCGGAGATCGCTCTGAGCATCCTTTCAGAAATTCTCGCCGTCCGGAACGGCCGATTCGGCGGATCGCTGAGTGAAGCGGACCGAATCCCGACGGGAATGGTCAAATCGAGCCCTCTCTGTTGAAGAGGGAAGGAGCGGTTTATTCTTTACGGAGGGGTCATCCAAGAACACGCGCGTCGGCCGAGGAATGTCGGCTCCTTGGAAAATCCCGATATCCGGCATGAAGAGGTGAATCCTTTCTGCGGTGACCGGATTCGGATTGAGGCGATCCTGGATTGTCATCGGAGAGTGGCCGAGATCCGGTTTCGCGGAGACGCCTGTATGATCAGTCAGGCCGCCGGCTCGATTCTCACCGAAATGATCAAGGGGTGGCCGATCGAGGCGATCGAGCGGTTGAAAGAGGCCGACCTCTTGAAGGCCCTTGAAGCCCCCCTCCGTCCGGCCCGCATCAAATGCGCGCTGCTCCCTCTGGAAATCCTCCAATCGGGCGTCGCCTCCTATCGGCGCCTTCACGCGGTATCCTAAAATGTCTGCTCCCGGCGCGCTATTGAATAGCGAGGCGATCAGAAAGGATTTCCCGATTCTCGGCAGGACGGTCCAGGGAAAGCCGCTGATTTACCTCGACAACGCCGCAACGTCGCAGAAGCCCTATCCGGTCATCGAGCAGATCACCTCTTATTACGAACGATCCAACGCCAATATCCACCGGAGCGTTCACACGCTCGGTGAAGAAGCGACCGCCCTTTATGAAGCGGCCCGGGATATGGTCTGCCGGTTTATCCATGCGCCGAGCCGCGAAGGGGTGATCTTCACAAGGGGGACGACCGAAGCGGTCAACCTCGTCGCCGCAAGTTGGGGGCGAACCCACATTCAACCGGGTGACGAGATCCTTCTCTCCGTTTTGGAGCACCACGGCAACCTGATTCCGTGGCAACTCCTCGCTGAAGAGAAAGGGGCGAAATTGGTCTTCCTCGATATGGATGAAGAGGGGAGACTCCGGTTAGACAAGCTCGATCGTCTCTTGACCGACCGGACCCGTTTGGTGGCGGTGACAGCGGCATCGAACGTGATGGGGACGGTCATCCCCCTCCGTCGAATTGTAGAACGAGCGCATGCGGCCGGGGCGCCGGTTTTCGTGGACGGCGCTCAGATGGCGCCTCACATTCCGGTCAATGTTCGGGAAATGGGGTGTGATTTCTTCGCCTTCTCGGGGCACAAGATGCTCGGCCCCACCGGGATCGGCGTGCTTTACGGCAAACCGGAGCTGCTGGAGAAGATGCCTCCTTTTTTGGCCGGCGGAGAGATGGTCCGGGAGGTCTGGCCCGACCGGGCGAGTTGGAACGCGCTTCCCTGGAAGTTCGAAGCGGGCACCCCCAACATCGCTTCGGCGATCGGCCTCGGCGCCGCTGTCAAGTATCTCGATCAACTCGGCATGGAGGCTGTCCGTACGCACGGGCAGGCATTGGTCCGCGAGGCGTTGACCGCCCTGTCAACGTTGGAAGGGGTGACGGTTTACGGTCCGCCCGCTTCGGAAGAGCGGGCTCCGCTGGTTTCTTTTAACTGTCAAGGCATCCATCCACACGATCTCGCCGCCGCGCTCGACGAAGAGGGGATCGCCGTCCGCGCCGGACGGCACTGTGCCGACCCTTTGATGAAGCGCCTCGGCGTGGCAGGAACGGCGCGTGCCAGTTTTTATCTCTATAATACCCGTAGCGAAGTGGAAGCCTTCGTTCAGTCCGTTCAACGAGCGATTGCGCTTTTGTCGTAAGGCCGATCGGCAGAATCCCAAATTTATTTAATGTTTTCGATCGTGACCACTTTTCCGTTTTCGATTTTTGTCAGAAAGACCTGGTGGAGGCCTTGATGGTCGGCGGGGGTGAACCGTATCTTCAGGCCCCCCGCGTCTATGCTAAGATGCTCCAGCGCGGAGACAAACGCTTCCCGGGTGAGGGGAGCGGTTCTCTTCAACGCTTCCACCAGCACCTTGGCGCCGAGATAACTCTCCAGGCTGACCGGGTTGGGGGTGAGTCCTGCGGCTTTAATCGCTGAGAGATATTCTTTTACGATCGGCAAGGAGCTGTCGGTTGGATTCGGCACGATCTGTGTCACAATAAGCCCGTCGGCGGCCTCTCCGGCTTCGTGGATCAGGGGGAGGGTGCCGGCTGAAATATGTAAAAGTTTCGGATTGAATCGACGCGCCCTTGCCTTTTTCAGAAAGGCGGCGCACGGCTCATAAGTACAGGCGAGAATCACCGCCTCCGGATCGGCTTTGATCAACGTTTCCAATGCCTCGCCGACATCGAGGGTGTTCCGTTGATATTTCCCATCCCCGACCAAGGCCATGTTCCGCTTCCGCAACGCCCGGATCAGTCCGGCCCGGCCCGCTTCCCCCATGGCGTCGTCTTGGGCGAAGACCCCGATCCGGGTCACCTTCAGATCCCGGGTCAGCCGTTCGACCAACACTTCAATCTCGTCGGCGTAGCTGGCGCGGATGTTGAAGATATATTTATTCACCGGATTGCGGATGATCTCCGCCCCCGTCAGCGGGAAAAGGTAGGGGACGCGGGCGCGCGTGACGATCGGCACGACGGCCGCGGAGTTCGGCGAGCCGATGTATCCGAAGAGGGCGAAAACCTTCTCCTCCTCGATCAATTTACGGGTATTCGCGATCGTCAGGGCGGGCCGGTAGCCGTCATCGTAGACGATCAGCTTGATCTTGCGGCCCTGGACCCCCCCGGCGGCGTTGACCTTATCAAAATAGACCTCCGCCCCTTCCCTCATCATATTCCCATTCTCGGAAGTCGGTCCGGTTTGGCCGTTGGACATCCCGATGAGGATCTCTTTTTCCGTGATCCCCTCTTCCGCCGAGGAAAAGGTCGCCGATAAAAGCAAGACCAGAACGACCCATCCTCGTTTCCCCTTCATCATGGCAGCCCCTCAGGCGGGATTCTGATCCGATCGGTTGAGCTCAAATCGGAAGTTGTTTATCAGCGCCGTCAGATCGCTCCCCATCCGGGCCAGCTTTTTCGAGGCGACCAGAATCTCCTCGGCCGTTTTCGCCGTGCTTTTGGACCCATCGGCCACCCCTTCGATGCTCTGGTTCACCTCCTTGGTTCCGTGCGCCGCCTGGGCGACCCTGCCGCTGATCTCGTTTGTCGTCACCGTCTGCTCTTCCAGCGCCCCCGAAATGTCGATCGAGATCTGATTGATCTGATCGATGATCTCCCCAATCTTTCCAATCTCCGAGACGGCTTCCTTGGTATCCCCCTGGATGGCGCCGATCTTTTGTGTGATCTCCTCGGTCGCTTTGGCTGTCCTCGTGGCGAGATCTTTCACCTCGTTCGCCACGACGGCAAATCCTCTTCCGGCCTCCCCCGCGCGCGCCGCCTCGATGGCGGCATTCAGCGCCAGGAGATTGGTCTGCTGGGCGATGGCGGTGATCACCTTGACCACCTGCCCGATCTCCATGCTCGATTCGCCCAGCTTGGAGATGGTTTTGTTGGTCGAATCGGCCATTTTCACCGCTTGGGCGGTGATCTGCGTTGCATTGACGATGTTGCGGGAGGTCTCCTTGAGCGAGATCGATATCTCCACGGAAGCGGTCGCGACATCCCCCACCATTCTGTTGATCTCCTGGCTGGTCGAAGAAACCATGCTGGCCAGACGCTCCGTCTCCGAGGAATTGGCGCTCATCTGCTGGCTGGCGGCCGAGAGCGCTTCGGAGGAGAGGGTGATCTGCTTGCAGCTGTCGCGAACGGCATAGACCAATTCCTGCATCACCTTTTTAAGGCCGGCCGACATTTTCGAGAAAGCCCGGGCGAGGATGCCGATTTCATCCTGTGCGCGCAGGAGCCTCGGCTCAACCTCGACCGTCATATCTCCCTGGGCGACTTTTTCGATCACCCCGACCAGGTGGGCCAGGGGGCGGGTGATTCCCCGAAAGAGGATCGTCACCCCGAGAATGAGCAGGATCAGCGCCACCAGGTTGCCCACGGCCACCGTCTGGATGCCGCTGCGCAGGTTTTTCGAGAGGGTCTCTTGGCTGTAGCCGATCTGAAGGTGCCCGACGGGCGTTTGATCTTCCCGGAGGCTGTGGATTTCCCGATCATAAATCGACAGCGAAGAGATGTCGCTCGGGGGCTTGCTGTTCTCCGTCAACGGCGCCCTGTCGGCATCGTAAAAAACGACGAAAACCACGTCGGGATCTTTCAATGCAACCTTGACGAACATCTCCAAGGCCTGAAGATCGAAATTCATGACGTAGCTGGCGCTGATTTGCGCCAGCGTATCGGCCAAGGCGTTTCCTTTGGATTCCATCAGGGATCGGATCGTGGCATGATTTCGATTGATCATGAGGGCGCCCAATCCGCCCAGCAGAATCACCATGAAAATGAGATTCGGGATCAAGAATTTCTTGCTGATGGAATTCAGCCGAAAAACTTTTTCAAGCGCCATGTGTTCTTTCGCCTTTCATCGCGCGGGGTTTGAACGGTCGCCGCTTTTCCTTTTGACCCTGTATCGGAGAGATGTTCCGTCGACGGCCGGTTTTGCCGACCGGTCGGTTGAGGTTTATTCTTCCGGGGAAGCCAGAAAAAGAATGTTGCTCCCTTCCCCTTCTGAGACTCCACCCAGATCCTGCCGCCGTTCAGATCGACGATCTTTTTTACGATGGGGAGTCCCACGCCGGTTCCCTCGACCCTCACATCCTGCAGCCGCTGGAAAATGGCGAAGACCTTTTCATGATAGGCCGGATCGATCCCGATTCCATTATCTTTGACGTAGCACTCCACCCCCCCCTTCGACTCTTTCCCCCCGATCTCAATCCGAGGGTGGGGTTGATCCCCCATGAACTTTGTGGCATTGGAGATCAGGTTCTGGAAGATTTGGGCCAGCTGGACAGGGTTGAACATAATGCGTGGGAGAGGAGATTGAACGGAGACCGCGATGTTGCGCTCTGCGAGTTGATTTTGAAGAATGTCCAGGACATTTTGGATGACATCGTTGACCTCGATCATCTCTTGGCGTTCCTGCATCTTTCCAATCCTCGAGAGGGTCAAAAGCCCCTGGATCAATTCTTCCATGTAGTTCGCGTTGCCGATGATTCGGTCGAGGTAATGCCTCGCGTGATCGTTTAATTCTTGACCATACTCTTCTTTCATCATGCCGGCCATTCCATTCATCGAGACCACCGGGGACTTCAAGTCGTGTGAAACGGTATAAATGAACGCTTCCAACTCCGCCGTGCGCGCCCTCACCTGTTCCTCCAGGTGGTCGTGAGACCGAGCAAGCTCTTCGCTCATTCGGTTGAAGCTGCGGGCCAAAACCCCCATCTCATCGGGGCGATCGACCAGGCGGGGGGCGACGCGGGCGGTCAAGTCGCCTTGGGCGACTTTTTCGATCACCCCGACCAGGTGGGTCAAGGGCCGCGTGATTCCCCGAAAGAGGATCGTCACCCCGAGAATGAGCAGGATCAGCGCCACCAGGTTGCTCACGGCCACCGTCTGGATGCCGCTGCGCAGGTTTTTCGAGAGGGTCTCTTGGCTGTAGCCGATCTGAAGGTGCCCGACGGGCGTTTGATCTTCCCGGAGGCTGTGGATTTCCCGATCATAAATCGACAGCGAAGAGATGTCGCTCGGGGGCTTGCTGTTCTCCGTCAACGGCACCCTGTCGGCGTCATAGAAAACAACAAAAACAACATCGGGGTCTTTCAACGCTTCGTTGACGAACAATTCCAAGGCCTGAAGATCGAAATTCATGACGTAATTGGCGCTGATCTGAGCGAGGTTGTTGGCCAGGGCGTTTCCCTTTGATTCCATCAAGGATCGGATCGTGGCATGATTCTGATGGATCATGAGGGTGCCCAATCCGCCCAGCAGGATCACCATGAAAATGAGATTCGAGATCAAGAATTTCTTGCTGATGGAATTCAGTCGAAAAACCTTTTCAAGCGCCATGTGTTCTTTAAATTATTTGAGGTTTTGGATGGTGACTGCTTTTCCGTTTTCGATTTTTGTCAAAAAGAGCTGGTGCAGGCCTTGATGGTTGTTCGGGCTAAACCACACCTCCAGCCCTCCGGCGTTCATCTTCAGTTTTTCGAGCGTAGAGATAAACGCCTCCCGGGTCAGCGGAGAGGTTTTCTTCAGCGCTTCCACGAATACCTTGGCGCCGAGGTAACTCTCCAGACTCACCGGGTCCGGAGCAAGACCGGCGGCTTTCATATCCGAGAGATATTCCTTTACAATCGGCAGGGAACTGTCGCTTGGATTCGGAACAACCTGGGTCATGATGACCCCGTCGGCGTCTTTCCCCGCTTCCTGGACCAGCGGGGTGACGCCCCCCGCAAAGAGGAAAAATTTGGGGTTGAATCCACGCTCTTTGGCCTTTTTGAGAAAAACCGCACAGGGGGTATAAGGACAAAACATAATTACCGCTTCGGGATTCGCTTTGACGAGCGCTTCCAAAGCGACATCGACATTGATGGTATTCCGCTCAAATTTCCCGTCCCCGACCAGCGGCATATTTCTTTTCCGCAAGGCCCGCATCAGCCCGGCGCGGCCTGCTTCACCCAGGGCGTCGTCCTGGGAAAAGACGCCGATCTTGGTTATCTTCAGATCCTCGGTCAACCGCTCGACCATCACTTCAGTCTCGTCCGCGTAGCTTGCGCGGAGGGTGAAGATATATCGATCCACCGGATTGCGAAGGAATCGAGCCCCCGTGAACGGGAAGAGATAGGGGACATGGGCTCTTGTGAAGATCGGCACGATCGATGCGGAGATCGGTGAGCCGACATACCCGAATAAGGCGAACACCTTCTCCTCCTCGATGAATTTTCGGGTATTCTCGATCGCTTTGGCGGGCTGGTAGCCGTCATCAGAGACGATCAGCTTGATCTTGCGGCCATGGACCCCTTCGGCGGCGTTGACCTTATTGAAAAAAACGGCGGCTCCTTCCTTAATTAAAATGCCAACCCCGGAAAGGGGGCCGGTCTGAGCGTTGGACATACCGAGGAGGATCTCTTTCTCCGTCACCCCGTCCTCCGCCCATAAAGGGGGAGTCGACAAAAGCAATAGGATCAGGCTGGAGATGAAGGGATTCTTGATAATAGAGTTTAATCTGAAAAATTTCCGGGACGTCATCTCTCTCTTAGGCTTTATTTTAGGTTCCCGATCGTCACCACTTTGCCGTTTTCAATTTTTGTCAGAAAGACCTGGTGGAGGCCTTGATGGTCGGTGGGGGTGAAGGAGATCTCCAGCCCTCCCGCCTCCATGCTGAACTTCTCCAGCGTGGAGATCAGCGCCTCCCGGGTCAGGGTGGAGGTCTTCTTTAAGGCCTCCACCAACACCTTGGCGCCGAGATAACTCTCCAGACTCACCAGATCGGGAGTGAATCCGGCGGCTTTCATGTCCGAGACGAATTCCTTCACAATCGGCAGGGCGCTGTCGCTCGGATTCGGCACAATCTGAGTGACGATGAGCCCGTCGGCGGCTTTCCCCGCCTCGTGGATTAAGGCGGTGGTACCGACCCCCAGGTGTAAGAAGAGGGGGGAGAATCCACGCGCCCTGGCCTTTTTGAGAAAAGCAGCGCAAGGCGTATAGGGACAAGCCAGCATCACCGCCTCGGGGTTGGCTTTCACGAGCGTCTCCAACGCCGCCTCGACATCTTCGGTATTCCGTTCATATTTCCCGTCCCCGACCAGCGGCAGATTTCGCTTGCGCAAGGCCCGGATCAATCCGGCGCGGCCTGCTTCCCCCATGGCGTCGTCCTGGGCAAAGACGCCGATCTTGGTCAGCTTCAGATCCCGGGTCGCCCGATCGACCAAGACTTCCGCTTCGTCCGCGTAGCTGGCCCGAAGGTTGAAGATATATTTATTGACCGGATTTCGGATGACTTCCGCGCCGGTGAGCGGGAAGAGATAGGGGACGCGGGCGCGCGTGATGGTCGGCACGATGGCGGCGGAGATTCCGGAGCCGATGTAGCCGAATAAGGCGAAGACCTTGTCCTCCTCGATGAACTTTCGGGTGTTGGCGATCACCTTGGGGAATTCGTAACGATCATCGTAGACGATCAGCTTGATCTTGCGGCCCTGGATCCCTCCGGCGGCGTTGACCTTGTTGAAGTAAACCGTGGCCCCTTCCTTCATCGCGATACCCAACTCATAAACGGGTCCGGTCTGGGCGTTGGACATGCCGAGGAGGATCTCTTTTTCCGTGACGCCGTCTTCCGCCCGGGAGAAAGACGCAGATAAAAGCAGAATAAGAACGAACCCCCATGCCTTGCCTCTCAACATGACAAGCTCCTTATGCAGAGAACATACGGTTGTGAAAAGTGGGGTCTGAATCTCAGAATCTCGTCGAATGAGACGTCTTCTGATGCGGTTGCATTTGTCGTCGCCTTTCCAAGAGAAAAAAGGAAATCTCCGAGGGCTTGGTCGACAGACAATCAGTCGAAAGTATAGCACCGAAACGGACCTTGTCTATATTTCCGCACGGTATCGATCGTGACGGCGGAAAATACATTAAATACCCGCAACCACGGATTTATTAGCTCCCGATAGAGGTGGAAATGATTCGCCCGGGCGCGTCGCACGGTTCTTTCTCTGCGATGCGGATGGATGCTTTTCGGGAAAAAAAGGGGAGGGACGGATCGGCCCTTATATTTCTCCGCAGCCGTATTGATGCGTCGATTTCGGGAAGAACCATCCCGATTTTTCGGTCAGGAAAAGGCGGACCGATCTGTCCGGCACGTGAGAACAGATCGTGTCGAGCACCGCTTTGAAGATTCTTTTTTCCGGATAGGGATTGGCGTTGAACTCGTGGAGGGTCCAGGCATTCAAATCGAGCACCGCCCAACCGTCGCGCTCGGTCACAAAGGGCGAAAGCTCGGCCGGCAGACGGGGCGCCGCATCGGGGTGCATCCGGATTTGGCCGTGGGTGACGTTCCCCGTATAGACGTTGAACGAGAGGGCGGAATCCCAGCGGTTCACATTATTCAGAAGCGGGAGGATTCCAATCAAGAGGACGGCGAGCGCCTGCGGGAGGTTGTAGAAACGGGGGGCGCCGAACATTTTTTTGAACGCAAATGGCGGCGCTTTGTAAAAGAGCAGCCAGGCCTGCGCCGCCATCGTCTGGCCCCAGATCCAGGCGCTGTTGTTCCAGTCGTTTCTGAACGGTCCGATGAGGAAAAAAATAAGCGCGTGCATCAACAGCGCTTCGTAAAGGGCGAAGGTGCGAAACCGTTTCGTCAGAAGTCCGATCGCAAAGAGCACTTCGAAGAGCGCTGCAAAAACGCCGAGGGCCGGCAGGGTGGGAATGTCGAACGGCAGAAGATCGGTCAGCGGCCGGAGGAACCAGGGGAATTCCTCGTTGAAAAAATGGGTGTTCAGCTTCTGGACCCCCCCCCAGAAATAAACCGCGGCGAGGGTGAACCGAAATCCGGTGAGAATGCGATGCGCTTCTTCCTCGCCCGCATCCCTTCTGTAGGTGAGCAGAAGGAGGAAACAGAAAAAGAAATGATAAAACGACGGCCAGATGCGGCTTTGATCCTGTAGAAAGAGAATCGTAAAAGCCGCAACGATCAACCCGACCCACATTTTCGACCGAGGCTGGATGACCAGGGCGAGAAGGAGGCCGGAGAAGAGAGCGAGAAACAAATAATCGAACGGATAGGGAAAAGCCGGAACGAGCCCAAAGAGGGGAACCAGAGGATAGAGCCGGCTGGAAGTCCAGAGCTTCCAGGAAAAGCCGAGGCAGAGCAAAACGAAAACGGCGAGAAGCCTGATCAATAAGGTCAGCCGTTTTTCTTCGCTCCCGAAGATCGATGCAGATCCCTCCGGCTGCGATTCCGACCCGCTGAGTCGCGGCGAGGGGCTCAGGTGCGAAGCCGGTTTCGAACGGGGCTTCGTTTTCATACGTGCTTTCTCTTCAAAGAATAAACAGAACGAATATATCATAGGTCAGGCCGTTTTCATTCACGGATAAAAATCACCCGAGGCGACCGCCGATATTCCAAGCGTAAGATCCTCTATCTTGACAGAAACCAGGATCGATGTTAAGACCGATGAATGGCGTCAACCGTTTTAGGGATTTCGGCATATTATCACGACAGCGCCGCGGCCTTGCTGCGCGACGGCGAAATCGTCGCCGCCGCCCAGGAGGAACGCTTCACCCGGCGGAAGCACGACGCCCGGTTTCCAGAACAGGCGATTGCCTACTGTTTGAAGGAGGGGGGCGTCCGCCTGACCGATCTTGAATCGATCGTCTTCTACGATAAGCCTCTGGTGAAATTCGAGCGGCTGCTCGAAACCTACCTCGCCGAAGCCCCCCGGGGGTATCGCTCCTTCGCCGCCGCCATGCCGGTCTGGCTGAAGGAAAAGCTCTTCCTGAAACCCCAACTGAAAAAGGAGCTGGCCCGCCTTGGACAATGCGGGGCGCCGGCGCTTCCGCCCCTCTATTTCGCCGAGCACCATCAGGCCCACGCCGCCTCCGCCTTTTATCCCAGCCCCTTTTCCCGCGCCGCGGTCCTCTGCATGGACGGGGTCGGAGAGTGGGCGACGACCTCGGTCTGGCTGGGGGAGGGCCATACGCTGACCCCGCAATGGCAGATCGATTTTCCCCACTCCCTCGGCCTCCTTTATTCGGCCTTTACCTATTACACCGGCTTCAAGGTCAACTCCGGAGAGTATAAATTGATGGGCCTGGCCCCCTACGGCGAGCCGGCGTATGTCGATCTGATCCTGAAGCAGTTGTTGGATCTGAAAGAAGACGGGACCTTCCGTTTGAACATGGACTACTTTCACTACACCACCGGTCTGACGATGACGAACGCCAAGTTCAATGCGCTCTTCGGCGGACCGCCGCGCGCCCCGGAAGAAAAATTAACGCAACGGGAGATGAATCTTGCCCGTTCGATCCAGGCGGTGACGGAAGAGGTCGTCTTGCGTCTGGCGAGAACGATTCATCGCGAGCTGGGGGTCGATGCGCTTTGTCTGGCCGGCGGCGTCGCCCTCAATTGCGTCGCCAACGGACGGCTCCTTCGGGAAGGCCCGATGCGGGAGATCTGGATTCAACCGGCGGCCGGCGACGCCGGCGGCGCGCTCGGCGCGGCCCTCGCCTTCCGGCACCAATATCAGGGGCAGCCTCGGACCGCGACCGGGACCGATCGGATGGCCGGCGCGTATTTGGGGCCCCGGTTCAGCGCTTCCGAGATCAAGGGCTATCTCGACTCCGTCGGCGCCGTTTATGAGTTTCTGGACGATGAGCCGTTGATGGGATCGGTCGCGGAGATTCTCGCTCGGGAACAGGTCGTCGGGTGGTTTCAGGGGCGGATGGAATTCGGACCGCGCGCGCTCGGCGCCCGCTCCATTATCGGCGATCCCCGCAGTGAAAAGATGCAATCGGTCATGAATCTGAAGATCAAATACCGGGAATCGTTCCGGCCGTTCGCCCCCTCGGTTCTCTCTGAATCGGTCTCCACGTTTTTCGAGCTCGATCGTCCGAGTCCGTATATGTTGCTGACCGCATCGGTCCGCGAGGAGCACCGTCTTCCGATGACCTCCGAGCAGCAACGCCTTTTCGGCATCGATAAACTCAACGTCAAGCGCTCTTCGATCCCCGCCGTGACCCACATCGATTATTCCGCCCGGATTCAAACGGTCCACAAAGAGACGAATCCCCGCTATCACCGACTCCTTCAGGCCTTTCAGCAACGGACCGGCTGTCCCGTTCTGGTGAACACCTCCTTCAATGTTCGCGGGGAGCCGATCGTCTGCACGCCGGAAGACGCCTACCGCTGTTTCATGCGGACCGAAATGGATTACCTTGTTTTGGAAAATTTTTTGTTGGCCAAATCGAAACAACCTGTCTGGGAAAAAGAGGATGGCTGGAAAGAGACGTTCGAGCTGGATTGATCAAATCGTAAAGCCTCCCCCCCCGCCGACGGTCAAGGAGCTGCGCTCGTTCGGCCTCCTTATGGGGTGTTTTATCGCCGGGCTCTTCGGCTTGCTCTTTCCCTGGCTGTGGAATCTGAAATTCGTTCTTTGGCCTTGGGTGGTTGGAAGCGTCTTCGTCCTTTGGGCCTCGGCCCTGCCGGCGACCTTGGCCCCTGTTTTTCAGGGTTGGATGATCGTGGGGGGGATTCTCGGATGGATCAACACCCGGATCATTCTCGCGCTGGTTTTTTATCTCCTCTTCTTTCCGCTCGGACGCGTCATGCGGCTGTGGGGATGGGACCCGCTGCGGCGCGCCTGGAAGAAGGAGGGGATCAGTTACCGGATCCAAAGCAAAGCGCTTGATCGAAAACAGATGGAGAGACCATTCTAATGATCGAATTTTTGAAAGACCTCTGGGGATTTATGAGGGAACGCAAAAAGTTTTGGCTTGCGCCGATTATTCTGATTTTGGTCTTGCTGGGAACGCTGATCGTTTTTACGCAGAGCTCGGCGGTCGCTCCGTTTATCTATACGCTTTTTTGAAAACGGCCCTCAGAGAGATCCCTTCCCCCGGCATCACCGTAGAACGCTGTCGCCGCTTTAACCCCAGCCTTGTAACGGTCGCGCAAACATCGGAACGGAGTCAAGAAGTCTTTGTATAGTCATGTTTCGATGTTATAATATGCGGCAGCACGATGGATGAGAAAGATCACAAAGAAAGACCGACCGAAACGGAAACCATTCCTCGCAACGCGCTACGCCGCCCCCGCCCGTTCTGGAAAAACATTTTATTCACGATCATCATCGTCACCGCTTTTTTCGGCCTCCTTGAACTCCTCTTGGCCTTGATCGGCGTCCGCTCGGTTCTCGTGACCGAAGATCCCTTCGTCGGATTCGCCGAAGAGATTCCCCTGTTCGTGGAAGAGCGCCAACCGGACGGATCGGTTCTCCTCAAAACGGCCCGGAACAAGTGGGATTGGTTCAATCGAGATCAAGCTTTTCCCAAGGAGAAGTCGGGAAACAGCTATCGGATCTTCTGCATGGGGGGATCGACGACCTACGGTCACCCCTATTATGACCGGGTCTCGTTTTGCGGATGGCTGCGGGCGTTTCTGCGCGCCGCCGACCCGTCGCGCGACTGGGAGGTGATCAACGCCGGAGGGATCAGCTACGCCAGCTACCGCGTGGCCCACCTGATGAACGAGCTGACGCAATATCACCCCGATCTCTTTATCGTCTACTCCGGACAAAATGAATTCCTCGAACAACGCTCCTACGGCGGCCTGATGGAACAGCCTCCCTGGGCGCTTCGGGCAAGCGCCCTGCTCAGCCGAACCCGGACCTGGGCGGCGATAGAACAGGCCCTCGAGGCGGTCCGGCCCGACTCGATCAAAAAGGCAAAAGAGCGCTATCAGCTGAGCGGCGAGGTGAATGAAATTCTCACCCACACCCTCGGCCCGACGACCTATCGTCGCAATGATCCCCTCAAAGAGCGGATCATCGCGCACTTCCGCCTGAACCTGATCCGGATGGTCCAGATTGCCCGGGAGAGCGGCGCGGAGATCCTCTTCGTCCAACCCGCGATCAATCTTAAAGAGATGTCCCCTTTCAAGAGCGAGCACAAGGAGGGGCTCGGCGAAGAGGGGCTCCGTCGGTGGGAGGAACGCTACCGGCGCGGCGGGGAACTTCAGAAGGAAGGCCGCTTCGACGAGGCGTTGGCCGCTTATCGCGAGGCGCTTCAAATCGACGATCGTTACGCCGACCTCCATTACCGGATCGGACAGGTTCTCTTTGAAATGAAAAAATACGACGAGGCGGAAAAAGCCTTCCGGCGCGCCGTCGAGGAGGATATCGTCCCGCTTCGGATCTTGCGATCGATGCAACAGGTCGTCGAGGAGGTGGCCGCGGACGAAGGGGCGCCGCTGGTCGATTTCCCCCGTCTTCTCAGAGAGGCCTATCTGCGCCAATACGACCACGCCGTCTTCGGCAAGGAGTATTTCGTCGATCATGTCCATACCAACATCGAGGGTTACCGTCTCTTGGGTCTGGCGCTGCTCGATCAAATGGCCCGACAGAAAATCGTCACCCCCGGTCCGTCGTGGGGGGCCGAGACGATCCGGACCGTGGAGAAAGAGGTGATGTCGGGCCTCAACCGCTTCGCCGACGGGTTGGCCCTGAAGAATCTTGGGAAATTGTTCGATTGGGCCGGAAAATTTGAGGAGGCCAACGCGGTCTTCTTGCGGGCCTTGGAAGCGCTCGGTCCCGACGCGGAGATCTATCGGCGGCTGACCACCTCTGCGATGGGCCGCGGGGCGTTCGATGAGGCGATCTTTTATCTCAGCCAGGCGGCCGTCCTCGAACCGGACCGGCCAGAGATCCATCACAAATTGGCGAGATTGCTGGCGCAGCAGGGGAGAATCGAGGAAGCGATCGAACATTATCGAATGGAGCTTCAGCGTTTTCCGAACAACTATATCGTCCATACCGATCTGGCGGTCATGCTTGCAAGGAAGGGAGAGAACGAGGCGGCGCGGGGCCATTTTGATGCGGCGCTGAAGCTGTCGCCCGATTTCGAGTTCGCCCATTTAAATCTGGCGATCCTCTTGGCCAAGGAGCGGCGGTACGAGGAGGCTTTGGCCCACAACCGGGAGGTGCTTCGTGTGAACCCCGCCCAGCACCTGGCGCACATTTATTCCGGCGTGATCTTGAAAAACCAGGGGAAGACCGAAGCGGCGATTCAGCACTTCTCCGAAGCGGTGCGGCTGAAACCGGACGACCCGGTCGCAAAGAAAAACCTGGAAGAGGCGCTGGCCGACCGCAAAAAATAATCGCCCGAGAAAGGTCCGACGAACGGCGTTCATCGCGTCTTTATTTGCATCCGACGGATGATCGCATCGCTGAATTCAGAACAGGTCACCCCCTTCGAATCGGGCGTCAGCCGGGCCAGGTCGTGGGTGAAACACCTTGCCTCGAGCGCTTTCCCGATCCCTTTTATCATCAGGTCGGCCGCCTCGGTCCATCCGATGTGACGCAGCATCATCTCCGCCGAAAGAATGAGCGAGGAGGGGTTGGCGATGTTTTTCCCGGCGATGTCGGGGGCGGTGCCATGGGTCGCTTCAAAAATGGCCACTTCGTCGGAGAGGTTGGCCCCCGGTGAAATGCCGATGCCGCCGACCTGCGCGGCCAGCGCGTCGGAAATATAATCGCCGTTGAGATTCAGCGTCGCGATGACGTCGTATTCCTCCGGACGCAACAAAATCTGTTGGAGGAAGGCGTCCGCGATCACATCTTTGATCACGATCCCATTCGGCAATTTCAGCCACGGCCCGCCGTTGATGTCGACCCCGCCAAATTCTCGTTTGGCCACTTCATACCCCCAGCGCTTGAACCCCCCTTCGGTGAACTTCATGATGTTCCCTTTGTGGACCAGGGTGACCGATGTGCGCCGATGGTCGACGGCGTACCGGATCGCGCGGCGGACCAACCGCTCACTCCCTTCTCTGGAGACCGGCTTGATGCCGACGGCGGCCGATTCGGGAAAGCGGATTTTCGTCACCCCCATTTCACTTTTCAGGAATGCGATCAGCTTCTCGGCTTCGGGCGAACCGGCTTCCCATTCTATCCCGGCATAAATATCTTCGATGTTTTCGCGGAAGAGGACCATGTCGACTTTGTGCGGCTCTTTCAGCGGGCTCGGCACACCCGGAAACCAGCGGATGGGACGGAGACAAACGTAGAGATCGAGCCGCTGCCGCAGCGCCACATTCAGGGAGCGAATCCCTCCGGAAACCGGGGTGGTCAACGGGCCTTTGATCGACACGACATAATCGCGCATCGCCGCCACCGTTTCATCCGGCAGCCAAGCCTCCCCACCGTAGATTTGTACCGCCTTCTCGCCGGCATACACTTCCATCCACGCTATTTTCCGTTTGTCCCCGTAAGCATCGGCCACCGCCGCATCGACCACGCGCCGCATCGCCGGGGCGATGTCGATCCCGATGCCGTCCCCCTCGATGAAGGGAATGATCGGGGAGTCGGGGACATTTAGGGTGTGGTCCGAATTGACCGTTATTTTTTTGCCTTTGCTTGGGACGTTGATGCGTCTCTGCATGGTTTCATCCCCTTCAGCCGTCTTTATTCAGTCTATCATTTTAGTTTAGGGGGTCGGGGAGGGCTTATCAAGACCACCCGTCCGGCGGTGAATGAAAAGGGGGGAAGGGAGGTTTTGGGGAAAAATGGCCGGGGCGCCCCCGCTTCGGAAAGAAAGGGCGCCCCGGTTCGCTACCGTCCGCTTCTCTTAGGAGAGGCGGGTCTTAAGGATGGCCGACGCTGAAATTATCAAAGGAGGTGGCGGCGGCCGCCGAGGCGTAAGAGCGGACCCCGGCATAATTCCCGCTCGCCAATCCGGTGTCACTCAGGTCGATCGCCGCGGTGCTCTCTCCGTTGAAGAAGACCCGCAGCGAGCTCCCTTGCACAACCAGCCGAATCTGATAAAAGGTATTATAGCTCATCGGCCGGCCGGCCATCGCGAGGCGGGTGAAAACGCCGTTCACCCTTTTAAATAGAACGACGCTCCCCAGGCCCGGATCGACCAGCGCATAATAGAAGTGGTTCGGGTCGGACCAGCGGGCGGTCACGCCGCAAGAGTTTCCGGCGGCCGTCGCCATGCAGTCGGCGGAGACATCCTGGTCCGCGCCGATCGCGGGGGTCCACTGCGCCTCCTGCCCGGCCGTGTCGCTGTTCCGGAGCTGATTGCCGTTGACTTCGAAATCAAGAAGATATTCGTTCCAGCCACCCCCCAGGGCGGTGCCGTTTGCCCGGTTGAACGGGTCGCCGAGGCGTCCGCCGAGGGAAACGGCGTTGAACCGGTCGAACCCTGTCGCCCCGACCGCGGCGGCGTAGGAGCGGATTCCGGAAAAAGCGCCTACCAGCGAAGTGTCCGTTGCTGTGATGGCGGGGGCGGTCTCTCCGGCGAAAAAGGCGGTGAGGGTGTTCCCCTCCGCCACCAGCCGGAGGCGATAGAAGGTGTTAAACGCCATCGTCCGGTCGGCGGTCCCCAGCGCCGTGTAGACGCCGTCGACCTTCTTGAACAAGACGATGTTCCCCAGGCCGGGATCGAGCCGTAAATAGTAATAGTTGCCGTCGTCCACCCACCGGGCCATCACCCCGCAGGAGCTTCCGGCGGCGGCCGTTTTACAGTCGGCGGAGACCTCTTGATTCGGACCGAGCGAAGCGGTCCAGCGGGCTTCCTGACTGGCGGCGTCGAGGTTGGCGACCTCGTTGCCGTTGATCCCGAAGTCGGCCAGATACTCGTTCCAATTGCTTCCCAAGTTCGTATCGTCGGCCCGGTTAAACGTGTCCGAATTCCCCGAAGAGACCGCATGGAAACGGTCGAACCAGGTCGCCCCCACGGCCGCGGCATAGGAGCGGATTCCGGCGTAATCTCCCGTGTTCAGGGAGGGATCGTTTAACATGATCGCCGGCGTGTTCTCTCCGGCGAAGTAGACGCTGAGGGTGCTCCCCTCTACGACCAGGCGGAGCCGATAATAAGTGTCGTAGCCCATCGGCCGTAGCGCCGTTCCCAACTTCGTGTAGGCGCCGTTGACCTTCTTGAAGAGAGCGATATCCCCAAACCCGGCGTCGAGCCGCGCATAGTAGAAATTGTCGGCGTTCGACCATCGCGCCATCACCCCGCAGCTGCTCCCCGCGGCGGCCACTTTGCAATCGGCCGCGACATCCTGATCGGGTCCGAGGCTTGTGGTCCACTGCGCCTCCTGGCTTGCGGCATCCAGGTTCAACACCTGATTGCCGCTGATCCCGAAGTCGGTCAAATACTCGTTCCAATTCGGTCCCAGATCGGTCGCGTCGGCGCGATCGAACGGCTCGCCGACCGGGGTCGGCGCCGTGACAGTGAGCGCGACGGTTCCTTCCCGGGTCAGGCCGCCTGAAACAGCCCGGATGACGACGGGGTGGGCGCCGAGCGGCGTTGCGCTTTGGGTGGCCATGTTTAAGGTTGCGATCGTATCTCCATTGACCGGGGGGGTGACCGACGCGGGGCTCACTGTGCAGGTCACGCTCGGGTGGGAGGTGGAACAGGTCAACGCGATCGCCGCGTTAAAGTCAAAGAGGGAAGAGAGGGTCACCCGCGACGACGCGGCGCCCCCCTCGATCATCGTGACCGAAGCGGGGGAGTAGCTCAGCTTAAAATCGGCCGTCCCCGGCGTCGGCCCTCCCGACGCATCGTGAGAGAGGATCTGCAGCGCCATGTTTTCCCGCGCCCGGTAGAGATCGGCCGGGTTTCGGCTCCAATCATAGATCCGGTTCGCGACAGTGTCGACCTGCCTTTCCGCATAGTCGCCGTCTCCCAGCTTCGCCAGCAGGTTCATATATTCGTAATCTTCCATCCCCTCCCGGAGGAGTTTCAAGCGGATCGACTCGATCGGAATGTGGGTCGTCCCGCCGATTTTCGCCGGCGTCCCCGGATAGTAGAGGGTGCCGTCGCCGTTGCCGCCGAAGTCGTACTGGCCGACCCACGGATCTCTCCGGCCGTAGGCGTAGACCATGTCGAAGTAGAGCTCTCCTTGAAGATTGTATTTGAAGGTCTGCCACTGCATGACCCGGTTGAACATCGCCGGAAGGTCGATCATGAAGGCGGGCCAACCGGTGTGATACCCTTCCGGATCGTATTGTCCCCCGCCGATGATGCCGCAGCCGTGCGAGCCGCAGGCCTGATACCACCAGGTCTCCGGACCGTATTTGCTCCGCTGATTTCCGATCGTCTCCGCGCCGCCGGGAACCTCGCTTCCCGGCTCCCGGCCGGTCGGTTTGTTGTCTAGATACCGGATTGTCGGGGTGAAGAGGTCGATGCACGGCTCGACGCGGGGCGAACCGCATTGGGTGATGCCGAAATCGCCCGCCCCCTGGATGCTGGTGGTCACCAGGGAGCGGAGCCTTGGATCGGCTTGATGAAGCGCCCTAGCCCGGTCTTTAATCGTCTGCCACTGCGCCGGCTGATCCGGCTTCGGCTCGTCGAACGTATAGGCAAAGAGACGGTCGATCCATCCTCTCGCCGCGGCGCGCTGCGCGATGTCTCTTAAAAAGGCGACATTGGTTTCCTGCGCCCAAATCGACATCCGGTAGCTGGTCATTTTCGCCCCGGGGAGTTTTCCTCCCGGGAATCGCTCCGTGCCGTCCATGAGGGGGCCGAATCGATCGGTAAAGGCGTCCCATCCTCCCGGCACGATGTGGGGGCCCGGGAGGTAATCGTTGGTGATCCGGTGGAGGAGGTTGGCCTTCGCGTAGGTTTTAATCAGGTCGAGATAATTCAGGTAGGCGCTGCCGAGCCCGTGCCCGATCGGAATCAGATGATAATCGATCGTATAGGCCGTCCGCACGGTCGAGGTCGACGGGAGGATAAAGTTCCAGACGGTCAATTCGATCGGGACGACGACGGGGGTCTGATTGGACGCGGTGACGGTCGCCGTTCCTCTGTAAAGACCCGGAGCGGCGTCCTGAGGGACATAGATCTCGATCCAGACCGGCTGGTTCCGGCCGGAGGTCACCGAGAAGGGAAACGCATTCCGGACTTCCCGGGTGTATTCGTCTCTCTTCGGGATCAGAGCGTCGGGCCAGAATCCGAGCCTTCCTTCCGTCGTGGAGAGGGTGGTGATGTTGATGAAGGCCGTTTTGTAGATCATGACCGCGCTGCCCGGAATGAGGCTTCCGTTCGGACCGGCCAGATCGCTGACGGTCACATCGACCCCTGAGAGATTTCCCGAGTCGGCCGAGACGATGAGCTGAAACGCCTCGAATTCATTCTTGGCCGCTTTTAATACGGCGGAGGTTTGATTCGTTTTAGGCGCGGTTAATGAGATTTCCCTTCGGATTTTGACCGTGGCATGGTCGGTCCAGACGACCATTGCCTCCGCGGTCTGGATCGACCAGAGCAGCATTAAAAAAGAGCCCAATACTATCCAGCCTGCCGAAGGCAGGTCGAATCGTTTTCCTTTATCCATTATTTTCCTATCTACAGAAAGGGTTGAAAGAGGGAGGCATTGAACGAAGGCCTCTTAGCGCCGCCGGAAGGAAGACACGAGAAGGGTATCTCTTACCCGGAGAGAACTTTCCTGGGATAAGACCTGGGAAGTATACCAATCTTTCTCCGATTGGCTATAGGGAATCCGACGTAATCGAAGGGGGAAAAGGCCCTAGACGAAAAAACTTTTTTCAATTAGGGGATAACGGCGATTCGCGTCGCGGCCCCCGCGGGAAGTCAGCGGGCCGCCGGTTGCGCGGGCGGCGCCGGAATCCGGATGATGAATGTGGTCCCTCGGCCGGGAGCGCTCTCAACGGATATTCTCCCGTCGAGAGAATCAACGATCTTCTTGACAATCGCAAGTCCAAGGCCGCTTCCTTTGGCGTACTCGGCTTGAACCTCTACCCCCGTCTCGAGCTGGTGGTATTCTTCGAAGATCCGCTCCAAACGCTGGGGCTCTATTCCGATGCCCGTGTCGGAAACCGTGATCTGAACCCCTTTGTCTTCTGTGGTTTGATCGAGTTCAACCCGAATCACCCCTTGATGGGTGAACTTCACCGCATTGCTTAACAGATTGGTCAGCATGCTTCGGATGAGAGAGGGATCCGTGAGAAAACGAAGAGGGCATGAAGGGGCGACCCTTCTCTCAAGGGTCAGCCCCTTTTCTCGAAGAAAGGGCTCGAATGTGATAGAGACCCTTTCTAATAGCTCGGGAAGGTTCGTCTCCATCATCTTCGGGTCCATTTTCCCGGACTCGACCCTTGCCAGATCCAGGATGTTGTTGATGAGTCGAACCAAATCTTCCGCGCATCCGTGGATGCGGGTTAAGGTTTTTAATTGTTCAGGGGTCAATGAGCCGTATGTCCGATTGCGAAGCAGTTGTATAAATCCGACGATGCTGTTCACCGGTGTTTTCAATTCATGGGAGATGTAGGAGAAAAATCGGTTTCGCGCTTGGCTGACCTCCTCGATGCGCGCGGTTCTCTCCCTTAACGCCTCGTCAATGGCGGTTATTTCCGCCGCCGCCTGTTTCTGATGGGTAATGTCCTGTGCCATTGCGATCGCGAATTGCGGCTCTCCGCCCGTATCTCGGACGAGGGAGACGGTTTGGTTGCCCCAGATGACGCTGCCGTCTCTTCGGTAGTATCTCTTCTCCAATTCGTAGTGATCCTTTCCCCCCTGAATGAGCTCCTGAAAAAGCAGCCACTCCTTCGACACATCCTCAGGGTATGTCAGTTGGGTAAAAACCATACGGCGCAGCTCCTCCTCGCCGTATCCAAGCATCTGTTGGAGTGCTTGATTGCTCTCGATCAGACGTCCCTCCCGATTGACGCGCGCAATGCCGACGGGCGCTCGCTCGAAAATGGTCCGGTATCTTCTTCCAATCTCCCGAAGCGTCTCCTCCGTCTGCTTGCGCTCGCCGATCTCGCTGACGATGCTTCGGCAACTCCTTGTGCCATCGGATTCGACCGCGACAAGGCTATCCATTTGAGCATAGAAGAAAGAGCGATCTTCTTTGATGAGCCTGACCTCACAGCGCTCATGACGCTCCGTTTTGAAAAGCCTTGTTCTGTAATCTTGAAAGAGGGGCTGATCTTCGTCAGCCACGTAGAGAGAAAAGGGGGTTTTAAGAAGGTATCCTTTCTCCATCCCCAGGAGATCCGCGCCGGTGCGGTTCACCTCGATAATGAAACCGCCTTGATCGAGAGTGAAGTAGCCGACAGGCGCGGAGTCGTAGAGGTCGGCATGCCGATTGCGTGACGCTTCTAGTTGGGCCTGAAAGGTGCGGCGGATCTCATCGATTTGAAGCGCGTGCCCGACTTCACGGATCTCCATCTGGTGAATCAGGCGCTGCAGTTCCTCAAGATGGCGCGACAGAAGAGAGGGACTCCTTTCCCTCACCTCCTCCTCGGCCTGTTTTCGAATGCGACTCTCCTCTTCCATTTCCATTTTTCCAAGAAGCTCCCATAAAGCTGGTAAAATCACCTGAACGGCAAAGATAAATCGAGAAGATCAAAAGGGCCATGGCACGAATGATGGCCGGTCGAAGTGAAGACGGGAAAATCAGAAGATCTCCCTTAAAGAGAAAGCGGTCCTGCAATCGCAGAGAGTGCAGAAGGTCGGAAGGATACGCCCTATCCAAGCCATCGGCGGATCCTTTACGTCATCAATGATGATGAGAGAGGGTAAATTTTAAAGGGGAGATTGCGGAGAGCATCAGATCGATACCCTCCTGTAGGAGTGTCACAATCTCACGATAATGATTGGTGCACATGTAGCATTTTTCCTAGACCATTGCAAGTATTTTTTAGGGTTGTGAGTGCCGACCGAGGCTTGCCGTTGTTTTATTCTTTACATCGCATCAGTTGACGGGCCGACGGTGGGGGGGAGCCCATGACAGGCTTGCTTCTGATATGAATGCTTCCATTGAGCGATTCGAGCCGCTTTCTCGCAATGAGCAGGCGCAAAAAAACCGGAGGGGGGCACTTGGCAGTGCCCCCCTCCTATCCATACTATTCTGAGTTGTCCGATTATTTCCCTTCCTTTTGAAGCAGCTCTTCAATGCTGACGCCGACCTGAGATCCGGCGCCGAAAACCGATCCGGCCATCCGATGCTGGTATCGCTTGAGTCCCAAAGTGTAGGCCTTGTCCGGAAGGGCGATGTATCCGACCTCCTTAGAGAGCGTTGCCCCGTTCTTCATGTAGAAATCGATGAACGCTTGGACCTCCGGTTTCTCCGCCGATTTCCGGCTGACGTAGATGAAAATCGGCCGCGCCAGCGGCTGGTAGGTCCCCTCCAGGATGTTGTCGTACTTGGGGAGGATCGGCCCTTTGCCGTTGGCGTCGTTTTCGTCGTCGACCGGGATCAGCTTGAGCCGCTCTTTGTTATGCTCATAATAGGCGACGCCGAAGAAGCCGACCCCCAGCGTGTCGGAGGCGATCCCCTGGACGAGAACGTTGTCGTCCTCGCTCGCCGTAAAATCGCCCCGGCTGGCGCCTTCCTTTCCGACGATCGCCTCGGTGAAATAATCATACGTTCCGGAATCGGCGCCGGGGCCGAAGAGATGGATCTCCTTATCGGGCCAGGTCGGCCGGATCTGGTTCCACTTTTTGATTTTGCCCTGAGCGGCCGGCTCCCACATCTTCTTCAGCTCTTTGACCGTGAAGTGATCGACCCAGGTGTTCTTCGGGTTGACCATCACGGCGAGGCCGTCGTACGCGACCGGAAGCTCGATATATTCGATTTTGTTCTTACGGCACAACTCCACCTCGGAGGCCTTGATCGGCCGGGAGGCGTCGGAGATATCGGTCTCGCCGATGCAGAATTTCTTGAAGCCCCCGCCGCTTCCCGAAATGCCGACGGTGACCCGCACATTGCGATTTTTCTTCTGAAATTCCTCGGCGACCGCCTCGGTGATCGGGAAGACGGTGCTTGAGCCGTCGACCTTGATCAGGGTCGTTTCCGCCCAGGATGTCTGGACGGAAGCCAGCCCGACCCCCAAAAGTGCTGTGAGAATCCATTTCTTTTTCATCTCATTTCTCCTAATATTAGTGTTGATAAGGATGTTTATACGTGAATCGCATTTCCCCGGTTTTAGCAGGATGTTAAGTTTTTGTTACACACCTTCCTTTAAGGTGCGGGCGCCCCCTCCCATCGTTCGAACGCGGCAGGAGGAGGCGCCCTTTTCGTGAACGGTTTTCCCAACCGTTTAAAATTTCATTGCCATATCGACCTGGAGCCGGTTGACGTCGTCTTCTCCCGGCGGAAGCGTTTCGTCTTCAACCTCGGTCACAAAGTACTTGACCTTGAACTGGAGCGGCTTGATCGGGTTGTAGGCAACCCAGACGATGTGCCCCTTCCGGTTGGTTCCTCCGCCGGCGCCGAAATCCGAATCGGCAAGATCGGCGACGGTGGCGTCTGTCTCCACGAGCTTGTAGAAGTAGGCCACCTCCCAGCTCCGGGGATTGGAGGCTTTGCCGAGCTTCAAACCGGCTTGATAACCCATGTCTTTGTCAGTCGTCGTATCGGCGAGATTCTTCACGTAATCTCCCTGCAGGGCGACGGGAAGGCTCCCCACCTTGGTGGCGAACTCGAAGGTAATATCCAGGACGCGGTAGTTGTTGACCAGGGTCACATCCCCCCCGGCCAGGTCCACCCGTGTATTTCCGCTTTGGACGGCCGGCTGGCCGAAGGTCCCCCGCGTGGCGTTCTTGAAATTATAATAGGCGCCGGCCAAGGTGACCTTCGTCTCCTTGCTGAGTCCGATCTGAGCGCCGACCTGCTCGCCGAAGAGCCACTGGTCGTTGTTGTCGCTGGAATCTTCATCCAAGATGAACTGCCCGGCGTTGATGAAAAGAACGATCATCTCCGTCACCTCGAAGGTGAGATTCTGGGCGAAACCTTCCGGGGTCACGTCGTCATCCCAAACAACATCCGAGGTATAGGCCCGAAAGAATGGATTCGACATCTTCCCGCCGGTCAGCTTCAGCCATGACGCCGCTTTCCATTGCAAATAGGCCTGCTGGATCCAGATTTCTTTCTGGCTGAACAAACTGTCGAAGCTCTGATTGCTTGAAACTTGCTCTCCCGTTCCGGAGGCGAGCTGGATGCCGACGAGAAATTTGTTGATCTTGATCTTGCTTCCCATCCGCAATCGAAATCGCTGGCGATGGCGGTCGCGATTCGGATCCTCTCTCTCGAACGATTCGTGCCGCAGGCGAAGATCGCCTCCAAAGGAGATCTCATCGACCCACTTCGAAAACGGGGTCGCCTGGATTGCGGCGGCCTCTTCTTTTGAAATGGTTCCTTTATCAACCAATAGCTCTTCCAACGTTTTACGCTCGTCCGCGAAGCTCTCCATACTCGACAGCCCCACGAGTCCGATCGCCACCAGCAAGATTGCCATGAATCGGGACATCTTCTCTTTCTCCTTTCGCTCGTCTTTTGAGATTTATTTAGGTTTAGGAGGGATTCTCTTTTTGCCCTTTTCGAGATCCCGCCGATTGAGGGAATGCATTATCCGATCGCCCGGGAGATCTCACGGAGGATCGCTTTCCTTAAACTGATTTTTTTCTTCTTATTATTTTGTGCCACGGTGACGCGCTTTCCTTTCTTGAGTCGTCTTAAATGGACTTTGGTGTTTGCCTGAGACATTTTTTAAAGACGATCGCATCGTATCGGTCCGGAATCACGGTGTCGTTGCAGAGATGTTAAATCGCTGTTAAATCACGTGGGAGAATGGATTTCAGAAATACCCGCCGCGTCAAAGGTTGCTGCGTTTTGACACGACGTTTCATCTGTAAGAGCGCCGAAGTTCCTTTTCCGGGTTTTGGAGGAACGGGGGGAGACAACAATCTTGAATCAACCGGCGGCGAAGTATGCCGGCCAATGAGTCGACGAGCGGGTGGAGGTGGTGTGGCTGACCCGGCAGGCGATTCCCGCGAAGCTGGTGCGCAGTGGAATCAGGGAGAAGCGTCTTCCGGAGACCCCTTCCCAACGCTTCGGTGAGGGTCTGCATCCGGGCCGTCACCTTCTTTTAGCATCCTTTTCAAAGGAAGTTTCTTTTGTTAGAATAGCGCCGACCGATTACCGAACCTCAAACCAAAAGGAACGATGATGAAGAAAGCGACCCTCCTTTTCAGGCTCGCCGGGGGAATTTTGCTCTTCTCCCTTTTTGCCGCTCCGGCCCCCGCGGAGCCGGGCCGCTCGTCCGAGTCGCCCGCCGCACCCGCCGCCAAAGAGGCGGCCGGTCGCCGCGATATTCTGGTTGAAATCTTTCTCGCGCCGGAGCGAAAGAATGAGGCCGCCGCCGTTAAGAAGGAATTCGAAGCCCTCTCGATTACCAAGGTGCGCCCGCAGGTTTTCCGGAAGGGACATCCCCCTCGAAATATCGGCTTCGGAAAAGAGATCCCCGCCGACGTGGCGAGGCAGGCGATTCAGTTGGCGCTGAAGTATAATGACGGAATCGAATTTCTCCTTCCCGAGAAGCGCCTGGCCGCTCATTATATCGGCATCGGCGTTTCGATCTTTGATGAAGCCTTTCAATTCCCGGTCAGCCCGGAAGAGCTAAAGCGGATTTCAGATCCGTCGCTGACCGACGATCAGTTTCATCAACTCTACCGAGAAATGACCGACAAACCCCCCAGAATCAATCACTGATCTAAAAAATAGGGGGGGCTTTTGAGCCCCCCCTTATTTCATTACTTTCCTTCGAAAGGTTTCCGATCGGTTACCGTTCGCCGTTCCATTTTTTAGACGATTGTTGATGGGAGACAGGCCGGACCGCTGTGTTGATGTATGACTGCGACACCATACCTTAGCGGAGCGCCCGCTCGGAGAATTGATCGTCTCTTAAGCCGACATTGACCTTCACCTCGCTGAGCTCCACGACGGTTTTGCGGGAAGACGCTGCATCCACTATTTGGGAAACCTTCCAAACAAAGCTCTCGCCGATCCGCTGCCAATCGATCCATTGGGTCTTCAACAGGGCTCCCTCGTCGGAGAAATAATCGATCTTTCGAATCGTCCCTTCGTTTTTAGAGATATAGAGGATTTTTTTGCCGTAAGCGGGATGCTCTTTCAGCCGGCTCTCGATGACATAGCACACCTCCCCCCGCACTTCCTCCTCGTTCATCAACTGATGTTCGTCTTTTTCAATGGGGCGCTGGTGCATATCTTCGAAGAGCAGGTCCGAGTCGTCTTCTTTATCGTGCTGATGTCCCCCCGCCTGGATTCGCCGCACCTGGCGAAGCTCCGGAAGATAGAGCCAGATGTCTGCCTGCTTCTCTTCGGGCCGCTCCCAGAGGAGGAACTTCTCCCCTTTGTTATTGGCCGGCGACTCCGTCACCAGGAGCGATTTGCTGTTTAAATTATCTTTTCCGAAATAGTTCTTCCAGTAAAGCCGAAAGACGGTCTTCTTTTCTTTTCCATCGGGAGGGACGACGCGGAAAGTGACCTTGGAGGTCTGATCTTTCAGATGATACATCCGCTCCATGGACGCTTTGAGGATCGCTTCGGCCGAGGGAGCCGGCGGAGGGGAAGTCTCCTCGGCTGCGACGGAGGAAAAAGAAAAAATAAATACGAATAAAAGTATTCCACGGACTGTTTGGGTCATATGTTTTCTCCAAGCTGACAAGGTGATTAGATTAGTTTACCATCCGGATTTCCAGTTGCAAGCGATATATGCAACGGTTCAATGAATGAGGAGAGTCACAAAGAAAAACCGACTGTAAAGGAAGAACGCGATCGAAGCGGTACGGTTGAATTCGGATGATCGGGTCGCAAACAGAACCTGGAAGCGCCGGCAGAGCGGCATCAGTAAATTACTGAAAAGACAACCTCAATGATCGAATGTGAAGAAGAAAAAGGTGACGATCAACAGATCAATGCCGGCCAGCTTCGATATGGCTGAAGAAAGCGGAATTGTTTATAGTACCGGCTCTCCAGAGCGGCGGATGAGCTTTACCATCACCGTTATCAGCTCAGTCGGCTCCACCGGTTTGGCGATATGGATCCGAAAGCCTGCCGAGAGTGCGCGTCTTCTGTCCTCCGGCCCGGCATAAGCCGTTAGTGCAATCGCGGGAATCTGCTCGAAGCCGTGCGATTTCTCCCAAGATCTGAAACGATCGATGAAGACATACCCATCCATTCCCGGCATCCCGATATCGGCGATCAGAAGATCCGGTCTCTGTTGCATAACGCTCTCCAGCGCCTCTTCCGCCGATCCGGCCGAAGCGACCCTTGCGCCATATCGTTCAATGACCGCAGTCAATAAGTCACGCGCGTCCGATTCATCGTCGACGAGAAGGACCTGGAGACCTTCCAATACCCTCGGATAACGGCGGGACCCTTCCATTTGATCTAAAGAATGTGGCGGCTGTAACGCGGCGGGTCTGATCCGA
Source organism: Candidatus Manganitrophus noduliformans (assembly GCF_012184425.1). Classification (NCBI taxonomy): domain Bacteria; kingdom Pseudomonadati; phylum Nitrospirota; class Nitrospiria; order Candidatus Troglogloeales; family Candidatus Manganitrophaceae; genus Candidatus Manganitrophus; species Candidatus Manganitrophus noduliformans. The sequence continues at coordinate 1,817,177 of NZ_VTOW01000001.1, forward strand.
ACGGCGCGGATCGGAAGCTTTACTTTGAAGGTTGCTCCTTGCCCGTTGCCGCGGCTTTCTGCAGAGACCGTTCCCCCATGCAACTCCACCAAATGCCGGACAATCGCAAGACCCAGGCCGAGTCCTCCCTGGCTTCGTATGCTGCTCCCCTCGGCCTGGCGGAAGCGATCGAAAACATAAGGAAGAAAATCGGAGGAGATCCCAATCCCCGTGTCTTTTACGGAAACCTCAACATAGGGATCGACCCGTTCCAGGCGGACCTCCACCTGCCCTGCATCCGGCGTGAATTTAATCGCGTTTGAAAGGAGGTTCCAGATCACCTGCTGTAGCCGGTCCGGATCGGCCAGAACGGGACCGATCGAGGAGTCAAGCACGGTGTGGACCTGAATTCCCTTTGCCGAGGCGGCCGGCCGGAGCGTATCGATCACCGCCGCGATCACGGGAGGGATGTCCACAGGAGAAACTTGAAGATTAAACTTCCCGGCGATAATGCGGGAGACATCAAGCAAATCATCGATTAACTTCGCCTGCAGGAGCGCATTTCGTTCAATCGTCTCAAGCGCAGTTTCATACATTTGATCATCCGCATCCCCCATCCTCAGAAGCCGCGCCCACCCGTAAATCGCATTCAGCGGCGTGCGCAACTCGTGGGAGACGGTCGCCAAGAATTCATCTCTGAGTCGATTCGCCTCCTGAGCCTCCGATCGCGCCTTCTGTTCCCGGGCGAGCGATTCCTCCCGCTCCCTCTCGGCTTCCCTACGCTGGGTAATATCCCGCGCAATCTTAGAAACCCCGATGATCCTGCCGTAATGATCCTTCACCGGAGAAACGGTAAGAGAGATCGACAGCGTCTTGCCGTCTTTTCTAATCCGTATCGTCTCGTAGTGTTCAATGCGTTCTCCCCGGTTGATCCGCCTGAGGATTTCTGCCTCTTCACTGATCCGGTCTGCCGGAATCAGGAGGGTGATGGGGCGTCCAATCGCTTCCTCGGCCGAGTACCCGAAGATTCGCTCGGCTCCCTTGTTCCAACTCTGAATCACTCCTTTCAGTGACTTGCTGATGATCGCATCCTCCGAAGATTCGACAATGGAGGAGAGATGCAGACTGGCCTCCTCCGCGCTCTTCCGGTCGGTAATATCGGTGCAGACACCGATCATTCGATCCGGCTTCCCGGATGGGTCCAAAAACAGTCGCCCCCTTGCCTCCAGCCATTTGATCTCTTCGTTTGGTCGGATGATCCGATACTCGACATGGTAGGCGCTCTTTTCTTCAAGGGTCTGTGCGATCGTATCCAGTACCCGGCCGAGATCGTCCGGGTGGATCTCGCGTTTGAAATCCTCAAAGGTCCCGCCGAAAGTTCCCGGCTCAAGCCCGTGGATCGCTTCCAACCCCGTGGACCACGCGGCTTTTCCGGACCGGATGTTCCATTCCCACGTCCCCATCCGGCCTGCTTCCAAGGCGATGTTCAAGTGCACCTGTTTTTGACGTAAGGCCTCCTCCGTCTGTTTACTCTGGATGGAAAAGGCGATATGGCCGGAAATGGTTTGTATCAGATTCACTTCGTCTTCAAGGAACGGATGCGGCCGATTATAATAAACCATGAATTTTCCAAGAAGGCGGCCCTGATAAACCAATGGGAAAAAACCGAGCGCATGGATTCCTTCCTGGCGCACCACCTCCTTTAGAGAGGATTCCATTGGCGCAGCGTCGATATCATTCATGCAGATCGGTTGTGGATTGGATGTGTCGGTCGGCCAGGGCGAATGTCCCTCGACCGCCCTGCGGTATTCTTCCGAAAGCCCGCGCCAGTTTTTAAATCGCATGACTTGATTGTCATCCATCAATAGAATGGCAGAACGGTCGGCCTTCGCCGCCCGGAGAATGATATCAAGCGAAGTCTTGTAAATTTCTTCGAGGTCCTCGGCGCGGTTAACCTGATCATTGAGTTGAAAGATGTGTTGCAGTTTACTGGTCTGCTCCGAACGCTGATCTCTTTCCTGTCGGCGCATTATTTCGAACTGAGAGATCATCCAGTCAAGTTTGCCTCTCTTTGTTTTGCCGTCAAGAATCGGAGGGGTTTCATAAAAATGGTTGGGATAAACATCGTTTCCGATGATGGCGAGAGGATGCGTGCTCAACGAACTCTCCACGACATCCGGGGTGAGCCGGCTGCGGCTGTATTGGCAGATAATTCGCGCCGGGAAGCCGGGAGTGAAGATTTGATTGATCGTCGCCTCCCAATCTCTTATCCGTTCCCCGCTGATATCGGGTCCCAACGCCGAGGTCATCTCCACGGCAAACCGGATGCCTGTAAATCCGGCTGAAAGAGCCGCATCGATGAAATGGCGCACTTGCAGTGTTTTCTTGTCGGAATCAAATTCTTCCGGCGGACGCCATTCCGCTCTCGTCCAGAGCAGGAGGGCGCCTCTTTTCAATTCCTTGGAAACTTCGATCCCACTCTCTTCAAGGGCGCGGGTCACCTGGTCGACGGTCTGATCATCCGCGATGTAGGCGCATTGTTCTCCCTGCTCTAAACCTTGTTTGATAAACAGGATCAGCGCCGGCATCTGTTCGGACGGATCCTTGTCATAAATAAGACAAAGATGATCTCCCGGCTGTAGATTCCCGATCTGTTCGGTCAACTCGTTCATGAGGTCTCCCTCCAGCGTAAAAAAACTTCTTTAATTATAGGAGAGATTCTTTTTTAGATGCAAGTCATCCTTTAAGGTTGAGGGTCCCAAATGTCTTCCACCGCCGCTTTGAAGCGGAACGATTATTTTCTTCAAAAGTATTAAAAGTGGGTCGTGCCGGACGGGAAGAAAAGAAGTGGCGGGTCTTCGTGGAAAAGAAAAGAGAAAGAGGAGCGTCGTTTGTAGAATCCGGAGAGTTTTACTTTCCCTTCAAACCGAGGCGGCGCATTTTGGCGAGCCACTTCTCTCGGCCTGCTTGGCTCCCTTCAACCATCCCGATCAGGCTTTCTTTAATCGGTTTGATCCCCGATAATCCAAGAATGCTTCGCTTCAGTCCTTTCACACCGTGTGCGCGGAAATACAAACGATAGAAAAAGGCCGGCATCCCCATCGTCACCACGATGCGGGCCGACTTTCCGGTGAGAAGCTTTCCCATCTTGGCCCCATTTGGCTGGCCGATGGCGAAGCCATACCGAAAGACCTGTTCGAGGAATGCTTTGAAAAGAGCAGGCATCGTCCCGTGCCACAAGGGGAAAAAGATTACCAGGTGATCGGCCCAGGTAATCGCATTCTGGGCCTCCCGGATCGACTCAGGGGGTGTTCCACGCTCAAAATCTTCTTTGGTGCGCAGTATCGGAAAATCGAGCTTCGCCACGTCGATGAGCCGGACTTCATGTTCTCCCTCTCTCGCCCCCTCGGCGTAAGACGCCGCGAGTGCGTTGCCGAAACGTTTTCCGTCCGGGTCGGGATGACCCTGGATAATGAGAATCCGTTTTGCCATTTCCGCTCCTCTTTTTATGGACCGGCCCGTTCGATGAATCTTTTTACTTCGGCCCAGACTTCCTGATTGTGACGCGCGACCCTCAGTGACCCCGTCGACTCTTTCATCGCATTCCTGAAGCACAATTTCATTCTGAAGCGGTTCGCACCTTGAGCACAACCCCCCAAACGGAGGATTCCGCTCAAATTACCCCTTTTGGGGGGTTGCGGCGGACGGGCTTCCTTTGGCAGAGTGGAGTCGAAGCAAAGATCCCGAAGGGAGTCTTCGCCAAAACAGACGAGGGTCATCATGGATTCGTACAGTAAGATGCCGCAGACCGATTGCAACCATTGCGCGGTTCGGGTCCTTTCCTCTTTTTGCGGGGAGCTGAAGTCGCATGAGATTGATCTTTTCATGAAGATGAAGCGAGCGCATCTTTATGAGAAAAACGACACGCTCTTCTATGAGGGAACCGCTTCCACCGGGATTTATATCCTCTGTTCCGGAAGCGTTAAACTAAGCCAATCTTCCAAAAGCGGGAAGCAGCAAATTCTCAGCGTCGTTTCTCCGGGAGAGTTGATCGAGAAGAGCCTTCTTTTCCATTCCGGGAGGCATTCGACGACGGCGCGGACACTGGAGCGGTCGGAGGTCAGCTTCTTTTACCGGGACGCGTTTATGGAGGTGTTGAAATCGAACAACCACCTCGCCATGAACCTGATCAAAACCCTCAGCCGGGAGGTCGAAAACGTCCAGGAGCGGACCCGGCAGATCCTCTTCAAGAGCGCCAAGGAGCGGCTGGCGGAGACACTTCTTACGTTGGGACAAAAACATGGGGCGAGGCGCGACCGGGATATCGCGATTGATCTTGAGTTAAAACGGGAAGAGCTGGCCGAGATGATCGGTGTAGAGCCCGAGACGGTGGTTCGCCTTTTAGCGCTTTTGAAGAAAGAAAAACTGATCCGGATGGACGGAAGAAAGATTCACATCACCGATGAGGAAAAGCTGATCCAGCTCTCCGATTAACATTCCTCCCCCCGCAACGCATCGGTGATGGAGTGCATCCGGGCCGTCACCTTCTTTTTTTCCTCATCCGTCAAAGAGGATTCGGAGAGCTTAAAAAGAACCTGATTTTCTTTGTTGATGTGAAGCCGGATCAGGTGGACGATCCGAAGCCCCGGATCGAGGACCGCTTTGCGGATCCCCTCGTCGATCGGCGCGATGCTCCGGCAAAAAGAGGGGAGCGCTTTTTTCCAGGTAAAGAAAGCCGCCCGGATCTTCTCATGCTCGCGCACCATCACCTCGATCGGGCCGTACTCTTTGCCGATGTATTCGGCGAGCACGGGAAAGAGCGCCTCTTCTTCCTTCCGAAAATGCGGACCGATCTCCTTCTCCAGGGCGACGGCCAGGTCCCGCAAGAGGGCCTTATTAACCGCTACCCCCTCGGGGAGGGTCTCTTCGGCCGGCTTGCGAAGGTAGCTGAGGGAGCGCTCGATCAGCTCCAGTTTCAGCAGCGTCGCCCGGTGCTCCTCTTTTAAAAGGTGTGTCGGGCCGTCGCTCTCTTCGATCCTATGACTCTTCGGTTTGCTCTCTTCCATCCATTCTCTCCTAGCATCGGACCAGACACATTGAAACATCTTGAGAGTGCCCCCGTCATATTCGAATCAACTTCGGTCGAAAGGCCGACGCGAAGGTATGAAAGTGCTTAGTCCCGCTGAAGCTCCACGCTCGGCGGCGTCAGGTGGCGCGGCTGAAGCGCCGTGTCCAACCGGAACTGGGTCTGAAGATCGTGGAGCGGGATGTCGATCTCCGCGGCGTCGAATGTGAAGTCGAGTTCCGCGTTTCCATTCGGCGCGATCCTAACCGACCCCGCGCGCACCTTCGCGTGCGGATGCCAGGCGATCACGTCGTATTCTCCCGGCGGCAGGTCGGGGATCGTGAAGCGTCCATCGGCGCCGGTCACGGCGAAATAGGGGTTGCCGACCGCGATCCCCCATGTCTGCATGAAATCGTGCACCCCGCACTGGGTGCGGAAGAGATAGTGTCCCTTTCGAAGGCGGATTTCCTTGGCGGCGATCGCCTTGGGGGTGAGCGGCTTGTTGAACATCGCGAAGGTGTACTCCTCCTTCAGCGTGTAGCCCTGAACGTCGTGCGTGATCGAATCTTTGTTGATGAGGGTGACCGGATGGTGGTTCCGGACCGGTGTGACGAAGGGGCCGATCCGGCAGTTCTCGATCGTCAGCTCGGGGGTATAATCGAACGGTTTCCCCCGTTCGACGCCGATCACGGCGACCACTACATTTTCCAGGCCGCCGTCGGGCGCGGTGCGAAACTCTTTGAGCAGCCGGTTCCCTTTTCCGTCGGAGATCCTTCCGCAGAAATCGATGTTCGGGGAGAAGATCAGATGATAGATCCGCGCCGGGGGCGGGGTTCCTTTCAGGAGAACTTTTCCGGTGAGGGTTCCTCCCTCGGTCACCGGGCTTTCCTCATACCCCCACCCTTCTTTTCCCTCGAAAAGGACGAGAAGAGTGAACAGCGCGACAACGATCTCCAAGAATCTACTTCTTTCTATTCGCGTCGGTTCGCTCATGGACGAATCACTCCTGAATGAAAAGCTTCTCTTTATCGCCGGTCAGGTGTTCGTGAGGGAGCGCTTCCGGTCCGATTCGGAACTTTTCCTGCCGTTCGTATTCGGGCCGCCTCACCGTCGCCGCGTCGAATTCGAAGTTCAACACGATCGTTTCATCGGCCGAGACGGTGATCTCCTTTTCAATCGGCTTCATCTGCGGATGCCAGGCGATCACCCGATAACGCCCCGGCGGCAGCCGGTCGATTTGGAAGTCGCCGTCTTTCCTCGTCATCGCATAATAAGGGTTGTCGACCGAAAACATCCAAGACTGCATGAACTCGTGCATGCCGCAGATCATCTGAATGATCCGTTTTCCGGGGTCGAGGCGGATCATCCCCCCCCTCGGCTCATTCGAGACGGGGAGGGGGAAGTTGAGGATGATGTTCCCCCGCTCGCTCTGGAAGAGCTGGCCGTTGTGGAGGACCGGGTCCCGGTTGACGACCGAGATCGGCTGGTTGTTTTGGATCACCCGGACCAGCGGATGCTCATGACGGGTCCGCCCCTCCTTGTCGAGGTAAGTATGGTCGCTGGGGGCGATATCGAGGGGGTGAAACATGCAGTTCTCGGCGACGAACTGAGGCCGGATCGGGGGGAAAGGTTTTCCCTTCTTAACATCAACGACGGCGACGACGGCATCCTGCATCCCGCCGCCGGCGCCGACGATGAACTCCTGGACGATGACATTTCCCTCGCCGTCAGAGATCATTTTGCAAAAAGGACCGAAGGGATAGAGGACCAGCGGGAAAACGCGGACGGGCGGTTTCGGGCCGTTTAAAGTGACTTTTCCGATAAGGGTCCCGCCGTTGCTCACCTCGATCTCGTCGTAGCCATACGAAGGGAGGAGGGGGGAGATCAAAAATAAAAAGAGAAACAGCCCAATCACAATTTTTTTGCTCACCGGTTCAGATTCCTCCATCAGAAAGGAATGGGGCAGGAGGTTTGACCTCCTGCCCCATTTTGGAGAGGGTTACCGCTCCAGCATGGAGAGCGGTCCCGGAACGTCCCCCTGTTGAGAGAGGGTGTCGGGAGCCTCCGGATCGGGAAGCTCCGCCGTTTTAGATCCCACTCCGGCGCCGCCGTTCAGCGGTTGGATCTTTCGATCCCCGGCGGGGAGGACTTTCAGATATCCCCACTGACCCGCCGCTGTGTACGGCATCCGGTGATTCTGCCAAACGTAAACGCCGGGGAGGTGGAACGGACCGCCGGCGCCCTCCTTGATGAAGACGTCCAGATTTTGGGAGGAGCCGAACTCGCTGGAGCTGAGCATGTCGGCTCCCGCCATGTCCGGCTTCAACGGCCACTCGTGCCCTTCGACGCTGAACACCTGGTTCTGTTCGTTGAAAGCGCCGAAGACATGAATCCGAACCGGGTCGCCCGCATGCGCCGTGATGGTCGGGGTGGCCGGATCCGATTCCCCTGCAACACAGGGGGTGAACATCAGACCGATCTCGCACCCGTTCTCTTCACGGTACATCCAGGGCTCGTTGCGGTAATTGACCCCGGTAAGTCCTCCGATCTGCTGAATGTACGGCATAAAGGAGGTTCCGATGATGTTGTCTTCATCCTGGAAGAAGAGCGACGCATCGCGGAAATCGGACCGATTCGCATTTTCCGGAAGCGACCGATCGACGATCACATCGACCTGCCAGGCGTTTTTCATCGACACATCTTCTCCGGTCACCGGATCGCGGTACTTCGAACCTCTCGGTCCCACCACGATCGCCCCGAAGAGGCCGTCTCGAACGTTGTTGATGAAATTCCCCCAATCCCACACTAGCGCCGCCGTCTCCCCATATTGCGGATGGGCGTAGAAGGTGTAGGTCCGGCTCTTGCCGGGGGCGACCATCTGATCGCCCGGGTTGTTCCCGACGTTCACCCCGTGAGAGTCTTTCGGGTCGAACGCCAGCATGTCGGCGCTGAACGAGACCTTGTCTTTTTTCATCTCGTTCTTCAGGTTGACCTTGACGCAATCGCCGACGTTGACATGGAGGGTCAACGGCATCGGCTGGAAACCGCCGTCGGCGACTTTGGTTTTCTCCCCTTCGAGCATGAAGATCTTGCCGGAAGGATTTGCCACCTGCAGCTTGCGGTCGAAGTCGACTTCGATGAAGTCGGGGGCCTTGGTGTTGAATTTCAAGGCCCGCTCGGCCGCGATGACATTGAAAGTTTTCACCGGGGCATCGGCCGGGCAGACCGACTTGGCCGATTTCGGAATCTCCCCCGTTCCGGGGAGCCTCCTCAGGTCTTTGACCTCCTCGTCCAACACCCGGACGATCCCCCAGCTCCCTTCCGAGAGGTGAGAAGGCCGGCCGTTGTAGTGGAGGTAGTCCCCCGCGATCTGCTGCGCTCCCCCCGCTTTGGTGACGAGATCGTACCGCTCGGCGATCCCGACATGCCAGGCGTTCTTCAGATCGGAATGCTCCGCATACCGCTCCGTTCTGAACGCGTGGCCGCCGAGGTGCCAAACGTGGGTCTCATTCATCATGACATGGAGAAGTCGGAAGACGAGGGTGTCTCCCAGATACGCCCGAAGCATCGGGGTGCTCGGATCCTGGTGGGCCTTGCTCGAGAAGATCAAGGCCGGATCGGGATTGTTTTTGAGGCGCCGCGCCACCGATTCCGCCCGGAAGTTGAATCCTCCGCCGGTGGTGTGGGTGCCGCCGTTGAGCATCTTGGCGGCGGTCAGATCCAAATCGTAAGGCATTTGGAACGACAGGGTTTGCCCCGCGTCGATCGCCACCTGAATGGTCTGGCCGGGAGGATTTCCCTCGGTGACCACCTGGGCGGTATGCGGCACGGTGTCGTGCGGCATGACGACCAACTCTCTGAAGCTGCCGTTGACCCCGTACCCGATCGGCTCGGTGCCGTAAATATCGGCCACCGTTCCGCTTCGGATCGGCGCGCCGGTTTTCGGATCATGATAAGTCGATCCGTACGGCTCGACGATCATCGCCCCGACCCCGCCGTGCGGCCAGGTGGTGGCGCCGAAGGCATGATCGTGCCAGAAGACGGTCCCCACATCGGCGTCGCCCCAGTAGCGGTAGCGGATGAATTCGACCGAGGCGATCTCCTTCTTCTTGTGAGCATGTTTCAGCGGCTCTTTGAAGATCAGGGTATACTCGCCGGCGCCGGCTCCTTTTTCGATTTTGTTGATCCAGCGCACTTCGGAAGTTTTCACCTCATCCATCCCGATCATGATGTCGGTTCCTTCGTGGAAGGGGGTGGCCCCCTCCGGCATCTTGATCTTGACGGCGGTTGCTCCCGCTTTCGCATCTTCGGTGAGAATCGAGTTCATCGGGACCGGCATTCCCTTCTGTTTGTCCTTCTTCATCTGGGTGAAGGGCCGGACCGACTGCTCATAGGAGAAGCCGCTGATCACGCCGTCCGATGCCTGATTGTCGAACTGGATGAAGTGCGGGTGGATGTTGATCTTCGACATCTGGAAATTGGTGGTGTCGTTATCCTCCCACTCGCTCTTCAAGATCACATCGACGCAATCATAGACATTGTAGCGGTAGACCAGCGGGATGGTCTTGTCCCCCGCCGGATTGGCCCGGACCTCCGCCTCGTCCTCATGGAGGACATAGAGAAGTCCTTTCTGGTCCATGACCGGTTTGATGCTCCCCAGACCTTTGCTGAGCTGGATCGGGGTCTCGATGAAGTGGATCGTGAACTGTTTCCGTCCCGCGCTTTCCGGACAGAGGCTCCAACGCCCCTGCTCTCCGGGTCTCGCCGGTTGGTTGGTCTCCTCGCCCGGCGCGCCTAACCCGCCCGGCTCGGCGCCGACCGACCCTGTGTTTTTGTCCATATGAATCGGCTCCAGCCAAGGGGCCGGACCGTGATGGCGGGCGAAGGGGACCCGCTTACCGAAGTGCGGTTTGAAATGCGGCCAGGCGAGTTTGCCGGTCTTCTCCTCGAAGAGAATCGGCGGCCGTTTGCCCGGCATCGGCGATTTGTACTTCGGGAAGTCGAATTTCCCGGTCGCCTCCGGCTCGCCCATCGCCTTGCTGCCTTCCCATGCCCAGTCCCAGACGGTGGCGTCGTAGGCTTGAATCTGCCCCTTCTCGTCCGCGGTGTGACCCGGCTGGCCCGCCGGGGGAAGCATCATCTTCACCCAGTCTTTGATCGAGACATCGGGGATCGGCTTCGACCAGTCGCTTTTGTTGGAGGTCACATTCCATTTTTTATCAAACCAGTCCATTGTCTTGCCGACGAGCTTGTCGGAGGTGACGGCCGGCTTCATCCGCCCCTTCCGGTCGGGGAGCTCCATCAGCGGCGGCATCACATCGGTGCTGCCGAACGGATAATTCCCGGTCTGGAGGGTGTTGTAATTCCGCCAGTAGCCCCACATCCCGGCGACGTAGTGATGGGCGACGTGACAGTGGAAGAGGAAATCCCCCGCCAGTTGCTGGCAGAGCCCGCCGCCGCATTCGGTCTGAAGGTCGAGAACCTCGGAAGGCCCGATCACTTCCACGTCGACCCGGTCGGAGGTGGTTCGGACTTCCGGGAATTTCACCGGCCCGTTCGAGGCGGCGTTCAGCAGAAACTCGGCTTTGTCGTCGGCCTTCGGCTGACGCAGCCAGCGGATGGTGCCGCCGTGCGGATGATGCGAGTGGAACACTTCGCCGCCGCCGTGGACCAGGCGGAATTTGATCGGGTCTCCCATATACGACCGGGGAATCGTCGTCGGGACATCGGCGAAGGTGTAGGAGCTGTAGGAAAGAGACTCGTCCTCGAAGTGAAAATATTTCTCCTGGAGGGCGAGATTGTTCACGCCGAACGGCTCGCTCCGGTAGCTGATGGCGCGGGCGGAGGGGCGGTAGGCGTCGGTGTTCGGGTCGCGCTGCGGGATCATCTCTCCGTTTTTGTTCAACGGACGGAACGACTCGTCGCCGATCTCATGGTAGAAGATCACGAACTCCCGAAAATCGGGCTTGTTCGGATGGGTGATCATCATCTGCCAGCCGCTCTTGGCTTCTTTGCCGGTGAGCGGGTCGATATAGCTCGACCCCATCGGCTCGACGATGAACGATCCGATCATCCCGAGGCTCGCCTGCTCACGGCCGACATGGCTGTGGAGCATGTGGACCCCTTCCTGCTCATTGTGACGGATGTACCACTCGAAGGTTTGGCTCTTCCCCGGCGTCACGTTTGCGTCGGGGTTGGCCGCGGTCGCGGGCTGTCCGGTCGATTTCACGATGGTGCTGGAGCCGTGGATGTGAAGGCCGACATCTTCCCCGTCGAGCGCGTTCCGAAGGGTGATGATGACGCAATCGCCCTGGTTGCCCCGGATGTTCAGCGGCTGGATCATATCGGTCTGAAGACCGGTCGTGACGGCGCCCGGATCATACCCTGCCGCCTCCCGCGCCGCCGCATTCTTTTTTTCTTCGGCCCGGACCTTATCGATATTCTCGGTCAAAACATACATGTAGCCGGGATGATAGTCGAGCCACTGGTTCAGCGTGATCTCGACGTTGATCGCGGAGATGTCGTACTCCTTTACCGGCGCCCCCTTCGGGCAGCGGCCGCCGGCGGTCACGCTCTCTCCGGTGCTCGCCGGCCCGAGGAAATAGCTTCGGTCCATCTGCTGCATCATGCTCATTCCCTCGAAGGGTCCCGAGCCCCCCGTATGGTCCGCATGTTGTTTCATTCCCTTGGAGATTTCATCCATCAATTTGTTCATCGCCGCATCGACCCGGTCGGCATGGCCGGCGCGACCTTCCGCTTGGTCTTCCCGCGCAATCTGTTCCTTCAGCTTTTCTTCCCATCCGGAAGAAGCGACCGGTTGCGCCTCGGGGTGGGTATGATCTCCCCCGGCGACGGCCCCTTCTTTTCCCGATAGAATCAACAAGAGGGCCATTGACGCCGCCCTCCAAAGATCCTTTCGTACAATGTTCATCATTTCTCCCCCTGTATGTTTTCTTTTCGGATCAACGTTTGAGCAGGATGTGGATTGCTCGGTGGAATACACCCCGTCGGCTGTCCTTTGTTGCGGTTCGGAACAATGTTTCTCCGAGAGCAAAAGACATGCCTCCCACGGAAACGTTTGAAAAAGGCCCGAATGCAGGGGGATTTGAATTTTTTCGGAGAAGCAGAGGAGAGGAGTGGTCCGGCGGCGCTGTCCAACTGTCCAATGTCCTGGTCACAACCGGCGGGCCGGATTGGACAGGTGAGCCCCGCAGGATCGCGCCTCCTTAATATCCTCTGGCGACGTAGACCGCTGCCAGGACGACGAAGAGCCCCACCACCAGATTCAGCCGGGCCATCCAGCGGACGGTCCGTTGGAGCGGGTGAGGGGCGGCGGCGGATCGGCTGATTTGGATTGATCGGGGGCCGAGGACGATGTCATGAAGGAGGGTCAGCGCGATCATCAAGGCGATCAGCGCCAGCTTGGTCCCGAGCCATCCCCCCATCCGTATCTCTTGAAACTCGAGAGAATACAGACGAAGCAGGCCGGTTGTCAGGAGAACCCCCAGCGAGATCCATCCGCTCCACCGAAAACGTCTTCCGATTTCGCTCATCAATTCGGCCCGCTGCAAAACCGGCATTTTCCGGAGGGAAGGAATGAGGACGATCGAGAAAAAGAGCATCCCTCCCACCCAGAACATCGCCGCCAACACATGAATCCAAATTAAGATCATCCAAAGCATACACACTCCTAATTTCTCATGAGGAACTCCCCCCGGTCTTTCTCGGGACTTTTGAAGGAGAGCCGCGCAAGATACATGCCTGAGCGTAGAGGAACGGGGCGATCGATTGCGCGACGGCGCCGATACCCGAAGTGTGGATGAGTGCGTTGCCGATGCGCGTTGGGGGAGTTATCCTAACGATTCGATCTGGTAGCGTTTCAGTTTGTTATAGAGGCTGGCGCGGGCAATGCCGAGGGAGCGAGCGGCGAGCGACTTATTTCCTTTGTGCCTTTTAATGGCGTCGATGATCTGCTCTTTCTCCACCTTGAGCACCGCTTCATCGCGGGAGATGGAGAGGGGGATCGATGGGGAAGAGGGGGGTGGGATCTCCTCGTCGATCAGGAACGATTCGGGAAGGATTTCGAGGCCGGGGGAGACGAGGACGCCGCGCTCGATGACGTTCTCCAGTTCCCGGACGTTCCCATGCCAGTGAAATTTCATCAACAGGCTCAACGCCTCTCCCGACAGATGCATCGGGCCTCTTCCGTTCGGGAGAGCATATTTTTCGATGAAGTGTTCGGCGAGCAACGGGATATCATCCGGCCGCTCGCGAAGGGGGGGAATCACAATCGGCATCACCGCCAGCCGGTAGTAGAGATCTTCCCGGAAGTTCTTTCGGGCGATCGCCTCCTTCAGCGGCTTGTTCGTGGCGGCCACCACCCGCACGTTCACCTTGATGCTCCGATTGCCTCCGACCGGCCGCGCCTCCCCTTCCTGCAAAACCCGAAGGAGCTTCGACTGAAACGCCAAGCTGGTGTCGGCGATCTCGTCGAGGAAGAGGGTTCCCCCTTCGGCTTCTTCGAAGAGCCCTTTTTTGTTCTGGATGGCGCCGGTGAAGGCCCCTTTGACATGGCCGAAGAGCTCGCTCTCCAGCAACGTCTCGGGAAGGGCGCCGCAGTCGATGGCGATGAAGGGCCGGTCGCGCCGGGGGCTGCTCTGGTGGATCGCTTTGGCGACGAGCTCTTTGCCGGTGCCGCTCTCGCCGTAGATCAGGATCGTCGCATTACTGGGGGCGATCAGCCGGATCATCTGAAAGAGGGCGCGGATTTTCTTGCTCCCCCCGATCATGCCGCAGAAGGAGCGTTCGTCGGCGGGGGAGGCTTTCCGTTTTCGTGCAGGGGTGTTCTCTTCGGAGGGGGGCGCTTCGGCAGGGGAGAGCTCCTGAATCACTTCAATGGTGCGGATGACCTTCCCCTCCTGATCCAAAATAGGGTAGGATCGAAATTCTTTGAGGAGGGGGCTTCCCCCTTCCGTCGATTCGGTTTTGCGGATCACACGGTAAGGTTTGTTGGTCTCGAATGTCTGAAGGCAGGGGCAGGGATCGCAAGGGTGGTTTCTTCCATGGAGGACTTCGTAACACTTCTGACCGGTCGGGCTCGCTCCGGCCGTTCTTCCCCGGACCGTCTTATTGGCATAGGTCAGGTTGAAGTCCCGATCGATCACGATAATCGGATCGGCGATTCCATCTAAAACGGGGTGAGGATCGTTCTTGAAGTCGGATTCGTTCACGGCGCTGGCCCTGTGTCTTTGGTAATTTCACACTATCCGATCCCTCCTTTCGTAACAATGATATAAATCACGGCAAGAGTTGATCTAGATCAACTCTTGCCCCGATCGCCTCGACCGCCGTTAGACGGTCATTTCGACTCTCCAGTAAAGATCTTCATAGAGACGCCGGGAGACCGGATTCTCCGGGTCGATCTCGATCGACATTTCCAGATGATGGAGCGCCTCCCTCGGATTTTTCATCGCAATTAATGCCACCGCGCAGTTGTAGTGGCCTTGCCAGAAGGTATCGTCCATCTCCGAGGCGACGATGAAATTTGAAAGCGCTTCCTGGATTTTTCCTTGTCGATAAAGCTCCACCCCCCGGTTGTTCAGGTGCGCTGCCTGGGCGAAGACCACCTCCTCCTCTGGAACCGGTTCCGGCTGAAGCGCAGCCACAAAGCCGATTAGAAAGAAGGAGACGATCACCAATCCCGCCACGCCGAGCCGATGACTCCTTTTTGATTTCATCTCCCTTCCCTCCTTTATTCTCCTACCGATCGACGCTGGGACCTTCCATCCCATCTAACTCATAAAAAAAGCAAAGAAGGTGCCGAGCGGGTCCGATGCGATCCGAAGCCGATTGTTCAAGGAATATAAAGCGCTGGAAGAGTGAATCCCTTTTTTATTTTGGGAGAAAGGGGCAGCCGTTGTCCAATTCGACTAACCGGCCGGACAATCTGAACAGTTGGAGCGGAAATCTTCAAGGCAGGCTCGGCCTCTTTCCCTCCTCACTTCAACGAGAGGAGATAAGCCACCAATGCATCCAGCTCTTCCTTCGTTCCGCGGAAGGGGGGCATCATTGTCTCCGGTGCGACCGACTTCGGATCGGGAAGAAACTTCTTGAGCCACGCCTCGTCCCGGCGGCTTCCGACCTTGGTAAGATCGGGGCCGACCGGTCCTCCTTTCCCCTGAATCGCATGGCAGGCGGTGCATTGGCGCTCGGCAAAAAGCTTCTCCCCCTGTTTTATTTTCGCCGCGTCGGCGGCCGAGGCTCGCTCCGCGAAGGTTAAAAAGAGCGCCAGCAACGTGAAGATCAAAAGAGATCGTTTTCGCATGTTTCTCCTCCACTCGAATAGAATTGATTATTTCCCCGGACGGAAGATCTCCGGGACTTCCGGGCCGGAGACCTCCAATACCCCGACGGCCCCCTTGTCGATGGCCCGGAAGATCGCATGATCGACCAAGAGATATCGGCCGGGGACATCGACCCGGAATTCGACGATGGCCGATCCCCCGGGGGGGATCAGCGTGCTCTGAATGTTCGTCTGAGGGGGGCTTCCAACCGCCCCTTCGGGATAGACCCGGTCGAAGATCTCTCCGATGACATGAAAGGCCGAGGTCAGGTTCGGTCCGCCGTTTCCGATGAAGAGCCGGACCGTCTCTCCGACCTTCGCCTTAAGCGCCCGCTCGCCGCTCAAGGCGCCGACCCTTCCGTTAAAGACCACATAGTGCGGGTTCTCTTCGCGGGCGTTCCGGAGGTCGAAAGCTTGCAGCCCCTTCTCCCCGAAGGCGCCGGTGGTATAAAACTCGCTCTGAAGGAGATAGAATTCCTGATCGACCTTGGGAAGTCCCCCCTCCGGCTCGACCAGGATCAGGCCGTACATTCCGTTGGCGACGTGCGTCGGGATGTGCGGTGTGGCGCAGTGATAAACATAGAGTCCGGGATTGAGCGCCTTCCAGCGGAATGTTTTGGTCTCTCCGGGGGCGACCTGCGTTGCCTCTGCGCCTCCGCCCGGTCCATTGACTGCATGGAGGTCGATCGAATGGGGCAAGAAGCTTTTCTCGCTGTTTTTGAGGTGAAGCGTCACCTGATCGCCGACACGAATCCGGATGAAGGGACCCGGAACGCTCCCTCCGAACGTCCAGAAGGTGTATTCGACCCCGTCGGCCAGGGTTCCTTTCTCCTCGGTTGTTTCAAGCGAAACAACGACATTCGCCGGCATCGTCCGGGTGAGCGGCGGCGGAACATTCGGCGGCGACGTCGGGTCGATCTTGATCGGTTCGTTCGCTCCGGCCGGCCCCGATAAGGTGAGGGTCCCCCACAAAACAAAGAGGATTACTCGAAGAGTCATTCGCATCTCTGCCTCCTTCAACAGTCATGAAACGGATCAACGATGTTGAAGTATAACATGTCGGAGCGGACCTTTCCGGTCCTCGGGATTTTCCTTATCCCTTTTTCAGGCTCAGCATATACCGCGTTAAATCCTCCAGCTCCGGTTCGGGAAGGCGGGTCGGCGGCATGATCGAGCCGGGGACCAGCGCCTGCGGATCTTTAAAATGAGCGATCAACCAATCGCGGTCGCGCGCATCGCCGACGAAGGAGAGATCGGGCCCCACCTGCGCCCCCTGGCCGTGGATGCGGTGGCATCCCGCGCAGGCGAGCTTGGCGTAAATCGCACGGCCCCGCTCGACCGCCGGATCGGTCTTCTTCAAGGCCGCGGTCTCCTTCATCGCCAGGCCGAGAAGGGTGAAGACGAAAACCAAAAAGAGCGCCCCGGCCCCGATCGCGATCGGACGCCGCGCTGGCGACCGCTCCCGCTTTCGGCCGAGAAAGGGGATGGCAAAGAGAATCGCGAAGAAGAGAACCGGGAGGACGAAGGTGACGACCGGCTCCCACGGTCCTTCAGAGTATTTCAAGAGCTGATAGTAGAAGAGATAATACCACTCCGGAACCGGGCGGAAGGTGGTGTCGGTCGGATCGGCGGGGTCCCCCAGATGCGCCGGAAAGAGGTTGACCAGGACGACCAGCGCCAGAAAAACCGCTCCCATCGCCACTGCATCCATGAAGACCTGCTTTGGATAAAACGGCTCCGAGATCCGCTTCGCCCGCGCTTTGTCCCACGGCCCGGCTGGACCGACCCTTCGAAGGATGAAAAGATGTCCGGCGATCAAGAACATAATCAGCCAGGGAAGAAAGAGGGTATGGATGGCGAAGAACCGGCTGAGGGTCAAGGCGCCCAGCTCCGCCCCGCCGCGGAGAATCCGCGCGAGGGTTCCGCCGATCCAGGGGACGCTTCCGACGAGGTTGATCCCGACCTGGGTCGCCCAGTACGCCTTTTGATCCCACGGGAGGAGATAGCCGGTGAAGCCGAAGGTCAGCGTCAGGATTAATAAAAAAACACCGACGATCCACATCGGCTCCCGCGGCGGTTTATAGGCGCCATAGAGAAAGACCTGGAGCATGTGAAGGCCGATCGCCGCCATCATCGCGCTCGCCCCCCAGTGGTGCAGCCCCCGGACGAAGCCGCCGAACGGCACCTCCTCTTGGATGAACTTGACGCTCTCATACGCGTGGTCGGGGGTCGGCGCATAATAGAGGGCGAGAAAGGTTCCGGTCGTCGCCTGCAACAGGAAGAGAAAAAGGGTGACGCTTCCGAAGATATAAATCCAGCTGGCGCCCCCCGGAATCGCCTCGTCGAGGAGATGATGAAGGATCGGCGGCAATTTGAGACGGTCGGAGAGCCAGGAGAAGAGGCGATTCATCAGATCGCCTCTTTCTTGGGAAGACCGGCTTTGAATTCCTGGTAGAGAATGAAGAGCCGATCCCCTTCGATTTTCGTCGGAAGGGTGTCGAGCGGACGGGGGGCGGGACCGGCGAGGACCTTCCCTTCCAGGTCAAAAACAGAGTTGTGACAGGGGCAGAGGAATTGCTGATCCGCGTCGGACCATCGATAACCGCAGCCGAGATGGGTGCAGATGGGGGAGAAGGCGACCACCTCGCCGTCCGGTTTTTTGTAAGCCCAGAACGACCGGACGGTGTTGCTCTTCATCCAGCCGCTGGAGGAGGAGCGGACCACTTCGAGCTCTTTCGGCCGGTTAAGCTCGATCAGTTCGAGCGGTCCGACCTCCGACCAGGGCTCTTCCCGCTTCTTCAACGTCGGCAGGACCGCATATCCGAAGAGGGGAATTCCCAATCCGAATCCGATCAAACCCATGATCGCCGCGATGGTCTTTCCGAAAAACCCCCTTCGCGTCACCTCCGCCGTCTTTTTATTCCCCCCCATTCGTCGAGAGGAAGACGATTTATCGTTGACCATCGTGATCCGAAGCCTCCTTCACTGATCGGGATATCCCAGCCGGTAGGTTAGGATGTGATCCCGCGATTCTGAGGGAATTGACCGAAATTTGCAACCCCCAAGAGGGACATATCGGGTTTAAAGGGGGACGGGTTGGAGGAGGTCATCACCCCCCTTTCTTCTCCGAAGCCATTTGTCAATCTCCACGGCGACGATGACCACCGCCGCCGTCCCGGCAATCTCCAGCCAATCGGTGAGGGTGAGAGGAACGGTTCGAAAGACCCATTGAAAGGCCGGGACATAGAGGACCGCCAGCTGGGCGAAGAAGGCGGCGATCAGGCTGTAGAAGAGGAACGGATTGCTCATCAGCGGAATTCGAAAGATCGATTCCGTTTCGGAGCGGCTGTTCCATGCCTGAAAGAATTGGAAGAAGACCATCGTCGTCACCGCCACCGACCGGGCCTTTTCGAGCGAGGCGCCGTCGTTGAGCGTCTCGATAAATCGATAGATGATTCCCGCCGAGATGATCAGGCCGACCAGAACGGTCCGCTCCTTCAAGAGGCGCGACATGATCCCTTCTTTCGGGTTTCGCGGGGGACGGTCGATGACCCCCTGCTCTCCCGGCTCGAAGGCCAGGGCGACGTCCTGCAAGCCGTTCGTCACCACGTTGATCCACAAAAGCTGCGCCGGCACATACGGGATCGGGACGCCGATGAGGACAGCGCCGAGGATCGAGAGGATCGCCGCGACCCCGGTCGGGATGAGAAAGAAGGTGACCTTCCGGATGTTGTCGAAGACGACCCTCCCCTCCTCCACCGCGTGGGCGATGCTGGCGAAGTTGTCGTCGGTGAGGACCATGTCGGCCGCCTCCCTCGCCACGTCGGTGCCGCTCTTCCCCATGGCGATCCCGATATGGGCCGCCTTCAGCGCCGGGGCATCGTTCACCCCGTCGCCGGTGACCGCGACAATCTCGCCGTGCCGGATCAACTGCTGGACGATCCGAAGCTTGTGCTGCGGCGCGACCCGCGCATAAACCGAGACCCCTTTTACTTTCTGAAAGAGCGCCTCATCGTCCATCGCCTCAAGCGCTTTCCCCCCGAGGACTTCCGCCCCCTCTTCGACGATCCCGATCTGCTTCGCGATCGCCCGCGCGGTGACGGCGTGATCGCCGGTGATCATCACGGTGCGGATTCCGGCCTTCCGGCACCGCGCGACGGCCTGGACCGCTTCGGGCCGGGGAGGGTCGATCATCCCCTGCAGCCCGGCGAAGAGAAGCCCGGAAGCGAGATGATCGTGTGTGAGCGTCTCCTGATCCGGGGGGGCTTCCCGAGAGGCCATCGCCAGGACCCGAAGCCCTTCCGCGGCGAACTGATCGGCGATCTTCATGATCTCGCCGCGCGCCGCTCCAGCGCCGGCGCACATGTCCAGGATTCGTTCGGGCGCCCCCTTGGCGAAGATGAATTTTCGATTTTCGCGGCGGTGTAGTGTGGCCATGTAGCCGAGCTCCGATTCAAAGGGGATCATCGCAACGAGCGGATAACGCTCCCGCTCTTGCGTCGGGTCGAGCCCTCCCTTCATGGCGGCGACAATCAGCGCCCCTTCGGTCGGATCGCCGTCGATCTTGTATTCCCCATTTTCTTCGTAGAGATCCGATTCACTGCAGAGGAGGCCGATTCTCAAAACGGGGCGGAGGTGATTCAACGGCCCCGCTTCGATCGGCAGCCCGTCCTGCAGAATTTCCCCGCGCGGCGCGTATCCGGTCCCGGTCAATTCATACGTGTGCGTCCCGTCGTAGGCCAGGCGGACGGTCATCTCGTTCCGGGTGAGGGTTCCGGTCTTGTCCGATCCGATGACCGTGGTGCCGCCGAGGGTTTCGACCGCCGGAAGATTCCGGATGATCGCGTTTCGCCGGGCCATCCGCGCCACCCCGATCGCCAGGGTGATCGTGACGACGATCGGCAGCCCTTCCGGAATGGCGGCCACCGCCGCCGCCACCGCTGTCATGAACATCGTGTCGATCTTCTCTCCGATCAGGATGCCGATCAGAAAGAGGAGGCCGGAAGCGGCCAGGACAATCAGCCCGATCGCCTTGGCGAACTGTCCGATCTTCTCCTGAAGGGGGGCCCTGACCACGCCGGCCTCCCTCACCTCCTGGGCGATCGTTCCGAGAATGGTTTTGGCGCCGGTCTCGACGACGATCCCCCGTCCCCGGCCGCTGACCACCACGGTTCCCATGAAGGCCATGTTCACCTGATCGCCGGGGGTGAGGCGTTCCGCAGGGATGGCCTCGGTCGCTTTGGCGACGGGGAGGGATTCTCCGGTCAACATCGCTTCATCGACATTCAGCTCCGCCGCCCGAAAGAGCCGCAAATCGGCCGGAACTTTAGCCCCGGAGGAGAGGAGAACGATATCGCCGGGGACCAGCCGCTCGCTCTGGATCTCCTTCTCCTTTCCACCCCGCAAAACCCTTGCCTTCGGAACGACCATCTTTTTGAGCGATCGGACACTCTCCTCCGCCTTGTACTCCTGGATGTAGCCGATGACGGCGTTGAGGAGGACGACTGCAAGAATCACCCCCGTGTCGATGTGCTCTCCCAGGAAGGCGGTGACGACGGCGGCGATCAGGAGGATATAGATAAGCGGGCTGGTAAACTGATGGATCAGGATCTTCAGCCGGCTGATCTTTTCCTCCTCCGCCAGCCGGTTGGGTCCATATTGCGCAAGACGGGCCTCGGCCGCTTCATTCAGCAGCCCCTCCTCCGATGCTCTCAGGGTTTTGAAAATCTCATCGACATCGATCTGATACCAAGCCATTTTCCCTCTCTCATCGATTTGCAAGCTGAAGCGCGACGGAACCGGATCGGTTCAACCCAACGCCTTTTGGATCAATCAAAGTAATTCTGGCAAAGTGATTCTGGCGTATTTTTAACGGGAAGACAACCCCGACCGGGAGAGACGCCCTTGCGCCGGCCCAACACAAAACCGGCTGTCGGGCAAGAAGAATGTGAGGGTCGAAGCGCCGCCCGGCCCATCGATGATGGAAGCCGGGGAGGGGAGTGCTTCGATCGATTTTCAGGAAGAGGTTGCCCAATGGGAATGTTATTCCGGCGGGCCGAGGAAAAATCCGGCCATCTCTTCCATGTAGAGCGGCCGGAGGAGATCCCGGACCGAAAAGACGCCGACCACCTCTCCCCCGCGGGTCACGGCAAGGTGGCGGATTCCCTTCCCCTCCATCAGGTCATTCGCCTCCATCACCGTTCTGTCGGCCTCGATGGTGATGAGAGGGGACTGCATCACCTGCCGGGCCGGAATGCCGGAGGGATCGAGCTGTTTTGCGATCACCTTTCGGACGATATCGGTCTCGGTGATGATCCCGACGTAGGTCCCTTTTCGCGTCACCAAGAGGCTTCCGATCCGATGATTCGCCATCTCCTTAGCCACTTCCGCGATGTTTTTCTCAGCGTCGATCGCGTTGATTTTCGTTGTCATGAATCGTTCCACCAGGGGAATCATCACTTTCTCCTTTTCATGTGAAGGACGTTTTTCCCGGGCAGCTTTCAAGCGGCCTCGGTCGTCTCTTCCGCCTCTACTTTTTCCCTCTCGGCCGCTATCGGCTGCCGCACCGCCACGATGGGGACGGGAGAAGCGCGAAGAACCCGCTCCGTCACGCTCCCCATCAACAGGCGCGGTACCCCCGTTCTGCCGTGCGTTCCCATCACGATGAGATCGCACTGAAGATCCCCCGCCGCTTTGATAATCTCGGCGGCGGGATCTCCCTTGAGAAGGTGGGTTTCGACCAAGAGCCCCTCCTCCCTCACCGGCTGAACCATCCAATCGAGCCTCTGTTGCAGCCTCAGTTCATGAAAGCCGAATGGTTCGAGGTGGGAGGCGGCCATGTCGATCGGCTCTATGACATGGGCTAAAAGAAGGGTCGCGTCCATTTGCCGGGCGAGTTGGACCGCATGATTAAATGCCTCTTTCGAGGTGTCCGAGAAATCGGTCGCAATGAAAATTCTCTTTATCTTCTTCATTTCGATTCCTCCAGAAGCAAAGGGTCCTTTCCGTCTTGTCTGATTTGGCGGTGATGTTCATCGTCGCCTTTGTAAGCCTATTCTGACCGAATGAAGAAGCGGCGACAACACCCCAAAGGGGGCGTTTTGCAAGAGCACAATCACGAGGAGGGAGGCGGAAGGGAAGAGATAAACGTGTTTATCTTTTTCACGGCAGGGGCGTCTGTCTGAGCCGGGAGAGAAACCAGAGAAAGAGCGCTCCACAGATTGCCGCGCTCAGGTGGCTGAGGGAGAGGCCGAAGAGGACCCGTTTCCCTTCCAGATAGAAAAGGCCGAGGGTGACGACGGAGAGGGCCGTGAGGACGAGTCCCAAGATCCGAAGGTCGTTTTGCCGATCAAACTCCTGCTTGATCCCATGGAGGTCGCCGGCGTCGAGCTTCACGCCGATCTCCCCCCGCTCCAGCTTGATCAGGACCTTTTCGACTCGATCCGGAAGGTTCTTGACAAGCTCCAAGCGATCTAAGAGGTCGGTTTCAACGGTCCGGAGGAGGCGACGGGGGCTCCAATACGCCTGCCACGTTTTTTGGACGAACGGCTCCAGCTCCCGGTTGAAGTCGAATTCGGGATAAAGGAGCAGCCCCATCCCCTCGGTGGTCAGGATCGCCTTGCCGAAGAGGGCGAGGTCGGAGGGGAACCGGATGCCGTTTCGCGTTCCCTGATTGATCGCCCGGAAGAAGGCGCGGGCGGCGCTCGGCGGATGGGGCGAGTAGAAAAACTCGCTCAAAATGTTGGAGAGATCTTTCTTGAAGCCGCTGACGTCGCTTCGTTCGTCGATCAACGCCAGGCGGAGAAAGTGTTTGGTGAACCCCTCCATGTCTTTTTTGACGAAGGCGAGGAGGGCATGAAGCAGGGTGCGTCGCGCCTCCTCATCCAAATAACCGACCATCCCGAAATCGTGCAGGCAGAGCGACCCCTCCGGCGTGGCGAAGAAATTGCCGGGGTGCGGATCGGCATGGAAAAACCCGGCGATCAGAAACTGCTCGAAGAAAGCATCGACCCCGATCGAGGCGAGCCGTTTTCGATCGATTCCCAATGCCTCCATTCCCGCCAAGTCGTCGGCCTTGACCCCATGCGAGAAGGTCATCGTGAGGACCCGCTTCGTCGTCCACTCCCAGTAGACCCGGGGAATGTGGATGTTCGGATTCTCCTTGAAGATCGCCCGGAAGCGTTCGGCGTGATGTCCCTCGGCCTCGAAGTCGAGCTCCCGCAGGGTCCAGTCGGCGAACTCCTTCACGATCCGGGTCGGCCGGTAGATGTTCCACTCCGGGATGAAGCGCTCCGCCAGACGGGACAAATAATAGAGAAGATGAATGTCCTGCCGGATGATTTTCTCGATCTCCGGCCGCTGGACTTTGACGGCGACTTCGGTCCCGTCGATTAAAAGCGCGCGATGGACCTGGGCAAGCGATCCGGCCGCCGCCGGTTTTTCCTCGAACGATTTGAAGAGCGCCTCCGGGGGGGCGCCGAATTCTTCCGCGACGATCCGGCGGACCGCTTCGTACGGAAAGGGCGCGACGTCGCTTTGCAGCTTGGAGAGCTCCCGGGAGAGGGGCTCGCCGACGAGATCGGCCCGCATGCTCAAGACCTGTCCCAACTTGACGAAGGTCGGTCCCAATCGCTCCAGGACCGATCGGAGGAGGGCGGGGGAGAGGATCGGACCGCTCCCGTCGATTTTCATCAGGGGGGCTTCCGGGGGACGCCGGGTGAAAACGGCCCGGAGCCGAAACCAAAGGGGGATGAAGTATTTCAGCCGCAATCGCTGAATGAGGAGGTCCCCCCCCGATTCGAAGACGACCCCGACGATCGTCCGCAGGCGATTCAAGTCGGTCCATTTGAATTGGAGCGATCGGTCATTCATTATACGACCGTCAGGCCGGCGTGAAGACATGCTGCGGGCTCTTGATCGTCAGGACGGGGCAGGGGGCCTGCCGGACCACCTTCTCCGCCTGGCTTCCCATCATGACGTGCGAGAACCCGGTCCGTCCATGTGTCCCCATGATGATCAGATCGGCATTGTGCTTCCGCGCCCCCTGAATGATCTCTACGAAGGGGACCCCGTCGGCCAACAGCGCGCTTGCCTCCAGCCCTTCCTTTTCGGCCTGCTCCACAAGATCATGGAGCATGGCGTTGCCGCGGTCTTTCATGAAGGCGTATCCCTCATCGGCCATCGGGGTCATCTCATCGGGATGATCGGGCCATTCGAGGGTGTGCATAAAAACCATCTTTGCGCCGATCCGTTTGGCCATCGAAAAGGCGTAGTCGACCGCCTCGTTGGAGAGCTCTGAAAAATCGGTGGGGACGAGAATGGTATTGATCTTCATGGCGATCCTCCTTTCGTTATTGTTAGCTCATTGTGTGCTACAGGAAGGATCGACGGCAATCCCACGAAAGGGGGGTTTTGACGACTAACCGGAGGGGGGAAGCGAGGCGATGACGATCCAGTACTCCTGAACCGCGTGGACGACCCGCATGAAGTTGTCGAACTCGACCGGTTTTTGGATGTAGGTGTTGACGCCCAAATTGTAGGTGCGCACGACATCCTCCTCTCGGGGGGAGGCGGTCAGAACGATCACCGGAATCGATTTCAGCCCCTCATCCTTCTTTATCTGCTGGAGCACCTCCATCCCGCCGACCTTCGGCAAATTCAGATCGAGCAGGATCATGCCGGGGCGAGGGAAAGCGATGAGATCGCTGTATTTTCCCTGATGGTAGAGATAGTCGAGGGCCTCCTGCCCGTCTCTGACCACGATCAGCTCATTTTTTACCTTTCCTCTGGCGAAGGCGCGCCGGGTAATCTCGATATCCTGCAGGTTGTCCTCCACCAGGAGGATCTTCACCGGTTGAAGCGTTTGACTCGACATGGCCTTCCAGCTCCCACTTAAAATGAATGTTATCGTGAGTCCTTTTGGGGAAGGGTAAAGAAGAAGGTGCTTCCTTTCCCCGGCGCAGACTCGACCCAAATTTTCCCGCCGCAGTCCTCGATGATCTTCTTGCAGATGGCGAGCCCCGCGCCGGTCCCCTCGAACTCCTCCTGGGGATGGAGCCGCTCGAAGAGTCCGAAGATCTGAGCCTGATAGCGGGGATCGATCCCGATGCCGTTGTCCTTGACCGAGAAGAGATAAAACCCCTTCTCCTCTTTGAGGTCGATTTCTATCTCCGGAACGGACGACATATTGAATTTAATGGCGTTGGAGAGAAGATTCTTGAAGAGCTCTCCCATCCGGGTCGGATCGCAAACGACCGTCGGGAGGAGATGTTTCCGGGAGATCCGGACCTTCTTCTGCTCGATTGTATAAGAGAGATCTTCCTCGACCTTCCTGAAGATCTGGTTGAGATCGATCTTCTGCTGCGCGGGGGCCTTTCGAGAAATCGAGGCGAGCGTCAGCAGGTCGTGGATTAAATCTTTCATCCGGACGGCGGAAGATTTGAGAAATTGAACATAGCGGCGTCCCTCGTTGTCTAATAGATGAGCGTAATCTTCGGCGAGGAATCCGGCGAACGCCTCGATTCCCCGCAGCGGTTCCTTCAGATCGTGCGAGACGACATGAACGAAGTCGTCCATCTCGCGGATTTTCTCGCGCAGCTTCTGTTCCGCCCCCTTCTTGTCGGTGATGTCGCGGACGATGCTGATGACCCGGGCCCCCTCCTCTGTTTCAATCGGGCTCAGGCTGATCTCC
Organism: Candidatus Manganitrophus noduliformans; assembly: GCF_012184425.1. Classification (NCBI taxonomy): domain Bacteria; kingdom Pseudomonadati; phylum Nitrospirota; class Nitrospiria; order Candidatus Troglogloeales; family Candidatus Manganitrophaceae; genus Candidatus Manganitrophus; species Candidatus Manganitrophus noduliformans. The sequence goes on from NZ_VTOW01000001.1 coordinate 1,843,253, forward strand.
ACCGGGAACTCGCTCCCGTCTTTGCGGCGGCCCGCCAGGTCGAGGCCGGCCCCCATCGGCCGGGTCCGCGGCTGGGTGTGATAGTTTTCCCGGTGGCCGACATGCGCCCCCCGAAAGCGCTCCGGCACCAGGATCTCGATCGGCTGGCCGAGCAGCTCTTCACGGAGATAGCCGAAGAGCTTTTCCGCCTGGGCGTTCACCAGCGTGATCAATCCGCCCCGATCGACGATGATGATTCCATCGGGAGCCACCTCCAAAAGGCGCTGAAACTTCAACCCCGCCTTACGATGGGTGCTCTCGGTTTCCTCTGCCTGCGCCAGTCGGCGACGGAGGAGGTCGATCTCCGCGAGAAGTTGTTCTTTCGTTTTTTCTCTGTCGTTCATACGAATCCGGCTTAATCTTTGATGTTTGCCGCGCCGCTCGAATCGGCCCGGATGATAGCAGAGGGAAGGGGAGAAGGCAATGGCCTTTTCCCTCCCTCCCGCGTCGTTGACAGCGGCTCACAACCAGAATATAATCTCGAATGACCGGTTCACCTCTCAATGGATTATATCTCATATGAGTACCGTCAACAAAGAGTCGATTCCGATCTTTCTGGTGGAGGACAGCCCTTCCGACATCGAAGTGATCCGGCGCTCCCTCAAGAAGGGGGGCATCTCGAATCCGCTCCACATCGCGCGGGACGGTCAGGAGGCGGTCGATTTTCTCCACGAACGGTTTGCCCACCCGGGCGTTCTGATCCTCGATATCCATCTTCCAAAAATCAACGGCATCGATGTTTTGCACGAGGCCAAACAGATCGATCCCGATATCATCGCGATCATGCTGACCAGCCACGCTTCCATGAAGACCGCCATCCAGTCTTTGAGGCGGGAAGGGGCTTTCGATTACCTTGAGAAGTCAAAGGACGATCTGCCGCAGCTGATCGAAGCGGTCCGTCTCGCAATCGAGAAGCGGGCCCTTCAGCTTCAGAGCCGCTGGGTGGTCCAGGCCGAGGGGAGCGAGCGGGTCATCGACATGAAGAAGGTTCAAGAGACGTTCGATCTCTCCACCCGGGAGGTGGACGTCGTCAAGTGCCTCTGCCGGGGGGACGCCAACAAGGAGATCGCCGACCGGCTCTTCATCAGCGAGCTGACCGTCAAAGGACATCTCAAGAAGATCTATCAAAAGATGGACGTTCACAACCGGGCCACCCTCGTCTCCAAAATCTTGTCCGGACCGATGCTCGGCGTATAACCTTCCGGCCGATTAAGCAATCCCCAGCCGGTAGTGCCTCCCTCCTCGTGCCTCAGCGGAGCAGGGGACCGATCGATTCCGGATCACGACCGGATCGATCAGGTCGCCGCAACAGACGCACCGCGCCATGGCGATCCCCCCTTCCATTGTAAAGACCCGCTCTTCCACCATCATCCCCCGGCATCTCAAACATCTCATCGGATTCTCCTCCTTGGCGATGTATTCCTGGTTGTCGGTTCCTTGCGCTTGTCTTAAACGGCTTGAAGAAGTTCAGCGTCTTTCACTTCTGTTGAACATGATGCCATTTTGCCGGATCATCGCGCGGGGCACAACGCCCCGAAAGGGGTGTTTTCGCCCGAAAGGGGTGTTTTCGGTAGAGGAGAAGAGGGGGGTCTATCGAATGAGATGATGCGGCGAAAGAGGAATGAAAGGGAATGAGTTGGATGTTTCAGGAAGGCGAGAACAATTTATCGTCGGGGCGACCCGATGGGTCGCCCTTCTTTTAATGACGGATCAGGGCGAGGCGCCGCCTCGCCCCTGCGGCAACCGATTCGAATCAAATCATGATTCCCCAGTTGCCCGAGGAACCGGCTGCCGCCATTTGTTCTTCGAGCTTTTCTACTTGGGGAACTTTCTCCGCCTCTTTCTCTGTCCACGACCGGACGGTCAGGACCGGGATCGACGCGGTTCGGACGACCCTCTCGGCCACGCTTCCCATCATCAAATGGGCCATGCCGCTTCTCCCGTGGGTTCCCATCACGATGAGATCGCATTCCAGACGCTTCGCCTTATCGGCGATCTCCGTGGCCGGATCTCCCTTGAAGAGATGGGTCTCGATCTGGATCCCCTTCTGTTGCCAAGGGCGCGCGATCCGATCGAGCGCCTGGCTGGCCTGCACCCGATCGAATTCGGAGTATTCGATCAGCGCAAAATCGAGCGGGTAGCTGAGCGGGGTTAAAATATGGGTCAGAAGGAGCGTCGCGTTCAGCTGTTGCGCGAGAAAAACCGCATAAGCGATCGCCGCTTGTGAGCACGACGAAAAGTCGGTCGGCACGAAAATTTTATTCACCTTTTCCATGGCTGGTTCCTCCATTCGATTGCAGATGAGAGACGTCCCGCCGGGACGTCTCTATCCTCTTTCCCGATCCGCAATCTTCTAAAATACGGGGAGCGGTCCCAAGGACGATTCGAGATAACCGGCCAGGAGATCCCGGCGGGTGACCATCCCGGTTAAACGGTTCTCCTTGTCGACCACCGGGACACGGATGAGATGGCCTGATTGAAAAAGAACCATCATCTCCTCCGCCGCCATCTCCGCCGTGATGCAGATCGGCTCCGACATCACCTCTCTCGCCGAGGTTTCCCTTAAATCCAATCCGGCGAGCAGGGCGTTGAGGAGGTCGAATTCGGTGACGATCCCGATGAGCCGTCTCTCGGTGTCGACGATCGGAATTCCGCCGAAGCGTCCTTTGATCATTGCTTCCGAAAGGTCATGGCAGGAAGCGTCGGATGTGAAGGAGACGACTTCCCGTTCCATCATATGCGAGGCATCCATTTCCCAAAGTGTTTTGCCCCCAATCCAATAGTCTGTTCCACGCATGATCGTTCTCCTTATCTTTATCTTTTCATCAATCGTCTTTTCAGGTCTCAAGCGGTTTTGGGTGTTTTTCCATGGGGTCCTCTTCCCATCCGTCTCCTGACGATTTCGCCGGGAGGATCTCCGCGGAGACCTTGCTTCATTCGGGTGTAGTGCGATGCGATCCATCTCCTCCCCTTGCGGCGCAGGCGGACGGTTCCCTTCTCAATCGCCATCACGGGGAGAAAGATGGCCAGTGTCAAAGCGGCGATGAAAAAAAGGCGAAAGAGGGCGATTCCAAAGAGAAGTAGGGGAGGGCGCCCGGAGCCGGCCGCGTCGCATCATAAGTCGCATCATAAAAGGAGAGAAGAGGGGCCCCGCTGTAGGGGGGGGAACCACGGCCGGCGGAGTCGTCCGCCCATCCGTAGAGGAGGCGGGTGGAGCGACCCGTCGCCTCTTGCAGCAGGGCCAGTCTTTGGAGTATTTTTCTTTTTTCCATTTTTACTTGAGCCAACCGTGCATCTTGCTCGGCGAAATGAAGACTCCCCTGGTAGAGAAGGTATTCGGCATGAGGTTGGGATGCCGCCTTTGTTGTTTCTCTCATCATTCCGAGGAGCGTTTCCTCCTCCCGCCTCGTCCGGGCGAGTTGGTCCAGGAGGATCACATATTCCGTTTCGCCGTGAATGGACGGCGGAGCATTCTCCGCCGCGACAGCGCTTGCGTCTGTCGCAAGGAAGATCAGCACAAGTGCGATTCCCGTCCCTCTCAGAATTCCTTTCCGCACGGCCGGTCTCACCTTATCGCCTCCTCTCTTTCCTTCTGTAGATGTGGGATGGAGGGGGAGCTTTCCTTGTCAAACCCTCGCTTTCCGGGCAACCCTCCATCGGTTCGTCTTCCTGCCCGCCGTTCGCTCCCTTGCCTTTTGATAGAGCAGGATTGATGCCGGGCAGATGCGGCATCGGCTTTTCTTTTTTGCAAGCAATTACGGGCGGTTTAAAAAGGGGGCTGTAAAGAGGCAAATGACAGGGATGTCCGGGTGTTCAAGGGAGTAGACGGAATGGACAATCGTTGAAGGAGAGGGGCGGATGGCCACGTCATCACAGGGAAGGGTTATCCCAATTCCACCGACTCCAAATAGTCCGGGACGCGGCAGCGCCATCGCACCTTCTCTTCGATTCGGTGTCTGAGCGCGTCGGCCGCTTCCGGCTCGCCGTGCGTGATGAAGGTTTCTTTCGGCGGGACCGCGAAGCGGCCGAGCCAGTCGAGGATTTCGTCGGCGTCGGCGTGCGCCGAGAATTGGTCGAGGACGATCACCTCCGCTCGAATCGGGATATATTCGCCGTGGATCTTGATCGTCTTCGCCCCCGCCGCCATCGCGGCGCCCCGGGTTCCCCCGGCCTGATATCCGGCGAAGACGATCGTATTTCGCTCGTCCGGGGCGAACGTCTTCAGGTGATGCAGCACGCGGCCGCCGGTCGCCATTCCGCTCGCCGAGATCAAGATCATCGGATCACGGAGGGCGTTTACCCGTTTCGATTCCTCCACGCTGTGGACCAGGTGCGCGGTCCGGACCATCGCCCGGCATTGCGCCTCGTTCAGGCGATGTTCGCCGAGGTGCTCGTAATAGAGGCCGGTCGCCTCGATCGCCATCGGGCTGTTGAGGAAGACCGGGAGGTCGGGGATCGCCTTCGCTTCTTTCAGAAGATGAATGGCGTAGAGAAGGGTCTGGGCGCGGCCGACGGCGAAGGCGGGGATTACGACCACCCCGCCCCGCGCGGCGGTCCGGTTGATGATCTCGGCGAGAATCTTTTGCGGATCGGCCGGATCGTGACTGCGGTCTCCATAGGTCGATTCGATCACGAGATAGTCGGTCTTTCGAATGACCGACGGCGGCGCCATCAGCAGATCGTTCGGACGTCCCAGGTCTCCGGAGAAGAGAAGCGAGGTTCCGTTGAACTGAAGGGAGGTGAGCGCGGCGCCCAAGAGGTGTCCGGCCGGAAGGAATTGGAACGTCAATCCTTCTCCCAGATCGAACGCCTTGCCGAATTCGACGGTCCGAAACGAATGAAGCGAGCGCTCCGCGTCTTCCCGAGTGTAAAGCGGGAGGGCCGGGGCATGCTTGGAAAAGTGATGGCGGTTGGCGTACTCCGCATCCTCTTCTTGAAGATAGCCGCTGTCGGGGAGGAGAATCCGGCAGAGGTCCCGCGTCGCCGGGGTGGAATAGACCTTTCCGGCGAAACCGTCCCGGACCAGAAGCGGCAAATAGCCGCTGTGATCAAGATGGGCGTGGGTGAGGATCACCGCGTCGATTTCCCTCGGCTCGATCGGAAGGGCTTCCCAGTTTCGAAGGCGGAGCTGCTTGAACCCTTGAAAGAGGCCGCAGTCGATCAGAATCTTTTTCGAGCCGGCCGAAAAGAGATACTTCGACCCGGTAACGGTTCCGGTCGCCCCCAGGAAAGTGAGCGCCGGGGCCGCTTCTTTGTCGGGCGAAACGGAATCAGGCTCGCGATCCAATCGTTTGTATCGTTTCACATTCCTCCAGTCGGTAAGAAGAAAAACTACACCGTCAGGCGGCCTCTTCCCGTTCGGTTTCCAGAATCATCAGGGTCGTTTTCATCACCGCATCGGGATTCAGCGAGATGCTGTCGATCCCTTCCTCGACCAGAAACCGGGCGAACTCCGGATAGTCGCTGGGGGCCTGGCCGCAGATGCCGATCTTCCGGTCTTTGGCTTTCGCCGCGCGGATGACCGTGGCGATCATTTTTTTGACCGCCGGATTGCGTTCGTCGAAGATCGACGCCACGATCGCCGAATCGCGATCGACTCCCAAGACCAACTGCGTCAGGTCGTTTGAGCCGATCGAGAAACCGTCGAAGAGCTCGGCGAACTGCTCGGCGAGGAGAACATTGCTCGGGATCTCGCACATGACGTAGATTTCCAGCCCGTCCTTGCCTTGCTGGAGGCCGTGTTTGCGCATCTCGGCGATGACCTTCTTCCCCTCCTCCACCGTCCTGCAGAAGGGGACCATCAGCTTCACATTCTTCAGCCCCATCTCATCCCGAACCTTTTTCATCGCCCGGCACTCGAGCGCAAATCCGTCCCGGTATTTCGGGTGATAGTAACGCGAGGCGCCGCGGAAGCCGAGCATCGGGTTTTCCTCGGTCGGCTCGTATTTTTTCCCGCCGATCAGGTTGGCATATTCGTTCGTCTTAAAATCGCTGAGCCGCACGATGACGTCGTTCGGGTAGAAGGCCGCCCCGATCATCGCCACCCCCTGCGCGAGCTTGTCGATGAAGAATTGCGGCTTGTCGGCATATCCCGCGGTCAATCGATCGATTTCGGTTTTGACCGAGGGGTCTTCCAGTTTGTCGTAGTCGATCAGCGCCATCGGGTGGATTTGAATATAGTTGCTGATGATGAACTCTTCCCGCGCCAGCCCGACGCCGTCGTTCGGGATGAACGAGAGGCCGAACGCCTCCTGGGGATTGGCGACGTTCATCATGACCTTCGTTCTCGGCCGGCCGATTCCTTTGAGATCGATCCGGTCGATGTCGAAGGGGAGTTTTCCCTCATAGACAAATCCGGTTTCTCCCTCGGCGCAGGAGACGGTGATTTCTTGGCCGTCCTTTAATACCTCGGTTGCCCGCTCCGCCCCGACGATGGCGGGGAGCCCCAATTCGCGGCTGACAATCGCGGCGTGCGCCGTCCGTCCTCCCCGGTTGGTGATGATCGCCGCCGCCCTCTTCATGATCGGCTCCCAATCGGGATCGGTCTTGTCGGTCACCAAGATCTCGCCGGCGTTGAATTGATGCAGCTGTTGCACATTCTTGATGACGTGCGCTTTGCCGGTCGCGATCTTCTCCCCCACGCTCCGGCCGGTGACGAGGATCTGTCCCCGTTTCTTGAGCCGGTAGATCTCCATGACATTCCGGTCCCGCTGCGACTGGACCGTCTCCGGGCGGGCCTGGACGATGAAGAGCTCGCCGGTCAAACCGTCTTTCGCCCACTCCATGTCCATCGGGGTTTCGCGTCCGGCTTTGGCGCTGTAATGGTCTTCGATCACGCAGGCCCAGCGGGCGAGGGTGAGGATCTCCTCGTCGGTCAGAGCGAAGCGAATCCGGTCGTCCGCCGGGACCGGGATGTTCTTCGTCATCTTTCCCCCCCCGATGTCGTATACCAATTTGAATTCCTTATTTCCGGCGATTTTCTGAAGAATGGGTCGGAAACCGTGAAGCAGGGTCGGCTTGAAGACGGTGTATTCATCGGGATTGACCGAGCCCTGGACGACATTTTCTCCCAGACCATAGGCGGCGTTGATGAGGACGGCGTTTTTGAAGCCGGTTTCGGTGTCGATCGAGAACATCACGCCGGAGGCGGCGAGGTCGGAGCGGACCATGCGCTGGACCCCGATGGAAAGGGCGATCTTCAGCGAATCAAAACCTTTGTCGGCCCGGTAGGAGATGGCGCGGTCGGTAAAAAGGGAAGCGAAGCAGCGTTTGCAGCTGTCAAGGAGCGCCGCGTGCCCCTGCACATTTAGATAGGTCTCCTGCTGGCCGGCGAAGCTGGCGTCGGGGAGATCCTCCGCCGTCGCGCTGCTTCGGACGGCGACGTCGAGCGGGTGGGGAGCCTCCTCGCTGAGGTCGTCATACGCCGCAATCATTTCTTCTTCGAGATCCGCGGGGAGGGTGGCCGAGAGGATCGCCTGGCGGATCTGAAGACCCCTCCGGCGAAGATCGCCGATGTTGTGGGTGTCGAGGCCGCGGAGAGTCTCCGCGATCTTTTGATCGAGCTTCGCCTCCAGCAAGAAATAACGGTAGGCTTCGGCGGTGACGGCGAATCCGTTCGGGACTTTCACCCCCTTGGCCGACAGCTCCCGAACCATCTCTCCGAGCGACGCGTTTTTCCCGCCGACGAGGGGGACATCGTTGATCCCGATCTCATTAAACCATCGGATGTAACCTGTTTTGTTCAATTTAACCTCCCTTATCGAGTTCGCTTCAATCACCCTGCCGATCCGGTCAACCTTCCTGAAGCAGAACTTCGATCTGCGGCGGATGGGTCAGCGAGTTGTGAATGGTGCACCCCTCCACGACCTTCTGAAGCCGGTCTTTCATTGCCGCGGGAAACCCCTTCGGCAGATTGACCCGCGTGCTGATCGCCCCGATCCGGTGCGGCTGCTCGGCGTAATCCCACGACACCGCCACCGCGAGCCCCTCCGTCGGGAGGTTGTGGCGCCGGCAGAAGCGGACGGCGAAGTAGCCGATGCAGGCACCGAGCGAGGCGATGAACATTTCAACCGGCGTGATTCCCTGATCGTCGCCCCCCTCCTCCTTCGGCTGATCGATGATCAGCCGGTGGCCGCGGACCGCTACGGTAAGTTGGACGCCGGAGGTCCAGGAGATCGTCATCGATTCTTTTTGCAGCTCTTTCATGTTATTTCCTTTCTCGAAGGTTCAACGATTCTAATGCTCGTAAGGATAGATCATCCATCACCTCTTGCCATTTTGACCCAGGCGGCGGCAAGGGGACAACCCCCCGAAAGTGGTATTTCATTGCAAAGAACGGAAGGGGTGTCTTCATCGCAATACCCCATATGGGGGGTTGCCCTTTTTCAGGGAGGTGCGAGAAAATATTCAATATGAGTGCCGGATCAGCGTAAAAAATAGGATCGTGCATCATGAAGAAACATTCAAAAAGAGAACGACTTCTCAAGGAGGTTGATCTCATCGAGGAATCTTCTGTTCAGGCTGGGCAGAAGGGGATCGAACCGATATGGCGAGATGAAAAGGAGGGAAAGATCCTCTCGAGTGTCGTGGAGCAGACCGCCGATTCGGTTGTCATCACCGACCCTGCGGGCCGGATCGAATATGTCAACCCGGCCTTCGAAAAGCAGACCGGCTTCAGCAAACAGGAAGCGGTCGGAAAAACGCCGCGACTGGTCAAATCGGGAAAGCAGGACGCGGCGTTTTACAAGCAGCTCTGGGATACGATTCGAGCGGGGCGCGTGTTTCGAGGGGTGCTGATTAACCGGAGAAGAGACGGCTCGATTTATTACGAAGAGAAAACGATCACGCCGCTTATCAATGCGGAGGGGGCCATTGTCCGCTATGTTTCCACGGGAAAAGATATCACCCCGCGGATGCGCTTAGAGGAGGAGCGGATGCGGTTGGTCGCAACGCTGGAAGAGACCACCGATTTGGTCGCGATTACCAATGCCGATGGCGAGATCGTTTATCTAAACAAAACCGGTCGAACGCTGCTTGGGCTTCAGTCTGACGGACCCCTCCCTGTTATTAAATTGTCTGATGTCGTCCCGGAATGGACCCGAACGCTTCTTATCGGGGAAGCGATTCCATCGGCCATTCGTCATGGATCGTGGAGCGGGGAGACGGCATTGATCGATCGCTCGGGGCGGGAGGTGCCTGTATCGCAAGTGATCCTCGCCCATCGAACGTCGGGGGGAGAGGTCGAGTTTCTCTCGACCATCGCCCGGGATATCAGCGATCGCAAAATGCAAACGGCCAATCTGGAATACCTTGCCACGCACGATCCGTTGACGAATCTTCCGAATCGGACCCTGTTCCTCGATCGGCTCAACCATACTCTCCTCGCCGCGCAAAGAGAAAAGGGGTCCTTCGGGCTTTTGATCATCGATCTCGATCGATTCAAAGAGATCAATGATTCATTGGGCCATCCGGTCGGGGACGCCGTCCTGCAAGAGGTCGGAGTGCGCCTGAAGCGGGCGCTCCGAGACTCGGATACCGTCGCGCGGATTGGGGGAGATGAGTTTGCCGTGATATTGCCGAATGTGAACCGTGAAGGGGGACCCGCCGCGATCCGAAAAATTCGGACGGCGCTTGAAGAGCCCTTTGTCCTGGATGGAGGTTCTCTTTTCGTTTATGCCAGTGTCGGGATGGTTCTCTTTCCCGAGCATGGCAAAGAGGCCCTGACCCTCATCCGCCGTGCAGACGAAGCGATGTATCGGGCAAAACAGTCCGGAAGCGGCTATGAAATCGATTCTTCCCTCCAAAAAAAGTAAGTCTGCCTGTTTTACAAAATGTGATTTCCCCCCTGCCGACGGCGCATCCCCTCCCTTCACCACGTTCCCAAACCGCAACATTTTTCCGATAATCGCCCATTTTTGGGAAGCTTACCCCCTCGGCTTGTGCTAAAATCCTTAATCTCTTCCTTCCGGAGGGGATATGATGGAGAGCGCTCCGCTCTTTGGAAAAAATCTGTTCCAATATCTTTATGAGAAGTTTTCATGGACACCGCTCATATCGGTCTTATTATTGCCGTCGCGTTGGCGGCGGGTGTTTTTGCCCAGAGCGTTAGCCGGCACCTGCGGATTCCCGGAATCGTTCTGCTTCTCGCTCTTGGCGTTCTTCTCGGACCGGAGGCGCTCAATTGGGTGAAGCCGCGCGCCCTGGGCGCCGGGCTTTTCGGGATCGTCGACTTTGCCGTTGCGATCATCCTCTTCGAGGGGGGATTGAATCTGGTCTTCTCCCGGCTTCGCCGGGAGGAACTGCCGATCCGAAGGCTGATCACCTGGGGCGCGCTGGTGAGCCTGATCGGGGGAACGGTCGCCGTACGCGCCCTGCTTGGATGGTCCTGGGATCTCGCCTTTTTATTCGGGAGCCTCGTCGTTGTCACCGGTCCGACTGTCGTCACCCCGCTGGTCCGCGAGATGCGTCTTCGGCCGAAGATCAAAACCATTCTCGAGGCCGAGGGGGTCCTGATCGACCCGATCGGGGTGATCTTGGCGGTGCTGGTGTTCGATATTGTCTTGACACCGGAGGCGAAAACCGTCATGAGCGGGTTGGCCACCACCCTTCTCCGTCTCGGCTTCGGAGTCCTGTCCGGGATGGCGGGCGGGTTCTTGATCGGCCGGCTGCTTCGCTTTAGGCGCGTGGTGCCGCACGGACACGAGAATATTTTCGCCCTCGCCTCCGCCGTTCTGATCTTTCACGGCTGCGACCATGTCGTTCCCCATAGCGGCATTTTCGCCGTCACGATCGCGGGAGTCGTCGTCGGAAACTCGCAAATCCCCGTTGACCGGGACTTGCGCGAATTCAAAGATCAATTAACCGTGCTCCTGGTGGGGCTTCTCTTCATTCTCCTTTCCGCGGATATCCGTCTGGAGGATGTGCGCGGCCTCGGCTGGCAAGGTCTCGGTGTTCTGGGAGCGCTGATTTTTGCCGTCCGTCCGCTGGGCGTCTGGTTTTCAACGAGGGGATCGAATCTCTCTCTGCAAGAGAGATTCTTTATCTCCTGGGTCGCGCCCCGCGGCATCGTGGCGGCGGCCCTTGCAACCCTCACCGCCGCTACGATGGAGAGCAACGGGATGCCGGGAAGCACGGGACTGCGGGCGCTGGTGTTCTTGACCATCGCCGGAACGGTCCTTCTCGCAGGGTTCACCGCGCGACCGGTGGCGACGCTCCTCGGGCTGCGGCTTCCCGGAAGGGATCGGGTTGCCATCCTGGGGGCGCATGGACTGGGGCTGGTGCTCGGCGCCGAGCTTCGAGACGCGGGACTGCCGGTCGTTTTTCTCGACTCCGATCCGAAATTCTGCCGACAAGCGGAGGAGGCCGGCTTTCCGGTTGTTTTCGGGAACGCGCTCGAGGAGCGGACGCTGCTTCGGGCTCAATTCGAGTTGGTCGGCGTCGCCGTCGGGGTTACCTCGAACGAACACCTCAACAGCATGTTCGTCGGGCAAGCCAATGAGTTCTTTGAGGTTCCGAAAGGATATGTCGCCGTGGACGCGTTGGAAGGGGGGAAAACACCGGAATATGTTCAGCGGCAGGGAGCGGAGGTCCTTTTTGACGGCCCCCACGAAACGGAGCGCTGGGATGTCCGATTCCGGCACAAGGATGCGGTGGTGGAGAGGCTGGTCTTTCGTCCCTCAAGAGAGGCGGAGGATCTGGCCGCTGCGGCCAAGAGCGCGCTCTCTAAGAACGGCGAGCGGTTCGTAATCCTGGCGACCCGGCGGGGAGAGAAGATCTTTCCGATGTCTCTGAGCTATACGCCGCGTGATGGGGATATCGCTTCGGTGGCCCTCTACATTCCGGAGCGCGAGGCGGCGCTCCGGCTGCTTGGCGAATGGGGATGGGAGAAGAGCGAAACCAAGGTGGAACCCACCCCTTCCACCGTCTAATCTCCGTTAACACGCATTTTCGATCATTTTTGTGGACCTTAAAATCGGATCCGAATGACCCATCCTATTCAGCATGTTCACAATCCGATGTTCCGATCCCCAGTCACTCCACAAAACCCCTCGAACTGGAAGAACCAATAAGGGCGATCGTTTTTGCAAAGAAAAAATCTTCAAAAATCTTTTGAGAAATTAACAGTTCCATTTTTCGGTCAATCCCGCTAATGATCGACAACTTATCGATCCTCCTCGAATTCTCGAAGAGGTTTTTCGAATGGTATATCTCGGTGGCGCGAAGCTATACCGTTCTCTACGGGGCGTTGAGCGGATTCCTCTTCCTCTGGTTCTACTATATCTCACTGGTCTTATTATCTTGGCTGTCGTCGGCTCAATCGTCGGTCGAATTGCAACATCGGATTTGGAGAATCAGAATCCCGTTATTTATTGTTAAATTAAAGTGTAGAATTCGACCGTTGGATGGCAAGAATAAGGTGGTGGCTGGCCTTCGTGGACGATCTTAGAACCTTTGTTTTTGAGATTTCAGTGACATTTTTTTGGAGCGTGACCTCGCCGTTTTCCTCCAGGGCATAACGGACTTTGATCCGCGGCCAGGTCACCTCGCGCAAAATCCGCACATCCGAAAACCCGCCCTGGTGAAACGGCTCATAGCAGCCGGCGAGGTCGATATCAAGGATTTCGATTTTTAGACTCTGGTTCGGTTTGAGATAACGCTCTCCAAGCGATTCCGGGTATTCTTTAAGCTCTTGAATGACCTGCTCGGAGACCCGATCGCCCAGGTAGCGTCCCGCATCGGTGTAGCGTTCCGGATTCTTGAAAGAAATGTCGATGGCCGCCTGAGCGGTCGAAGCCCAGAATGCCGTGATCACGGAGAACAACAGAAACGGTTTGATGATCTCTTGCATCGCTTCCTCCCTACTCAATGGGGTTTGTAATACCGACCGCTTCCTGTACAAGAGCTGACCCGATGGTTTTGTGAGTCGTCTTGGACTTCAACCAAATGAATACAGGTTGCCATACCACCCACGCATAAACTGATTCGCTGTATTCTCTCCCTTCTGAATTCATAAAAGTAAGAATGGTTTGCACTCGCGTATCAGACGGGATCGGCCTGGTCGCATGAAGTCCCACGCCGGCGGGAGTTAAAGTGATGATCTGACCGTCAAAAGAATCACTGCCGTCGTCGTAATTCCAGATGAGAGTTCCTTTTAAGCTCAAACGTGTTGACTGATGTGTATGTTCTTCTGTTATGAACCCCCCTCGAATCTCGTTGCCTTAACTATTCAGTAAGATATGTAAACAGAGCTGATCCATTTTCTTTTGAGATCGGTTCTAGAAAGCGGATGCCTAATTGAAAGTTTTTATCCAATTTCAGAGAAGAGACAACCTCCCCTCGGATTGCCCTTACTGATTCTAGGCGCTGCTTGCCGAAAAAATGTATTGTAATCAGGACTGTGGTGCCGGGCGAGAGGATCTCTTTGGTGTAAACGGCGATACCACCCAAACTGACATTGCTTACATAGCCACTGAGAGTGTCATCGGCTCCCTGTCCCCATATTTCAACCCAACCGGTCATGGCCCTTCTCGGGTGTGAACGTCTGTCCGTCACTTTTGCTTCCTCCACAAATAAAAATCCCTACACTCTGCCGATAAGAGCATAGGGATCGTCTTTTTAGCTCTTCGGCGGTCCTTCATGCCATATCTTGCTTTCTTGGGCAAGACGTAGGCCAATGACTTTGCGGGCCTGCCTTTCGGTCAGGGGTGCTATTATCGGAGCAAAATACAATTGTTAATTCAAATAATACCACTCAAGCATGTAGCGTCAATGACGATTGATATTTAGGGAAGCCGAATTAGGCATTGTATGTTTCGTCTGTGTTCCGTGGTCCGTTCATAACGGAGGAGGATGGGGCCCCATCCTCCTCGGCGTTGGCCGACAAGCCGAGTTGCCTCTACATTCCCTTCGTTCACGATGAATTGCCGTCAGCGATTCGATGAAGCCGTCTGCTTCTTCATCTCTGGAACTCGAAGTGTGGCATTGAGAACAGATACTCCCTGCTCCCGTGTGTAAACCTCTGAAATGATCCGTTCCGGCTTGCCGTCATTCCCGATGATGCCGGGCGGAGGGGTATGGGCCGAGAGCAGAGCCCAAGCGAGGTTGACGTAGAAAAACGCGAACAACACAATTGCCCCAAAACCAAAATAGAGATCGAACATTGGATTCTCCTTCTTTTTCAGAATACAGTTTTTTGATTTGGTGATTGGATTTGGTTCAATTACGATTACTCCAATCACGCCGCCGTATAGAGCAAACCGGATGCCAAAATGGGAGAAAATCAAGATCAATTGTTGATCCGATTGAAATCTTTAAGAAAAGGACTATACCGCTCGTGGGTGTATCGGAGCGTTCTTCGGGAGCATTGGGTGATATCGCTGCGAAACGGGGGGATTGCCCCATTCACAGGAATGTTGTGTGCGTGGAGCCGCCTAAAATTCATCCGTCGAGGAGGAATTTTAGGCGGCTGAGCCATTTATTGATGCAGGGGGTGCGGGCCGTCCAGGTGGACTGGTAAATTTTTCAGCGAAAGAATCAAGGCGGTTCCGCTTAGATGTGGACCGGAGTTCTATTAAGAAGAAGAGGGCTCAAGTTTATACTTATCCATCCGGTATCGGAGCGTATCGCGGGTCAGTCCCAGGAGCTTTGCTGCCTGTGTGACATTCCAGGAAGTTTGCTCAAGAGCCTGAAGGACAAAGTCGCGCTCCACCTTTTCCAATGAAATGCCCTGGAGAGGAAGGGGGAAACGGTCCATATTTTCCTTTTGCCGATCGACCTGATTCATTTTGATAAGACCGGTAAGGAGCGAGAGCTGCTCCGGTGCGATAACGCTGTCACGGGAGAGGAGGACAGTCTGTTCAATCATGTTCCGAAGTTCTCTCACGTTGCCGGGCCAGGAATAATTGAGGAGCACTTTTTCCGCTTCGGGGCTAAAGCGCATTCCTTGTTTCCCGTAGCGCCGCGATTGAATCGTTAAAAAATGATCTGCAAGAAGCAGGATGTCATTCCCGCGGCTGCGGAGGGGAGGAAGCTCCAGATTGATAATTCGAAGGCGAAAAAAAAGGTCGGAGCGGAATCGTCCTTGGCGGACGGCTTCTTCCAGTGATTGGTTTGTCGCGGTGACGATGCGGACGTCGACCTTCTGTTCTCGAATATTCCCGATGCGGCGGATCACTTTGTCTTCAAGCGCTTTGAGCAATTTGGCTTGAAGGGAAATTTCAATTTCCCCGATCTCATCTAAAAAGAGGGTTCCTCCTTCCGCCGCCTGGAAAAGGCCGATCTTCTTCTCTTTCGCGTCGGTGAAGGCGCCTCGTTCATAACCGAAGAGCTCCGCCTCCAAAAGGTGGGTCGGAATGGAGGCGCAATTAATCTCGATGAAAGGGCCGTTTTTTCGCGGACCGTTATAATGAAGCGCCCGGGCCGCCAGCTCTTTTCCCGTGCCGGTCTCACCGGTGATCAGAACCGCCGGCGGGTCTCCTTCCGTCAACTTCCGCTCCGAATCGATGATTTGCTCGATCTGATGTTTCAAGGAGCGCATGGGGGGCGACTCTCCAATCAGGGCGGAAAGGGTGCTTTCACCCGCTTCTTTTTCTCTGTAATAAGAGAGGGTCCCTTCCAGCTTGGACTGGCCGACCGCCTTGTCCAGGAGGACCTTCAGTTTCGCGAGGACCAGTGGTTTATTCATAAAGTCATAAGCGCCGGCCTTCATCGCGTCGACTGCCGTTTCAATGTTCCCATGTGCGGTGATGATGACGATCTTCACCTGCGCGTCGCGTTCCTTTATCCGAGCGAGGGCGTCAAGGCCGCTCATTCCCGGCAGCTGTAGATCGAGTAAGATGACGTCCGGCTTAAACGAATCGAGCTGCTGGAATCCTTCCTCGGCGCTCTGGGCGATTCGGACCTCGTATCCATAGCGTTCCAGATACGTCTTCATGTTTCTTGCCAGCGTCGTTTCATCTTCAATGATGAGCGTGGCGTACGACATCGATCTACCTCGCTAATGGAATGTGCATAAAAACCGTGGTTCCAACCGCCGCTTCGCTTTCCAGCCGCAAGATTCCGCCGTGCCGCTCGATGATCCGTTTGGCCAGCGAGAGTCCAACCCCCATCCCCTTTGATTTCGTCGTATAAAACGGTTTAAAAATCTTGTCCATCTGCTCGATCGGGATGCCGCACCCGGTGTCTTTAATCACGACCTCCACCCGGCTGTCGCTTTTCTCGATTCGGCTCGACACGGTTAGCTCCCCCCCGTCCGGCATGGCATCGAGTGAATTGGCGATCAGGCTGATGAGGACGTGGCGCATCAATCCCTCATCCGCGTGGACGAGGGGAGAAGCCGGATCGAGCTTTTGCGTCAGCTTCACGTTCCTTTTTTTTATCTCCCGATCAAGGGAGTCGAGCGTCGATTGGATCAGGCCGTTGATTTGAATGGAGGCGGGATTCCCGCTCGGCGGCTTGGAGTAGACGAGCAGTTCTCGGATCCAATCCTCAATGCGGTCCGTCTCATGAATGATCTCCTCGGCGGTGGCGCGAAAAGGGGGGCTCTCTTCCAATGCCACCTCCGCGGAGGAGCGGATGGAGGCGAGCGGATTCCGGATGCCGTGGGCCACGGCCGAAGCCATCTCTCCGATGGCGGCCATCGTTTCGGATTCGACGAGCTGCTCCTGCTGACGCCGAATGACTTGCGCCGCGCGGCGGACGATCCAAAAAAGAGAGGCATAGAGAAAGAGGCCTCCTAAACCGGCGCTCAACCAGACCAGCCGGTTTCCCTGTTTGATGGCATGAAAGAGGGTGAGCGGAACTTTGTAAACTTCTACCACTCCGACGACTTTGTTCTCCCTGATGTTCCAAATGGGGATATAAATCTCGGCGAAAAAGGGAACCTCCTGATCGAAAACGTGCTCCGGTTTTGATGATTTCCCGGAAGTCCCGCTCGTGACGGCCAGTTTTCCCGAAAGCGCCGTCTCCAATTGGGGGTTGGGGCTGAAACGATGGCCGATGAAGCGATCGTCATCCGACCAGAGAATCGATCCGTTGCTGTTGTAAACATTCGCCCGGACCACCTCCGGCATGGTGGCAATCTGCTTGAAGAAGGCCTCGAAAACGGTTTTCGTTTTTCCGGGATCATCCGTCTCGAAATAGCTTCGCGTGTTCTCCGCTTGCGCGATGGTCTGGACAAACTCCATCGTCACGACGGCGTCGCGCTGGAGCATGTTGTGCGTAAGAAAGTTCGAGAGGAGAAAAGAAGAGACGGCTGTGATCAGGCCAATGGAGAGGAAACTCAGAAGCGCGAACCGGCGGAGCAGATTAAATGAACGTTTTTTTTCAATCGCCATTAGACTTTAAACGCGGGTAGAGGAAATAGATCCGAGTCACTTCAAAATCTCCGATTAATCTAGCCCATTGCCGGCAACGAGTCAATGCGCTTAAGAACATGAGAATAGCAATTTATGTTCCAAACACGATCGACTTTTCCAGCGGTCATCGATTCATCGCAATTCTGGGCGTTCGAATTCAACCTGAAGGTAACACCCGGATTTGTTGTTGATCGACCATTGGGACATTTCCCCCAAGTCGTGGGGCAAATCCCCCATCGTGGGTGAATTGACCCGGAACAATTCCGACGGCTAAAAGTAAACGATTATTTTTCTGCGTATTTACAGGTGAATATATCAATATGCCTCGTCCGGCGCTTCGGCATTATATTTGCCCTTCGCTGTAGCGCTGAAAGGGCATTGAACCTTGGGATAGTGAGGGAGAGAAACATCATCTTGAAAAATAAAATCTTAATTGTCGAGGATGAACCGGTTTTGCAGAAAAACATCGCAATCAGCCTTCGCCGCGAAGGGTATGAAGTGATGGAAGCGGGTAGCGGAGCGGACGCCTGGCGAATATTAGATGTTTCTTCAATCGACTTTCTTATTTTGGATGTCGGCTTACCCGATTACAACGGCCTTGAGCTATTGAAAGAGATCCGAGAAATCCACCCGCGACTTTCAACCATTGTGATGACGGCGCGAGACGCTCCGGAGATACAAGACCGGGCAATCAAATGGGGCGCAGCGGCATTTCTGGCAAAGCCGATTGCGCTTCGCGTATTAAAAGCCAAGATCCGGAGCATCGAAGAAAAAAAACATCGCCAACAACCGGAAAGCAAACAATGACAAACACTTTTATTGCGGGCCGAAGATGCCGGCGCTTTCCCGAACTGTTCAGATGAAGCGGCCGATTTTCCGCAGCCGGCTCTTTTTTAAGTTCATCATCCCCTATATTTTTTTAATCGTGCTCGTTTTTTCCCTCAGCGGATGGCTTTTCTTCTCCTCTGCAAGCGAGGCACTCGACGCGGAATTGTCCCGACGCTTGATCGGGGTGGCTGATCTGACTTCGAGAACGGTGAATCCCGCTTTCATTTTGAGAATTCAGCCCGGGGATGAAGACACTTCTCTTTATCGGCTGATCCTGGGGGAGTTGGAAAAGATTCGAGAGGCCGCTCAGGTGAAAGACATCCATCTTTTTAATCGTCAAAACAGGGTCATCGTCGATTTAGATGGAACGCAAGCGATCGGAGAAGAGGATCTGCTCCTCCAGATCGACGCCTATGAGCTTGGTCAGGTATGGCGCGGACAGGCGGTCTCGTCCATTCTCTACCGGGGACGGGACGGGCGGTTTTATAAAGCCGGTTATGCCCCCTTAAAGGATGAGCAGGGAGCGATCATTGCGGGAGTCGGGGTCGAAGTGGGGGTCGATTTCATGCAGATCATGGATCGGGTCCGCCGCCAGTTCATCGGAATCACCCTTGCCAGCGGAGGATTGATCCTCCTGATCAGTTTTCTGATCTCCCAATCGATCATCCGTCCGATACAGACACTGACTTCCGCGACCGAGGAGCTTGGAAATGAGGAGGGCTACCCGACGGTCGATTTAAATCGAAACGACGAGCTGGGCGACCTCGGAAAACATTTTAACCGGATGATTGATCAGATCCGGACAAAAGACGCATTGCTCCGTCGAATGTACGACGAAGAACGAACCCGCGCGGAGGTCCTTGAAGGATACAGCCAAACGCTCCTGAAAAGCATCCCGAGCGGGGTCTTGGGGGTGAACCTGAAAGGAGAGATCACTTCGTGTAATCCGGCCGCCGAGAAGATACTCGGCCTCTCCTCATTGAGCCTGCTTGATCGGCCGGTTCAGGGGGCGCTCGGCGTCTGCGCTCCTTTGGAGAAAATCATCATGACCACGGTGACCACCGGAAGGGAGGCGGCCTGGGAAGAATCCCCGGTCGAAGATCCATCGGGGGGGAAACGTTGGATCGGTGCGATGGCTTCGCCGATTAAAAATGGGGGAGGAAGAGAAATCGGCGCCACCGCGGTTTTTGCCGACCTCACGGAGGTGAAAAACCTGCAAGAGGAGATCGCGTTAAAGCGGCAGATGGCGATTCTCGGCGAGCTCTCGGCGGGGATGGCGCATGAGATCCGAAATCCGCTCGCCGCGATTCAGGCGCTCGGCGAGCTGCTCAGCCGAAGGGTGAAGGGGAGGGCCGGTCGCGATGAGCAAGGTCATGTTCCGTCCGGTGAGGGAGACCTTGAGGAATTGAGCCGGGACCTGGTCGCCGAGATCAGGCATCTGAACCGCTTCGTCACCGAATTTCTGATTTATGCGCGAATGCCGCTGCTTCGTATTGAAAAGAGCGATCTTCGGGAGATTGTCGATGCGGCCCTCTCGCTGGCCGCGCCGTCCGGAAGGCCGGAGCGGGTCGTCGTCCGGAATAACATTCCTCCTTCCTTCCCCGAAGCGCCGGTCGATCCGATTGAGTTCCGGCGGGTCCTCCTCAATTTAATCCAGAACGCATTCCAGGCGATGGGGGAAGAGGGGGAGCTCGGCATTGATGCCGAAATTGTACATCGGTATCTCGTCCTGCGCGTCTCGGACACCGGCCCCGGGATTTCATCGGAGCACCGGGATAAAATCTTTCGTCCTTTTTTTACGACAAAGCAGGGGGGAACGGGGCTGGGCCTCGCGATTTCAGAGCGGATCATCCGCGGGCACGGCGGAAGCCTGACCTTTGAAACCGGCGAAGGGAAGGGGACGACCTTCATCGTTCAGATCCCTCTGCAGGAACCGATAGAAACACCCACCCTGATTTCATAGCGGAGTGAACGATGATTCGGATGTTGATTGCGGAAGACAAAGAGGCGATGCGGCGGTCGTTGGTCCGTCTTTTCTCTGAAAAAGGACATGAAGTCATCGAAGCGGGGAGCGGCGCGGAGGCGCTGGAGCGCTTCAACGAGACGGAGATTGATCTGGTGATTACCGATCTTCAGATGGGGGAGGTCGGCGGACTCCAGGTCCTTTGCGAGGTCAAAAAAAGGTCGCCCCAGACCCCGGTGTTGATGGTCACGGCGTTCGGAACGGTGGAGACCGCGGTGGAAGCGATGCGTCAGGGGGCGTTCGACTACATCCTCAAGCCATTTTCACTGACGGAAATCGAAGCACGGGTGGAGAAGGCGTTGGAGCAACGAAGACTGCTGACGGAGAACCGGTACCTGAAAGAAATACTCAATCACACCGTCGGACGGATGGTGGGCCGCTCGGAGCGGATGCAGCAAGTCTATCGGCTCATTGAAAAGGTCGCTCCCTATCCCTCCCCTGTGTTGGTCCTCGGAGAGACCGGAACGGGAAAGGAGCTGGTCGCCAGAGAGACCCACCGGATGAGCGCGCATCATGCCGGCCCGTTCATCGCGGTCAATTGCGGGGCGATCCCTGAGAATCTCCTGGAGAGCGAGCTCTTCGGATATGAGAAGGGGGCGTTTACGGGCGCCGCGGCCCAGAAGAAAGGCTGGCTGGAGTTGGCCGAGGGGGGGACCTTATTTCTCGACGAGATCGGCGAGCTTCCCCTCTCCCTTCAGGTCAAGCTCCTGCGGTTTTTACAGGAGCGGGAAATTCAGCGGGTGGGGGGAACAAAAACCATCCGGGTCGATGTGCGTTTGATCGCCGCGACGAACCGCGATTTAAAAGAGGAAATTCAAGCGCACCGCTTTCGAGAAGATCTCTATTACCGAATCCGGGTGATTGAAATCCATCTCCCGCCGCTCAGAGAAAGGCATGGAGATATACCGGAACTGACGGCTTACTTCTTGCAAAAGTTTAGTCGTGAGCTTCATAAGAAGCTCGAAATGGCCCCGGAAGCCCTCGATCTGCTCTCCCTCTATCCATGGCCCGGGAACGTGCGGGAGCTGGAGAACGTCATCGAACGGGCCGCCGTTCTTTCGGAGGGGGAGGTCATTCGAGCGGGCGATCTTCCCCCGGAACTCCAGCTGGTTTCAACGCCGACGGAATCGAACGGGGAGGGGGCCGAATTGGGCCTGACCGAGCGCTTGGAGATGCTAGAGCGTGACATCATCAAGAAGACACTGGAGGAGACGGCGGGAAATCAGACACAGGCGGCCAGGATGCTCCGCCTGCACCGCAGCTCGCTCCAGTACAAGATGCGCAAGTATGGGCTGTTGGATTAGCGGAGCCATTCATGGACTTCTGCGGTGCGGCGTTCTTTTTGGTCTGATATGGGGGAGCATGACGATCTCCGTCGGAGATTCCGCCGCGGCGGAGCGATCCGACGCGCTCATCTCGGAGATCCGCGCCCTCGATACGACGTTCCAGCAGGTGTTGAATCATCTCGATCGGTCGGCGCGGCAATCGGAGGAGATCTCTCGTGAAGTGCAGGCGCTCAAGTCGCAAAGGAGAGCCGGCGTTCTCGATCAGATCCGCCTCGAAGCGCTTCTCTCCCGCTTGAGGGAAATGCTCCTTGATCGGCGAGAGTTAAAGAAATTGGAGCAGACGCTCCAATCCGAGCGGGAGAAAAAGGCCCAGCTTCTCTACGATCTGATCGGAGAGGAGATCGCGTCGCTTCTTCGCGAGGCGGAAGCATCCGTGCGACGGGGGGAGCAGGAGCGGGCCGACGAAATTCATCGCTCGATGCTGGCTAAAATGCAAATGAGAGAGAATCTGCGGCGACCCCGATCGCTTCATATCACCGCGCTTCCGAAGATTGAGCTGCCCGACATGGAGGAAGCCTCCCTGATCGAGATGAGGGAGATGGCGGTTTTACTTCGAAATGATGCGGAAACACTCGATAAAAAAAGAAAAGAAATAGAAGAAGAGAGACGGGTTCTTCGGGAGGAGCTCAAGATCAAACAGACCCTGGCGCGGGTTCAGGGATTCCCCAGAGGAATTGAAAAAGAGCCGATCGACCGCCAGATTCGAGCCCTGGAAGAGGGCCTGGCGGTCCTCGATGAGGCGGTGGAGCGTTACAAGGAGCGGGTGGGGGCTTTATTCACGCTATCGGACGAGATGCTAGAGAAATTGAAACGGGAAGAAGATCGTCTAAAGTAAGGGCGAAGAAGATGTTTCAGCGCGTGCTTCGAACAATATTACGATTCGGACTCTTTTCCGGGAGATGCAAAGCCGCCGTTTTGTTTTGCTCATGTATGGTTCTCGCCTCGTGCGCTTCCAGCCTGCACCAGCGGGGGCTGGAGGCGACCGTACGGGAAGATCATGCCGACGCGGTTCGCTTTTACCTGGAACATTTGAAAGACCACCCGGAGGATCTCCGCGCCAGAAACGATCTCGGGGTCTCCTATCTTCGGAGCGCGCAGTATGATCTCGCCTTTCTGGAATTTCAGAAGGTTCTCGCCGCCGATCCCCGGTATGTCCGGGCTTATTACAATATTGCATTAGTCTATAATTTCAAAGGTCTCCTCGACGAGGAGTTCAATGCCTATCAGAAGGCTTTGGAAATCGACCCGGATCACCTTCCCACCCGATTAAACCTTGCCCATCTGCATATCGAACGGGGAGAGACCACAAAGGCAAAAGAGATTTATGAAGCAGTCCTCCACGCACATCCGAATCAGCCGCGTGCCCTCTACAACCTCGCCTTGCTCTATGATCAGGAAGGAAAGGGAAAGGAAGCCGTGGCGTTGCTAGAGCGATTTCTAGGCCAGCAGCGGGATCCTCGATGGAGAGAAGAGGCTGAGGAACATCTTACACGATTAAAGCAGTTCTCCTCCGCCCCGTAGGGGCCGAATCCAGCCTTTTAAATCTTGCCTTTCCAGCCCCGGAAACTTCACTGCCGATCGAATGATGTTCATTGGATCTGTTGAGGTGCGCCTTATTCCATCGTGGTGAGGGAGACCGCTTCTTCGAACGGCATCGGGTTGATCCGGAGCAAATCTCTCATCAGAGAAAGGTCGACCGAATGTGAAGTGGTAATGATGTCCACACGCTCGGCGTTCAGGCCCCATTGTGGGTGGATAAGCGATGCCATCCAGGCGAGCGGGTAGACGGCTGACTTCGGAATGTGGACGAAGCGACATCGATCTTTCCGGATCAAGCGACAAAACCGCCGCGCGAATTCGTTGAACGAGACGAGATCATTGCCTGCCACCGAGATTGCTCGGCCTGCCGAGGCCGGCGTTTCAAGCGCCTTGCAAAGAGCGGCGCAAACATCATCGACATGGATCGGCTGGCTGGTGTAGGTTCCATCTCCAATGACCGGAATGCATCTCGCCCTTCTCCAAATCCGCAAGGTTCTCCCGAGGTCTTTCGCCCCCGGGCCGACAATCGTATCGGGCCGGAGAATGGTCCACTCTAAGCCGGAGTGCATTACGGCCTCTTCGGCCTCGATCTTGGAGCGAGCATAAGGGCCTTTCTTTGGAAACAAAACGCAGAGAGAAGAAACAAAAATAAAGCGTCTAATTCCATTGGCGCGGGCCGCGGCAATGAGGTTTCTCGTTCCGACCGTTGTGGCGTCGAAGTTTCCCGCCGCGTAGGCTCGATTCGGCGTTGCCCCCCCGATGTGGAGAATCGCATCACAGCCTTTGGTTGCCGGGAGCAAGCCGTCGATATCAAGAAGATCCCCCTTTGCGGTTCCGACTTGGTTCCCGAAGGGGTCATTCCTTGTCAATGCGGTAATATCGAGGCGGGTTTGATAAAGGTCGATGAATCGCGATCCGACGAATCCCGTCCCCCCGGTCAGAAAAATCCGATTCATCGGACGGAAAGCCTGTATGCAGTGATGAGTCTTTCCATCAATGCAAAGGTGGTGAGGATTGAGAGAAGAGCGAAAAGGGGAAGAAACTGCTGGAACGGCGTCAGTGTGACGAGGAGCGTATAACGCGCGGCGCGGAGTGAGAGGCCATCGCTGACCTGTTGACCGAGAATCGCTTCGATATTAGAAGAGAGGCCGGTAGAGATCAGCATTGTCGCCATCGTGTAGATTCCCAGGGGAAGAGGGACGGGTGTGAAGAGGAGATAGAGCGATAAGATCATCGCGTCGCTGATCTTATCGGCGGTCCGGTCGAAGAGTTTACCAAGCGGCGTCTCGACGTTCGACGCCCGGGCGACGGTGCCGTCGATGAAATCGCAGAGCCCGTTGAAGATAATGAAGCCTGCGGCGAGATAGTAGTCATGAACGCTGAAAGCGTAAACGACGCCGACGAGGAAGGCCAGACCCGCGGCCGTGACGGTGTTGGGAGAGATTGCCAGGGCGACGAAGGGCCGGGCGAGTCTCCGCTTCAAAGAAGAAATTGCGGTCTCAAGTAAAGGAAGCCTCGCGATGCGTCCGCGCAGGGATACCACCTGCCGATGAGAAGGGGGTAAAAGAGAATGCTTCGTTTTGATCATCTTCTCTAAAATCCGTTTATTGCCGAATCGTTTGAGCCACCATCCAAAGGCCGATGAGGATGAAGCCGCATCCCGCGGCGGCTTTCAGCGCCGTGGGGGAGAGGATCGAGGCGAGCTTCGCGCCGGCGACGACCGCAATGCCGGTGCTCAGGACAAGCGCTCCGGCGGCAGCAAGAAATATCGCGGTTTTGCTTGCATTCCGATCGGCCGCGTAGAGAAGGGTTGCAAGCTGCGTCTTATCCCCCAATTCGGCCAAAAAGACGGTCACAAAGACGATGATTAGCTTTTGCATCTCCACTCCGCATCAATTAACAAAAGTCAATAAGGTTGAATCAGATCTGCAGGCGCCGTTCGATTATCGATGATGCTCTCGACTGCGAGCGTCATCGCGGTCGTCATCATCCCGGGTCAAGATTCCTCGATCGTCGCGGCCCCGGTTTCGATGAGAGCGCCTTCGATTTTCCTCAATGGGCCGATCCTCCGAACGATCGTCGTTAGAGGCACCCCTTCGGCGCTTTAACTCCAATGAAGATTCGGACGGCGACTGATTGGCGTCAACCAAGCCGCTTCCCCATCGTGTTGAGCCGGATGAGGTGCCGTCCAGAATGGCCGAACAAGAAAGGGCCGACCCGGCAAAAAAAATCACAAGACCGATGGAAAAGAGCGTGGATGTCGCGATTCTGATCATCTCTCGTTATCCTCAGCGTTGACTCTGAATGGAGTGGCAGTGCAACCAGAGTGCCATCAGCGATTTTAAAGGAACGACGACGATGGTATCCCCCGGCCGTTTGTCATCCATCGTTTCGGATCAAGAGGTCGGTGGGAGTTTTCACCCAGTGCTGGGGCAAATGCCCCAGAAGAATACCGGTCTTTTAAGTTTCTAAAGAGGATGGATCTGTTCCTTCACGCTTTCGAAGGAGTGAAATCGTGCGACCACTGCCGGATTCCCGGCACCCCCCGCCGGTAATCCGTTTATTCGGGGACGAAGGCCGGGCCAAAGGAGGTGCGGCGTTTGAAGCGGATCACACGATCAGCGTTTTCTTTCTTTTACTAAGATGTCGCGTGGTCTTTTTGAGCGAGGTAATCGATCCCTAGGACGATAATTTATCCCGTTTAGGAGACCGGCATGCTGTTTGCTTTACGGCCCCGTATGCGGGGACGGCGGTCCGAATGAGAGAGCATCGATGAACGGCATAACAGGATTTCAGATCATGGCGGAGAATAGAACTTCACTTTTACCTAAGAGAAGGAGTCATAAAATGAAAAACGTTTTGAGAGCTTGGCTATTGATCACGATCGGGCTGACGTTCGCCGCTTGCGGCGGGGGCGGCGAGGGGGGATCGGACGGCAGTGGAGGCGGCGCCGGGAACCCGACGTTGGGAATCTTATCGATTCAAAAATTGGGGGCGACGGCGATCCCCAATGCGAGTGTGTCTTCGAAACCGGTTTTTGCGTCGAATCTTTTCGGAAAGGGATGGCGCTTGGGTCCGCGCCAGGCCTTCGCGCAGGCGGCGCCCTGCGTTTCCGATGCGCCGACCTCTTTTGTGGTTTCCGGCGGCAAGGTGTGGATCAACCAAGCCTATGCCATTGTCGATGAAGTCGAATTCAACCGGGAGCCTTCGACCGCGACGAGCCCCGAGTTCGGCCCCTTCGCGCTCGACCTGACCAATACCGACGCCAACGTCGGAGAGGCGATCACGGTCGATGTGCCGGAGGGGAATTACAGCAGCGTGAAGTATCGGATCAAACGGATCGAAGATGACCTGAACCAGCCGATTAAAAACGTCGCCGATGTCGGCGTGTTTAGAGGTAAACTCGTCGGCGAGCCGAAGCGCCGGCCGAGTATCTGGATCGAGGGGGTGATCGGCGTCGGATCGGACGCCCAAGGCTTCTCCTCTTGCAGGGAATTTATCTTTGTCGCCGATCATCGTTGGGAGGTCCGGGTTCCGTTCCAAAGTATCTCCGCAGGATCGACGGCGTCCAATGCGGTTCTCCTCTTCGATCTTGAAGCGGCATTCACGGCGGGGATGGCGGCTTCGGGCGCCACCGCGCAAAGCCTCGCGGGAGAGGTCGGCGGGGGGAACGAAGACAACATGGGGGCGCAATACCTCGACGGCCGGACAAAAGATGAAGACCACGGCACCCCGATCGCGAAGGCGATCACGGCGGCGCTTCCGGGGAACGTGAAGGTCTTCTCGCAGTCGGTGGCCGCTCCAAGGGGATTCGACGACAACCCGTCCGTTTCCGATCTGGTGAACAGCACCGCCCCGGCCGGGACGACCGTCATCGACGACAGCGCCAACCGGGTGAGCGGCGACGACAATCCCTCGGTTTCGGATCTCGCCGAAACCGCCGGGTAATCCATCCTGCTGAAGCCGGCGGCGGGAAAATTTCTCCCGCCGCCGGAAAGCAGACCGGTCCTAAAAATCTTCCCCTCACATTTTACTTAGACTCAAGTTTCATTTTTTTCGGCCATTCACATTCAAACAAATACTTTTGGATTTATTTGCCCGATCGGCGATGACATCGCTCCAAACAGCCATGGTAGGAAGAGAATGAAAAAATTGATGGTCTACTCGCACGACACCTTCGGCCTGGGGAACATTCGGCGGATGCTCTCGATCTGCAAGTACCTGATCGATTCCATCCCAGATCTCTCGATTCTGATTGTCTCCGGCTCTCCGATGGTCCACACCTTCCGGATCCCGCAACGGCTCGACTACATCAAACTTCCCTGCCTTCGCCGGACGGAGCGGGAAGGTTATTCGGTGAAGTATCTCGGCACCGATATGGCCGAGACGATGCGGCTTCGGTCCGAGCTGATCCTTTCGGCGGTCACCCACTTCAGGCCCGATCTTCTCCTGGTCGACAAGAAGCCGTTCGGCGTGAAAAAAGAATTAAAGGGGGTGCTCAACTATTTGAAGATCCATCTTCCCGAAACCAAACAGGTCCTCTTGCTCCGGGATATTCTCGACAGTCCGGAAGCGACGATCAAAGTCTGGAAGCAGAATCGATATCAAGAGGCGATCCGCCTCTTCTACGATCTGGTCCTGGTGGTCGGCTCGTCCGAGGTCTTCGATCCCAGGAAAGAATATCGGATGCCCCCCTCCGTGTCCGGGAAGGTGCAGCTTTGCGGGTATATCCGACGGGAGGCCGGCCTCGCCGGGCGCGATGCCGTCCGGAAGGAGCTTCAGTTGACTGACGAGCGATTGGTTCTGGTCACGCCGGGAGGGGGAGAGGACGGATATCGTCTTGTAAAGGCCTACCTCTCCGCTCTGGAGCGCCTCCCCACCGGTCTGAACATCCGCAGTCTGATTATCTGCGGGCCGGAGATGCCGGAGATTCAGCGAAAACAGCTGTTCCAAGCGGCGGCCGGGGGACCGTCGGTTCAAATGACCGAGTTTACAAACGACCTGATGAGCTATATGGAAGCGGCCGACGTCGTTCTCTCGATGGCCGGATACAACACTGTCTGCGAGATCCTTTCTTTGCAGAAGCGGGCGATCGTGGTCCCCCGGGTTCACCCGGTAAAGGAGCAGCTTCTTCGGGCCGAACGGATGGCGCGACTGGGACTTCTTCGGACAATCCATCCGGATCGCCTTACGCCGCAATCGCTGGCTCAAGGACTCTTGGAGGAGCTCGATCTGCAGGGGACCGGACCTGTCCCCCGATTCCCTCTGGAAATGAACGCGCTCCCCCAGATCCGGGAACGGATCATGCGGCTTTTATCCGAAGCCGAATCGGACGAGAGTGCCGACCGACCGGTATACCGACGCGATCGTCGTGGTCCGGCTCAGGCGGGAGATCATGTTCAACCTATTTCGATTCTATAGACCATGATGAAAAAAGTTTCTAAAGATGGAAGCGACCCATTTGAAATCGCCTACATCATCAAGGAATTCCCGCGCCTCTCGGAGACATTTATCTCGAATGAGATTTATCAGCTCGAACAAATCGGGATGAGGCTGAGACTCTTCTCGGTGAAGAGGCCGGGGATACGGAAGAATCACGGAACGGTCGATCGAATTAAATCGCCGATCATTTATCTGCCGGAGGCGAGCTCCCTCTCGGAGAGTCATTTTATCCGGTGGCTTTGGGTCCATTTCCCGAAGTTTATCAAAGACCACGTTCGCCTTTTTAGATTGCGTCCGCGTCATTATCTTCGGACGTTGAAAGAGGCGGTTCAAATGAGCCTCCGCTACCGGACCTGGTTTTTCGACCGACCCAAGAAGGTCTTCATCAAAGAATTTCTTCAGGCGGGGTTTATCGCGCGGCAGGTGATCGAGGCTGGAAATATACGGCACCTGCACGCCCATTTCTGCCACGGTGCAACGACCATCGCGATGTTCGCCGGCCGGCTCAGCGGGATTCCGTTCAGCTTCACCGCCCACGCCAAAGATATTTATCTGCAGAAGCTGAATCCGGGAGACCTTCTGCAAATCAAAATAAAAGAGGCGGAGTTTGTGGTGACCTGCACGGAGGCGAATCGGATCTATCTCAAGAGTCTCTCTCCGGAGAGCAACTCGGTCCACACAATTTACCATGGATTGGACACAACCCTCTTTTCACCGGAAGAGGAGAAGGGATCTCCCCTCGTCACGCCGCTGATTCTCTCCGTCGGCCGCTTTGTCGAGAAGAAAGGTTTTGTTCATCTGGTCAGGGCGTGTGCGATTCTGAAAGAACGCGGCCATCCCTTCCGATGCAGGATCATCGGGGAGGCGGACGAGCAGAGCCCGCTGCTGAAAGAACTGATCGGGGATTTGGGGCTTGAAAAGATTGTTTCCTTGGAAGAGGCGGTGACCCACGAGGCGTTGAAGCGGATTTATGCGGAGTGCGCCGTCTTCGTTCTCCCCTGCCAGATCGTTGAGAACGGCGATCGGGACGGCATTCCGAATGTCCTGGTGGAAGCGATGTCGATGCGGCGGCCGGTCGTCTCCACGATGATCTCGGGGATTCCGGAGCTGATCGAGCATCGGCGCAACGGCTTGTTGGTCCCTCAGAAGGACCCCACCGAATTGGCCCTGGCGCTTGAAACGCTCCTCAAAGATCCCGACCTGAGAACGCTGTTGGGCACCGCCGCCCGCAGAAGGGTCTGCACACACTTTGATTCCACAAAGACAACGCAGGCGCTGAGAGCATTGTTTCTCTCGTCGATCAAAGGGGGGAGGCTTCGACCTTTATGACCCATCGGGGAAACCAGGCTCCGGCGAAAAAGGGGATCGGCTTTTTCCGCCGGTCTCAATGCTTCGAGATGCCCGAACAGGTTCTCACCTATTATCGAACACGGATGGAAATCGACTATTTTCCGGTCGCCGATGAGAATGAAACGGCGAGGGAAAAAATAGATGACATCCTGAGAAACCGGTTCGAGTTCAATCACGAGTCGCACCCATTGTCCGATCCGATCGACTGGAAGACCAACCCCAGCCGGGATGTCGAATGGCTGATCCTCCTCCACAAGTTTTATTACGCGGTCGGCCTTGGCATGGCTTACCGGGAGACCCAGGATCCTCGATACGCCGAGAAGTGGATGGCGCTGACCGCCTCCTGGATCGACTCCGTTCCGCTCGATTTCCTTCCGAGCGACGTCGCCGGTCGCCGGATCCAGAACTGGATCTTTGCGCATTATTATTTCGTGACGTCGGGTCCGACCCCCGCCGTCTCGCCCGATTTCTACGTAAAATTCCTCGAATCGATCTATCGTCAGGTGAACCATCTCCGCGAGCATCTTACCCCGGCGCGGAATCACCGGACGCTCGAGCTCTACGCGATCTTTTTGGCCGCCGTTGTTTTTCCGGAGATGAAAGGGGCGGAGGAGTGGCTTGCGTTTTCTAAAAACGAGCTGCTGAAGAACATACAAACCGACCTCCTCCCCGACGGCGTTCACTGCGAGCTCTCGACCGACTACCATCATCTTGTTTTGAAAAACTACCTCGGGATTCGAAAGCTGGCGGCCCTGAACGGGATCGGCATGCCGGGGGAGTTCGATTCGCTCGTCCAAAAGGCGCTCACATTTTCCCTTTATGTCCACAAGCCGGATGGATTCATTCCTTCCCTGAGCGACGGGGATGTCCGGAGCTTTCTCGATCTTCTCGCCCAGGGGTATCGGCTTTACGGCTCGGAGGAGCTGCTTTATGCCGCCTCTAAGGGGAAGGGGGGACGGCCGCCGGCGCTTCGATCAAAAGGATTTCCCGCCGCCGGCTATTACATCCTCCGAAGCGGCCGGGGAAACGGGGCGGAGCCTTATGAAGACGAGCGATACCTTGTCTTCGATTGCGGCCCGTTGGGGGAGGGAAACCACGGGCATCTCGATCTGCTGAGCATCGAGGTCGCGGGGTACGGCCGGTCGCTGATCGTCGATCCGGGACGCTACACCTATGATGAGTCGGGCGAGACGAACTGGCGGGCCCGCTTCCGAGGCACCGCTTATCACAACACGGTGATGGTCGATGGAAGAAACCAGACGGCGTATCGCTTCGACAAAAAGAAATACAAAATCAAAGGACCCCCGCCGGATCGGGAGATGAAGCGTTTTATCTGCGGCCGCGGGTTCGATTATCTCCACGGGATCGCTCGAAGCCATGAATATGAAGCGGTGCATGAGCGGAAGGTCTTTTTTGCCTGTCCGGAGTACTGGATCGTCTCCGATTTTCTCATCGCGCAACAGCCTCATGACTATGACCTTCTGTTCCATCTCTCGGACGAGGCGCACCAAAAGGTCTCCGTTTCCGTTGAGCTCGGCACGCTTCTTGTGAATTCACCCCATCTTGTCGTCGCGCAAGCGCTCGATCCCGAAGCCGAGCTGCACGTCGAACAGGGATATCTCTCCCGGACCTATGGGGTGAAACATCCGGCGCCGGTCCTCCGGTTTATGCGCCACGGAACGAATGTCTCCTATCACACGGTTCTCTATCCTTATAAAGATCAAGCGCCGGGGATATCCGTGGAAGCGCTCTCTGTCACGGGCGGTTCCGGGGGGCATTGCTCGGAGGGAGCATCTGCACTCTGCATTACCGTGACCCGAAACGGCGAGCGGTTTTGCGATTACTACTTTACGGCTCGAAATGAGGTCGGTTTGGAGTATCTCTTCGATGACCTGCAGTATAACGGCACGTTCGCGTTTGTCAGAAAGGATTCGGAGGGAAGAATCGTCAGGGTTCATACCGAACAGAGTCGAATGTTATCAGTGTCGGGAAAAACGATCTCTCCTGAAGATCATCAGAGGTGATCGGTGATTCGGAATAAAGACATTCCACATGATGTAGCGCTCCCTCAATTGGCGGATGTGTTGAATCGGCCAAAGATGAAGAGGTTATTTCAGGATGAATTTTTCCCGGAAGGACGGTTGCAGATTCAAGCGTGTTCGATCGAACGGGTGAAGTACAAACCGGGAAAGAATTGCCTGGTTTGTTATCGATTGGAGATACGGGACCGGATGACACAACAAGTTTTCACACAGCGGCTTTCGACCCGAATTTTCGAAAAGGGGGGGGCGATCTCCCGGTTCAAAAAAGCGCAATTACAAATCGGGGTCATGCCGGTTCTCGGAAGGGGGGTGAGTCACCTTCCCGCGCTCGATATGGTGGTCTGGGTCTTTCCCAACGACCGTAAACTTCAAGGGCTGCCGAAGATCACCGATTCGATTTATTTGAAAGAGAAGCTGCTTCCGGACCTGATGCGCTCGGCGCTCGGACCGGAGTGGATCATTTCCGAATTGTCGAATGAAGTGGTCCATTATGTTCCGGAACACACCTGCACCGTCCGGGTTTCCCTTCGTCTGAAGAATTCCGAATCGAACAGAACGAAAGTGATGACCCTCTATGGAAAGACCTACTACAACGAAGAGGGGAGAGAAGCCCATCGGATGATGGCGCAGTTGTGGGACTCCGAGAGACGGCGGGCCGGAGACTTAAAAATACCAAAACCGCTCGGCTATGACCCGGAGACAAAGAGCCTCTGGCAAATCGGCTTGCCGGGCGGAACCCTTCTCGATCAGGAGATGACCGCTCCTTGTTTTCCGGCGCTTTTAGAGGGGGCAGCCGCGGCGGTGGCGACCCTGCATCGCTCCGGGCTTTCCTGTTCGAGATCGGTCGATTTAAGCGATTGGGTCGTGAAATTAGAAGAGATGAGGCGAGTGCTTCCGACAGCGTGGCCTTCGTGTCGGGAAATGCTCGCTCCTTTGGTCGATCGTTTGGTTCTCCAGTCGAAACAATTCAAGACGCATCCGGTCGTCACACTTCATGGAGACCTTCACTTTAAAAACTTCCTGGTAGACGGCGAAAAAGTTTCACTGATCGATCTCGACAATCTTTGTCACGGGGCGCCGCTCCAGGATATCGGCAGCTTCCTTGCGGGCCTGTTTTATCGGGGCATCCTGACGCAGGCGCCGGTCGAACGAATCGAAAAAATCGGCGACCTGTTCGTCCGACACTATGAGAAACGTGTTCCATGGACCGTCTCCCGGTCGGAGCTTGGATGGCACACGGCGGCCGCCCTGATCAATGAGCGCGCCTTTCGCTGCTTAACGCGGTTGAAACCTGGAAGGCGGGAAATCCTGGACCGGCTGATCCGGCTGGCCGATCGGATCAGTTTCGAATCGCGTGAAAACGGGAATTTGGTTCAGGTCTAGAAGGGAGCGGTCGTTGTTCATGATGAATTCTTTAAAGCCGGATCGACACGGATTTGAGATTTTCCTCGATCCGGGCCGGATGAAAATGGTTTTCCAGGAGCAATTATTCGAATCTCCCGAGGGCCGCCTTGCGATTTCAGACTGCCGCATCGGGTATACCCGATATAAGACTTATAAGAAGCCGTCGGCCTGGGGTCACTCCTCTCTCTCGGTCTGTTATCACCTGGAAATTCACGATCCATCGGCCCGGAAAAACCGGAGAGAAATTCTCTATGCAAAGGCTTTTTTAGGAGACCGCAGCCGGATCGAATTTCAAAAGATCAAGGGAGTTTCGTCTATTCCCAGCGCGTGCGAAGAGGGGATTCTCCATTTCTCCGAACTCGATATGATCGTCTGGGTTTTCCCAAACGATCCGGTTTTGCTTCACCTGCCCGAGTGTATTCATCCGGAAGCGGTCAAGCGGCATCTTCCTTACGACCGGCTTCCTTCCGGGCTCAATGGACCGGCGGACATTTCCGGCCTCGCCAGCGAGGTAGTGCATTACCGTCCGGAGGTTCGTTGCACAACCCGTTACCGTCTACAGTCGGGAACGGCTGCTGATCCGAAAGAGATCGTCGTCTATGGGAAAACGTTCAATGATGCTCGGGGAGAAGAAATATATCAGCGGATGAATGCCCTCCGGCGGAGCGGCGCCGACAATACGGAGCGCTTTATCGTTGCAGCGCCGCTGGCCTACTGCGAGGAAATCAAAACGGTTTGGCAGTCCGGCCTGGACGGTGATCCATTCGCCGACGTGATTAACGAAACGAATTACCGGTCCCTCCTGGAGCGGGCCGCGGGGGGCCTGGCCTGTTTCCACAAAAGCGGCCTTTCCAGCAACGTTCGGATCACGCTCGGTGATCACCTGGAAGAGATTAAAAAGAAAATCGCCAAGCTGATTCATGCCTTTCCCGGCTTGAGAGAATGGCTGCAATCGATCGAGCATGACTTAGCACAGCGGATTCACCAACTGTTACCGGTCCTCGAAGGAATCATCCACGCAGACTTTACCGTCCAACAGCTCCTGGTTTGTGATGGCAGAATCGCTTTTTTTGACTTTGATGAGTTCGCGATCGGAGACCCCGCTCAGGATGTCGCCAATTTCATGGTCGATTTGCATTTTCGCCCGTTCGACCGAAGCCTTGTGGAGGAGATGAAAGTCGTCTTCTTGCGCGCCTATCGACGCCGGAGCGACCGGCTCCTCTCCGACGATCGGCTGCATTGGCATTTGCAGGTTCAATTTGTCACCAAGGCATACCGGATCTACATTCAGCAAGCCCCCGGCCTCGAGAAGGAGATTGAAGCGATCCTCTCGCTCGCGCAGAAAAAAATAACTTCGGAGAAGGTGTGAGATGACCCGAAAAAAGGTGCTCTTCTACTGTCAACATGTTCTTGGAATGGGTCACTTTATCCGGAGCATGGAGATCGTCCGCGCGCTGAACGATTTCGAAGTCTGTTTCTTAAACGGCGGGGAAATCGTCCCGGGATTCCAGTTTCCTTCATCGGTCGACGTTGTGAATTTGCCGCCGCTCACATCGGATGCGGACTTCAAGGAGGTTCGATCCGGCGGCCCACATTCTCTCGAAGAGATTAAAGAGACCCGGCGGTTGAAAATCCTCTCGGAATTTGAGCGGTTCAAGCCCGATCTTTTCATCGTCGAGCTCTTCCCGTTTGGAAGGAGAAAATTCGCTTTTGAGCTGGTTCCCCTCCTCGCGCGGATTCGTTTGGGCGGGTATCCGACCCAGGTGGTCTGCAGTCTTCGAGATATTTTGGTGGGCAAGCGGGATCAGGCGCGGCATGAAGATCAGGTCTGCCGGATCGTGAACCGCTATTTCGATCTGATCCTGATCCACTCCGATCCCAGGTTTCAGCGATTGGATGAGACATTTTCCAGGGTGGAAGATATTCATGCGGCGACCTGGTATACCGGTTTTGTCGCACAGCAGGTCGGTCAACCCTCCGGTGATCGGCGCGAAGAGATTCTGGCGGAGGATGAAAAACAGATGATCCTTGTCAGCATCGGAGGCGGGCGCGTCGGAATCGAATTGCTGGAGTGCGCCATCGGCGCGGGGCCGATCGTTGGAGAAACGGTGCCGCATCGGATGCTCCTTTTTACAGGACCCTATTTTCCAGAGGATCACTTTTTGCGGCTTCAGAAGAGGGTCGAAAAGAATCCGAATATGACGATCAGGCGGTATACGACCGACTTTCTTTCGTATATGAAGCGAGCCGACCTTTCGATCAGCATGGCCGGCTATAACACCTGCATGAATATTTTGATTACCGGGACAAAATCGTTGCTCTTGCCGTTTACGGGAAATCAAAACGAGGAGCAAACCATCCGGGCGGAAAAATTAGCAGCCCTCGGTGTCGCCGCGATGATTGGTCCGGACGAACTGCAGCCGCGATCGCTCGCCGATCAGATCATCCGCGCCCTCAAAACGGAGCCGGTTTCGGTCCGCTTGGAGATGCAGGGGGCCGAGAAGACAGCCCGATTTCTTGGGGAAACGGTCCGGTCCGGGCAACGGGGGAAAGATCAGGCGAAGCGGAAATTCGATTCACTCGAACGGCCGCTCAGACCGCTCCTCGATAAGATGGCGGAAGACAAAAGGAAGATCGATCTCTTCTTAAGGGACGATGACGTCGATGAGGATGAGGAAACGCTCCAACAACTATTCGATATCACCTTGGCGCATTACGTTCCTCTGAATCTGGAGATTATTCCGGGCGCGCTCACCGATTCAGGGATCAAGCTGCTCGATCATCATAAGCATCTTCACCCGAATCTATTTGAGCTGAACCAGCACGGCTGGCTCCATCGGAACCATGAGATGGAAGGGAAGAAATGTGAGTTCGGGATCAGCCGCACTTTCGATCAACAGTGGGAAGATATTTCAAAGGGGAAAGCGCTTCTGGAGAAGATCTTCGGGGAGAAGTTCTATCCCGTTTTTACCCCCCCCTGGAACCGCTGCACCGAAGAGACCTATCACGTCCTCGACCGCCTCGGCTTTCGGGTCTTCTCGAAAGACAAAGGGGAACGGCCGGTCACCCGATTCAGCTTCAAAGAGATCTCGACGACGCTCGACCTCTATCGCTGGAAGGGAAAGCCCTCGATGAAATCGCCGGACGAGATCGTGGAAAGTTTGGCGATCCAGATGAGAGGGAGCGGGCCGATCGGAATCCTCCTCCACCATAAGGTGATGACCGAGGAGGCATTCGCGTTTCTCGACGCGCTGCTCGGCGCGCTCTGTCGGTATCCGAATCTCCGATTCCATACTTTTCAGAGCCTCGCGGAAGCGGCTTCTACCTTGCCAGACCGGAAAGGGCTATCCCCCCTATGTTGATCTTCCCGTATGGAATGAGTGGAGGATGGAACAATGCGGAGAAACCGGCGCGCCTGCCGGAATTCCATCGGGAACGGCCGCCAACAACGTCTTTTTCATGGTGCGAAATCGGCGGAGCGCCGCTTGGCGGATAGTTTCACTCCCGTTTTTGTAGGGGCATGGGATTTGCTCCCGACCCCTGAACGAGAGCGTGCGAGGCTAAAGAGGACAATGTTGAAGACTTTGCCGCAATCGGAAGAGGTCAAACAGATGAAACCAGGGAGGAGAATAATGAAAAATCCAATTAAGTTGTGGCCGATCGTCGCACTCTTTTTCGGTCTGGTTGCGTGTGGCGGAGGCGGCGGAGCGGCTGGAGGAGGGGGTAATGCCGCGGGGAGCGAGAATCCTTCCGGGCCGACGCTCGGGATGACGGCCGTTCCTCAAGCGGCCGGCGCTTCGGCGTCCGTTTTTTCCAAGGTTCTGGTTCAGGCCGGGCGTTTCTTTGCCGGCGGCCAGGCCTTGGCGCAGAGCAGTTGCCCGCCGGAAAACTTCAAACATCAATTTACGCTGATCGATGGGACCCTCTGGCTCTCTCAGGCGTATGTCATTGCGGACGAAGTCGAGTTCCGGCGGCAACCCTCGTCATTTACCTCGCCGGAATTCGGCCCTTTTGCATTGGATTTAACCGGGACCGATCCGAATGTGCCCGAAGCAATCTCCATCTCGGTTCCGACTGAAAATTACAATGGAGTGAAGTTCAAGATCAAACGGCTTGAAGATGATCGCGCCGAACAACCGAAGAATGTCTCAAACCTTCCCGCCTTCCTTGAAAAACTCGGTTTCAGCGGCAACGACGACCGGCGGCCGAGCGTCTGGATTCAGGGGGTCATCGGTTTGGGAGCGCCGGGGAGCTTCACGCGCTGCACCCCCTTCACCTTTGTGACCGACCATCGATGGCAAGTGACGGTGCCGTTCTCCAGCGGTGCGACGGCCGATCCCAACACGGTGGACGCCGTGATCTTTTTTGATCTGGAAGGGGCGTTCCAATCGTCAGGCGTTACGGCCGCGGAGTTAGAAGCGGAGGTGGGACAGCCCTCCTCCAAAAAGCCGCTCGGGGCGGGATTCCTGGATGGACGGACCAAGGATGACCGGTTCGGCACGCCGAAGGCCCGCCAATTGGCCGTAGCGCTTCCGACCCGAATGCAGCTCTTTGTCCAGCAGGGCGGGACCTTTTCGGCCGATCCGACGATCCGCCCCGACGCCACGATCGTTACGGATGACAATCCCTCGGCGTCGGATCTGCAGGGGACTTAGCGAACGGATTCATCTGCACTGTTGTAATGACATGACCGGGATGATGAGAGAGGGGCCGTCTCACGCACAAAAGGCCGCCTCTGATACGAGGATGAAATGGGTCGCAGTCGGATTGTAATGGTTGTCAGCGGCTTTCCCCGCCGTTCGGAGACATTTGCGCTGCAGGAGCTGCTCGCTCTCGACGGGTGTGGTTTGTTGGCCGCCATCTTTGCGACGAAGCCGGGAGACGGCTCTTCTCTTCACCCCGATTGTCACAGAATTCTCAACAAAGTTCAGCTTCTTCCGGCCGGAAGTTCGGTCGAGCAGGCCGAGGCGTTGGTTCAGCGTCTCGATCGTAAAACGGTGACCGGCATCCACGGCTACTTTGCCCATACTCCCGCCGAGGTCGCCTCTCATGTCTCAGCGCGAATCGGTATTCCATACGGCTTCAGCGCGCATGCGCTCGATCTTCGCAAGGTACCTGGTGAGGAAATGGCGGCGCGCGCGGGCAACGCCGCCTGCGTGATCGCCTGTAATCCCGATGCCGCGGCCGATCTCTCCAGGCGCGGCGCGAAAGTAAAACTGCTCCCGCACGGCGTCGATCTCGACCGTTTCCGCCCGGCCCCGTTGACCCTTTGTGAGCCGGTGCGTTTGCTGGCGGTCGGCCGGCTGGTCGAGAAAAAAGGGTTTCACATACTGATCGAAGCGGTCCGCCGGCTTCCGTTCCCGTTTTACCTTCGGATCATCGGGGAGGGACCCGAACGCACGCGGCTGGCGGCGGCTATTCTTGAGGCGGGTCTTTCGGAGAGCGTCGAACTCTGCGGCGGCATGACGCATACCGACCTTCCGGGCCAATACGCAAAAGCGGATATCATCCTCGTCCCGTCGATCCAAACCGGCGCCGGAGATCGGGACGGTCTGCCCAATGTCGTTCTCGAGGCGATGGCGAGCGGACGTCCGATCATCGGAAGCGATGTCGGGGCGATCGGGAGCGCCGTCGCGCAGGGAGAGACCGGAATG
This sequence comes from Candidatus Manganitrophus noduliformans, assembly GCF_012184425.1. Classification (NCBI taxonomy): domain Bacteria; kingdom Pseudomonadati; phylum Nitrospirota; class Nitrospiria; order Candidatus Troglogloeales; family Candidatus Manganitrophaceae; genus Candidatus Manganitrophus; species Candidatus Manganitrophus noduliformans. Next base: position 1,882,274 of record NZ_VTOW01000001.1, read on the forward strand.
CTCCTTCCTCCGGGCGACCCCTCGGCGCTGGCCGGCGCGCTCGAAACGCTGGTTCGTACGCCCGGGCTCTCTATGAAATTCGGGAAGGCCGCGCGCCGGCTCGTCGAGCGTGATTTCGAGCTTGGCGCCTGCACGGAGCGCTTTTGCCGGCATTTGGAAACGGTCTACGTTTAAGATGAGAAAAAAAGAACCGTCGAAATTTAACCGGATCGTGCTGAATCAACTGGGCGAGGTGAAGGGAAACCTTTTCGTCGCCGCTGTTTGCATGATCTGTTACACGCTGACCGAGCTCCTCGCACCCTGGCCCTTCAAGATCATCTTCGACCACATTCTGTTGGTCGAACCGCTTCCTTCTTCTCTCTCCTTCTTAAAAGGAATTTTCCAGCGCGGAGAGATTTTCTCTCTGGTCATCTTTTCTCTTTCGATTTTTCTGATTGCGATCTGCAAAGGTCTCTTTTCCTACCTCCAAATTTATATGACATCACGCATCGGCTACCAGGTGGTCGACACCCTCCGGAGGGAGCTGTTCGGCCATCTCCAGCGGCTTTCCCTCTCCTTTCACAATCGGGCCCGGTCGGGCGAGCTTCTGACCAAGGTGACGAGCGACACCAACATCCTGAAGGATGTTTTCGCCGGGTCGGCGCTGACTTTCACGTCCCATCTGTTCACGATTATCGGAATGTTCGCCATCATGCTGGCGATGAACTGGAAATTGACGCTGATCGTCCTGGCGACCCTTCCGGTTTTATCGTACGCCCTCTTTTATCTTTACGGCAAGATCAAAGCGTCGGCCCAGACGCAGCGGAGAAAGGAGGGAAAAGTCGCCTCCCGGCTCAATGAAATCCTGGCATCGGTCTCACTGGTTCAGGCCTTCGGCAGGGAGAAATATGAGAAGGAGCGGTTCGAGACCGAGAGCGCCGAAACGTTCGAAGAGAGCATCCGGACCGCCCGGATGGAGGCGGCCACCACCCGGACCGTCGAGATCGTCAGCGCGGTCGGCGTCTGCGCCGTGGTTTTCTTCGGCTCCTTTCAGGCCCTCCAAGGCCGGATGACTCCCGGCGAGGTATTGGTCTTCATCGCTTATTTGAACAACATGTACAAACCGATCCGGAATCTCGCCCGGCTTTCGGCCAAATTTGTCAGAGCGAAGGTGAGCGCGGAGCGGGTTTCTGAAATATTGGAAATCGAGCCGGAGATTCAAGATCGTCCGGACGCGGTTGAGGCATCTGACTTGAAAGGAGAGATTGTCTTCAAAGAGGTCTCTTTCGACTACGGAGGGGGGAGAGATGTTTTGAGGAAGGTCTCTTTTTCAATCCTTCCGGGTCAGAAGGTCGCGCTAGTCGGCGCCTCCGGGGCCGGCAAATCGACCATCGTCAACCTGATCCTTCGCCTCTACGATCCCCAGGGAGGGGCGATTTTGATTGACGGGATCGACATTAAACGCTACCGGCGAGAGTCGCTTCGCCGCGAGATCGGGATTGTCCTTCAGGATTCGATCCTCTTCGGCGCGACAGTGAAAGAGAACATCTCTTACGGAAAGCCGCAGGCGACGCAAGAGGAGATCGAAGCCGCGGCGCGGCGGGCTCATGCGCATGATTTTATCACGAGTCTTCCAGAGGGATACGACACCGTCCTCGGGGAGCGGGGGAGCACCCTTTCCGGGGGGCAGCGCCAGCGGATCTCGCTCGCCCGCGCCCTCATCAAGGAGCCGTCGATTCTGGTCCTCGACGAGCCGACCTCCGCGGTCGACGCCGAATCGGCGACATTGATCCAAGACGCCCTCATCAATTTCCAAAAGGGGCGGACGATCCTGGTGATCGTTCATCAGTTTTCAGCCATCAAACATGTCGATCAGATCTTCGTGATCAAGGACGGGGAGGTGGTCGAGCAGGGAACCCATGATGCCCTCCTGGAGCAAAAGGGGCATTATCATCAGCTCTTCGAGTTTCAGCTCCGCTAAGAGATATCCGCCCCTCCATTCAGAGAGGAGTTTCTCATCTTGATACGTATTCTGTTGGTTTTGATTGTTCTTTTGATCGATCGCTCCACTTTGCTTGCTTTGGAAAACGGCCAGGAGGTTTCAAAGGAGGGGAGGCCGGCGCCGAATGGGAAAAACGAGGTTCCTCCCGTGATCGATCCGGATGCCTCTCCCGCGTTGAGTTTTGAGATTACGCCGAGGCTCTCGGTCGGCGCGAAGATAGAAATCAATTTTCTCAGAAGGATCAATCGGGATCTCGATCGCGCGGAGGAGGACGACCGGATCGACACGGAGGCGTCGTTGGATCTGGCGGCGCAGTTGATTTTGACCAAGGACATTCTCTTTTTTGTCGATCTTGATTTTTCCGATGAGCGTCTCTTTCGAGACGGTGAGGGGCAAGCGGAACGAGAAACAAAGGGTCAATTCGATCGGCTGTATCTTCTCTGGGAACGTTTTTTCTCCCCTTCTCTCGACCTGCAGGTGGGGCGCCAGCGGTTTAACGATGCGCGGGAATGGCTCTACGATGAAGAGCTCGACGCCGTCCGGCTCTTTTACACCCAAGCGCCGTTTGATCTGGAGCTTTCCGCGAGCACAAACCTCCTCGATCCCGAGGGGCCTGAGGAGAAAATTCGAAATTATGTTTTATATGGGACGTATCAATTCGGCCGGAAGGAGAAGATTTCGGTCTACGTGGTGGCCCAAAGGGATCCGACCGATGAGGAAAGGAACCCGAATTTTGTCGGCCTGTTGTGGCGGGGAAAGGCGATCGAGGATCAGAAATACTGGCTGGAGATCGCCTCTCTCTCCGGGCGCGAGGATTCGACGCGGCTTAGCGGGTATGCATTCGATTTCGCATGGACCTCGGAATTTGATTTGCCGTTAGAGCCTTCTGTTACCATCGGTTACGCGTTCGGCTCCGGCGACCCGGAACCGGAGGACGGGGTCGATCGGAATTTTCGGCAGACCGGCCTTCAAGACAATGAAGCAAAGTTCAACGGTGTGAGGAAGTTCAAGTATTATGGTGAGTTGTTCGATCCGGAGCTAAGCAACATGAGGATACGCACTTTGGGATTCGGAATTATCCCCTTTGAAAAGTTCTCTTTCGATGTTGTTTTCCATTCTTATTCGCTTGTCTATTCAGGTGTGGAGTTGAGGGATACCGGAATCCGGGAGGATCCGTCAGGGACGTCGAAAAATCTGGGAAAAGAGGTCGATCTGATTGTCGGATTTAAGATGACTCCTGAGATGCTGTTGGAGGTTTCGACCGCTGCTTTCGTGCCGGGTAAGGCGTTCCCCGGCGCAGGCAATGCTTATTCCGGGGAGGTGACAATCCGCGTTTCATTCTAGATTTTTATTGAGAACATTGAGAATTCGCAGATAACTGGCAGCCCGAAAAATAAAATTAAGTAGTTGATAAGAGGTGGCCGGCTTTCGTGGACGATCTTAGAGCTTTTTGTTTTGAGGTTTCAGTGACATAGGGTTATTTAGAAGTTCCCTTTGTCGATGATTCGGTGAGTTGCTCCGCGCAAGTGTCCCGAACGCACCCGCGCAGCCAGCGATGCGCCGGATCGGCATCGAGCCGCGGGTGCCAGAGCAATGAAACCGTGATCTCCGACGTGGAGACCGGAAGGGGAAAACTATGCATTCCGGCGCGCAGGTTTCCGGTGTGTCGTTCGGGAACAGTGGCGATCAGATCGGAGGTCCGAGCAAGCGCCAATGCGGTCGAAAAACCACCCACGATCGTGACGATCTCCCGCTGCAGTCCGAACGGTTTCAAGGCGTCATCAATCGGTCCTCGGTCGAGCCCACGCCGCGAGACGCAGATGTGCCTGCCGGTCACATAACGGGAGAGAGTGATCTCGCCCCGGCTCAGCGGGTGCCCCTTTCGCACGACGCCAATGAAACGGTCTCGGAACAATGCCTGCGCACGCACCTCCGGACCCGTCGTCTCCCCCACAACGCCTGTTTCCAGATCGACGGTCCCGTCGCGAAGCGGCGCGCTCTCTTTGTTTGGCTTCTGCACGAAGCAGAGCCGCACGCCGGGCGCTTCCTCGCCGACGCGAGCAATGAGGCCCGCTCCGAAGTTTTCCACAAAGCCTTCGCTGGTCCGCAGGGTGAACGTTCGGACGAGCTGTTTGAGGTTGAGCTTCTCGGCAGGGCGTAGAACCGATTCTGCGTCCTGCACGAGCCGACCGACCCGCTCGCGAAGTTCGAGCGCTCGGGGTGTGGGAACGAGACCGCGTCCTGCCCTGACCAACAGCGGATCGCCCGTCGTCTCACGCAATCGCGCCAGCGCCCGGCTCATCGCCGACGGGCTCAGGCGCAATCGTCGGGCTGCGCGCGCAACGCTCCCTTCGGCGAGCAGCACATCCAGGGTGATAAGTAAGTTGAAATCGGGTTTCGACATCGGTTGAATATAGCACAGTTTAATCGTGATGTGGCGTCAAACGCATGAATAAAGTGTAAGTGGCGCGCCTTCCGCCGCATCAAGCAAATGACTATACTCTGTTTATGACAGCTCCGCTTCGGGAGCCGCCGGAAAAAGGAGTTCAGATGAAGCCGATGATTGCAGAACGAGATGAGGCCATTGCTGGAGGTGCGGAACGGGCCCCTTCGGTTCGGTGGGCGCTCGCCACCCTTTCGCTCTCAACGTTGCTCTCCTCGCTCGGCACCAGCATCGCCAATGTCGGTTTGCCGACGTTGGCAGAGGCGTTCAACGCCTCCTTCCAGGAAGTCCAGTGGGTCGTTCTCGCTTATCTCCTCGCCATTACCACCCTGATCGTCAGCGTCGGACGGCTCGGCGACCTCACCGGCCGCCGACGGCTGCTACTGGCCGGAATCTTCCTGTTCACGGCCGCCTCGGTCCTGTGCGGCGTCGCGCCCACGCTCCGGATGCTGATTGCCGCCCGGGCGGCGCAGGGCCTGGGAGCAGCCGTCATGATGGCCCTCACCATGGCCTTTGTCGGCGAGACGGTTCCGAAGGCAAAGACCGGTAGCGCCATGGGGCTGCTCGGAACGATGTCCGCAATTGGCACTGCGCTCGGTCCATCGCTCGGCGGCGTTCTGATCGCAGGACTCAGTTGGCGGGCCATCTTCCTCGTCAACCTACCGCTGGGACTCCTGACTTTCATTCTCGCCCATCGCACCCTGCCTGTTGATCGCCGGGAGCCGAAGGCGGATCGGGCCGGATTCGACCATGTGGGCACGCTGCTGCTTGCGCTGACGCTCGCGGCGTATGCCCTCGCCATGACGATGGGGCGCGGCCGTTTCGGTTCGCTCAACATTACATTGCTGTCGGCTGCGCTCTTCGGAGCCGGCCTCTTCGTGCTCGCCGAGGCGAGAGCCGCATCGCCTTTGATCCGATTGGAGATGTTCCGCGATCCGGTGCTGAGTGCGAGCCTTGCCATGAGCGCGCTCGTCTCGACGGTGATGATGGTGACGCTGGTGGTTGGGCCGTTTTATCTCTCTCGTGCGCTTGGGCTCGATGCGGCCAGGGTTGGAATCGTCTTATCGGTCGGTCCGCTGGTCGTCGCGCTGACGGGTGTGCCGGCCGGTCGCATTGCGGATCGTTTTGGCGCGCAACGCATGACCCTCGTCGGGCTCATCGGAATCGCGGCCGGTTCCTTCATTCTTTCGATGATGCCGGCGACGCTCGGCATCATCGGCTATCTCGCGCCCATCATAATCATCACCGTCGGCTATGCGCTGTTCCAGACGGCCAACAACACCGCCGTCATGGCAGAGATCCCCGCGGACCAGCGGGGCGTCATTTCCGGCATGCTCAACCTATCGCGCAATCTCGGGCTCATCACCGGTGCATCCGCGATGGGCGCCGTATTCGCGCTCGCATCGGCCACGATCGACATCACCACGGCGCGTCCTGAGGCCGTTGCCAGCGGCATGCGGATCACATTCGCAGTCGCGGCCATTCTGGTCGTCGTCGCGCTCGCCATCGCGGTTGGAAGTCGTGTTCTCGCAAAACGCCCTTCGCACTCCGGATACGCGTCATGATCCTACTCGACGCGACGCGCGCCGGCGTCGAGACCGCTGTTTTTGGATGGGAAGAAAAGGGGAGGCTGGCCTTTGTGGACAATCTTAGAACTTTTATCTGGATGATCTCTTCTTTGTGCGTGGGTATCAATCGGGTTTCTTCTCTTCATCCAAGTTCGTCTCTTTTTTAGCTTATTGATGATTAGGAACAGATTGAGCACGACCTCTTTCAGTTTTTCCGATGTTCCGCTTCCAGTCGCTTTAAGCCCGCGGGGTGATCGGCTTGTTGCTGAGAAGGGAAGCCGGAACGCTCCCTTCCAGCTCCCGCGTCCATACTCCATCAATCGAATATTGAAGCCGGGATTTCGTTCAATGCTCCTTGACGGCTCCAATGTTTGGATCTCATCTAGAGTCTCAAACCCTGTGCTCTGATGTAAAAACAACCAGACCTTCCTCTCTTCCATACTGCTCTCTCCTCCAAGAATGAATCACTTTATATTTCATTCTGTCTACATGTTAAAAAAACAGGGCCTTGTCTGAAAGCAGACAATTCCGTCGCGAAGCCTCTCCGCTGCTCCGTTTCCATTTTTACTCGTTAATCTGAAAAATGAATTGGAAAATTGGTCTCTTACAGAGTTTTACATTGCCAATATCGGAATGGCATTTGATTTGCTCTTCGTGTAAGCAGGATACAGCGTTGTATTCTGAAATGCAGCGAAGGCGCTTTCTTCCATGATGTGAAATTTTCTTCATGGCAAGGAGCGCTTTTTTATTTACATGGAGGAGGAAAATGAAAATCGCATTATGAAGACCACATGATGAAATCAAGCAAAAGAATCTGCCGCATCGATTCATCCCGCGGCGCATGATCCTGCGTAAAATTTTAAGCTCATAAAGGGGGGAGAGATGCCTAAAACGCTGATCAAAGTCGATTTTAGCAAAACACCGGAGAAGCAATCGGAAGTGATCCACAACCGCTGGCACCCGGACATCCCGATGGCGGTGATGGTAAAGCCGGGCGAGGAGTTCCGCATCGAATGCCTCGATTGGACGGGTGGACAGATCGCCAATAATGACAGTGCGAATGATGTTCGTGACGTTGATCTGACCCAGGTGCATTACCTCAGTGGGCCGGTCGGCGTGGAAGGGGCGAAACCGGGTGATCTGCTGGTTGTGGATATTCTCGATGTCGGCACCCTGGCGGAATCGGAGTGGGGCTTCACCGGCTTATTTGCGCGGGAGAATGGCGGCGGGTTTCTGGTCGATCACTATCCCGAAGCGCGCAAGGCTTGCTGGGATTTTCATGGAATTTATACAACCTCACGGCAGATTCCCCATGTGAAGTTCGCAGGCATTATGCACCCCGGTTTGATCGGCTGTATGCCCTCGAAAGAGCTGCTGGCGGAATGGAACAAACGTGAAACCGCATTGGTGGCAACAGACCCGGACCGTGTTCCCCCCTTAGCCACGTTGCCGAATGTGAAATCCGCGGTCATGGGGGGGCTGCGCGGTACTGCCGCCGAGACGGCCGCTAAGACAGGCGCGCGCACGGTGCCGCCGCGCGAACACGGCGGCAATTGCGATATCAAAAATCTGTCGCGCGGCTCGCGCGTTTATTTCCCGGTGTATGTAAAGAATGCCGGCTTGTCGATGGGCGACATTCATTTTTCACAAGGGGACGGCGAGATCACTTTTTGCGGCGCCATCGAGATGGCCGGTTACCTCGATTTGCGCGTGGATCTGATCAAAGGCGGCATGGAGAAATATGGCATCAAAAACCCGATTTTTCAGCCGAGTCCGATGGAGCCGCGCTACACCGATTATTTGATCTTCGAAGGGATCTCCGTCGATGAAAAAGGAAAGCAGTTTTATCTCGACCCCCACGTCGCTTATCGGATGGCCTGCCTCAATGCCATCGAGTATCTGAAAAAATTCGGTTATACCGGTGAGCAGGCCTATGCCATTCTCGGCACGGCGCCGGTGGAGGGCCACATCAGCGGCATCGTCGACATTCCGAATGCGTGCGCAACGCTCTGGTTGCCGACCGGCATCTTTGATTTCGATATCAAGCCGACTGCCGCCGGGCCGGTCAAGCTAAATATGAAGGGTGTCGATTTGGCGAAAGCGTCGTAATCGCTCACCTGAACATTAGGAGAATTTTATGCCGATGTATGACTATCAGTGTAGCGATTGTGGAAGTTTCACGGGATACGCGCCGGTCAGTCGGGCCGCCGAGCCTCTTCCCTGCCCGGGATGCAGCGGTCCGGGCCGGCGGATCATCTCAGCGCCGAATCTGTCGCGGATGAATGGCGATGTCAGGAAAGCGATGCATCGCAATGAGCGGGCCGCCCATGAGCCGGGGATGGCGCGGCGAAGTGGCGCTGTCGGCGTCTCTTCCGATCCTGAACGTAAGGGGACGCCGGCGTTACAGGCTCAAACCAAGGTCAATGCACGGCCATGGATGTTGGGGCATTAAGAGCATCAATATGTTGGTTGTATCCAGACTGAAACCGTTTTCATTCACAACTGTAAGGGGGAGAACGATGGATAGATTGAACGGACAAAAACTTTTCAAAATCAGCGCGATCTTCATCGGCATCATCATGATGGCAGCCGGCGTGGTGGTTCGCAGCGTGATGGCGGCCGACTATCCGACGGCGAAAGTCAACACCACCAATCTGGCGGTGACGGATACCACAGTGAAAGTCGGGATATTACATTCCGCGACCGGAACGATGGCGATCAGTGAGACAGGATCGATCCAGGCGGAAAAATTGGCGATCGCCCAGATCAATGCCATGGGGGGAGTTCTGGGGCGCAAGATCGAAGTGATTCAGGAAGACGGCGCCAGCGACTGGCCGACCTTTGCGGAGAAGGCGCGCAAGTTATTGGTCAAAGATAGGGTGGCAGCGGTTATGGGATGCTGGACATCCGCTTCACGCAAAGCCGTGTTGCCGGTATTTGAGAAAGAAAACGGTTTGTTGTATTACCCCACTTTCTACGAGGGCTTGGAGCAATCGAAGAATGTGATTTATACCGGACAAGAAGCCACACAGCAAATTTTGGCCGGTATCGATTGGATCGCCAAGGAAAAAGGAGCCAAGTCGTTCTATCTGATCGGTTCCGATTATATCTGGCCGCGCACTTCGATGAAAATTGCAAGGAAGCATATTGAAAATGTGCTGAAGGGAAAAGTGGTCGGCGAGGAATACGTCGCCTTGGGCGATACGCAGTTCGGCTCTGTGATCAACAAAATCCGATTGAAGAAGCCGGATGTCATTTATGCTGCGGTGGTCGGCGGCAGCAACGTCGCCTGGTTCAAGCAGCTCAAGGCGGCAGGCATTACCTCCAAGACGCAAACCATGTTGACCATTTCGGTCACCGAAGACGAAGTGCTCGGCATCGGCGGCGAAAACTTGGAAGGCTTTTACTCCGCCATGAAATATTTCCATAGCCTCGATAACGCCAACAACAAAGCCTTCGTAGAGGAGTTCAAGAAAATGTGGGGGCCGAAGAGTGTCGTCGGCGACGTCACCCAAGCGGCCTATCTTGGCCCCTGGTTGTGGAAAGCCGCCGTCGAAAAAGCGGGGAGCTTCGATGTCGACAAAGTGGTGGCCGCCTCGCCCGGACTTGAGTTTAAGGCAGCACCGGAAGGGTATGTCAAAATTCATAACAATCACCACTTATGGAGCAAGCTGCGGGTCGGCAAGTGGCGCAGCGATGGTCAGGCGGATGTCGTCTACGAATCCCCACTGATCGAACCCGATCCCTTTCCCAAAGGTTACCAATAAACGGATGCGTCGTCTCCTCTAAACATTGCAGGGACGCAAATGTTTAGAGGAGGACCACCGATTGCTTACACTAACCTGATTTTTAATTGAGAGAGGCAGGGTCATGGGGGAATATTCCGCATCTGAATTATGGTCCATTGTGGTGATGCAAGGGTTTTCCGGACTGAGCTTATTCAGCGTGTTGCTCTTAATGGCCTTGGGGCTGGCGATTATTTTTGGTCAGATGGGCGTGATCAACATGGCGCACGGCGAATTCATGGCGATCGGGGCCTACACCACCGTGATGCTGTCGAAAGTCGCGGTAGAGTACGGTTTCGGTAACTTGTATTTTTTGCCTGCGATTGCGGTCTCCTTTGCCATGGCGTTTCTTACCGGGTATTTGGTAGAGATCGGGCTCATCCGATATCTCTACAAACGGCCTCTCGATACACTGCTGGCGACGTGGGGTCTCAGTCTCATTATGCAGCAGACCTTTCGCTCCACCTTCGGCGCAAAAGAGGTCAGCGCAGAACTGCCGCCGTGGATGATGGGTTCGTTCAAGCCGACGGAAACAGTGGACATTCCGATCAACGGCGTCTTTGTCATGGGCTTAACGGCGTTCGTCTGCCTGGGCGTATTTCTTTTCCTGTTCCGCGCCCGTTGGGGTTTGCAGGCGCGGGCGACCACGCAGAATCGGGTGATGGCCGGCGCCGTCGGCATCAACACCAAAAAAGTGGATCGGGTCACCTTCGCTTTAGGGTGTGGGATTGCCGGTTTGGCCGGCGCCGCCTTTACCACGATCGCATCAACCGGCCCCACCACCGGCTCCCTTTACATCGTCGACAGTTTTATGGTGGTGGTCTTCGGCGGGGCGGCGAGTTTAATGGGGACGGTCGTGTCGGCATTCGGCATTGCTCAAGCCCAATCGATTCTGCAATTTTTCATTACCAGCTCGATGGGGAAAGTAGCGACCCTGCTGGTGATCGTGACCATTCTGATGATACGTCCCGAAGGGCTGTTCGCGGCGAAAGTGCGCAGATAACTATTCAAGGAGTTTTAATGATAAAGGCAATCTTTCAAAAGATGTTGGGTGGTAAATCAGGCATGGCCGGCCTGCTGATCTTGGCGGCGATTATTTTCCTGGTCTTGCCGCTCGGTCTCGACTTATTTCGCCTGAATCTGGTCGGCAAATATTTGACCTATGCGTTTGTTGCGGTAAGCCTGGTCTTGTTATGGGGCTATGGGGGGATTCTGAGTCTCGGTCAAGGGATTTTCTTCGGCTTGGGCGGTTATTGCATGGCGATGTTTCTCAAGCTGGAAGCCTCCGACCCGGTCAGCACCAAGATCCAGACCACGCCGGGGATTCCTGACTTTATGGACTGGAACCAGCTGACGGCGCTCCCCTGGTTCTGGGAACCGTTCCATAGCCTCACGTTTACGATCATCGCCATCCTGCTCGTGCCGACGCTCTTCGCCTTCCTCATCGGTTCTGCCATGTTCAAGCGCCGTGTCGGGGGGGTCTACTTTGCGATTATCACCCAGGTCGTCGCGTTGATTCTGACCATCCTGATTGTCGGTCAGCAAGGTTATATCGGCGGCGTGAACGGCATTACCGATTTAAAAACACTGCGGGGATGGGATATCCGGAGCGATTCCGCAAAATATATTTTGTATTTCATAAACGGCACGTTGCTGGTCGGCGTGATTTTGCTCTCACGGGTGATCCTCGGCAGCAAGTTCGGCCTGCTGATGCTGGCGATGCGGGATAAGGAAGAGCGGGTCCGTTTCTCCGGCTATGACGTCGCAAATTTCAAGATTTTCATGTTCTGTCTTGCGGCGATGATTTCTGCGATCGGCGGCGCGATGTTTACCTTGCAGGTTGGATTTATGTCGCCCTCGTTTGTCGGCATCGTCCCCTCTATTGAAATGGTGATCTTTGCGGCGGTGGGCGGGCGGATGTCTTTGATCGGCGCCGTCTATGGCGCCTTGCTGGTCAATTATGGAAAAACCGCCTTTTCAGAAAGCTATCCCGAGCTCTGGTTATTCCTCATGGGGGGATTATTCATCGCAGTCGTGATGTTTTTCCCAAATGGTCTTGCCGGAATTTATGAAAAGTACGGCAAAAAACGTGTTGCCGGAAAAGAGTACACGGGCTCCGGTCCGGTGATGCCGTCGCGCACTCTGCCCGACCCGAAACTGGTGCCGGTGGGTGACGCCGTTTCCCCGCCGACAAAAGGGATGGGGATCAGCAAGCAATCGGTTCATTGAGCGGGGAGAATGGATGATTACCAACAATGATTATATGCTTTCAATCGAAGATCTTACGGTCTCTTTTGATGGGTTCAGGGCTGTTGATGCGATCTGTTTATATATGGATAGAAACGAACTGCGCGTCATCATCGGCCCCAACGGCGCGGGCAAGACCACCTTGCTCGATCTGATTTGCGGTAAGACCAAGGCCACGTCAGGGTCGATCAAGTTCAAGGGGAAGGAGCTGACGACCCTTCCCGAACACGGCATTGTCCGCGCGGGGGTCGGGCGAAAATTTCAGACCCCTTCTATTTACGAAAATCTCTCAGTATTTCAAAACCTGGAAATGTCCTTTCCACGCGGGCGAAGCGTATTCGGCTGTCTGACATTTCGCCGCACCGACGATGTGCTCGATCGTGTCCATGAAGTGGCTGAACAGGTGATGCTCACCGATTCCCTCCACCTCGAAGAGGCGGGCCTGCTCAGTCATGGTCAGAAACAGTGGCTGGAAATCGGCATGCTGCTGATGCAGGATCCGGAGCTGTTGATGCTGGATGAACCGGTGGCGGGGATGAGTGTCAAGGAGCGCGAGCAAACCGCAGAGTTGCTGAACAGGATTTCACGCAATCGCTCCGTGATCGTGATCGAGCATGATATGGAATTTGTAAAACGGATTGCTCATAAGGTCACCGTGCTCCATCAGGGCAAGGTGTTAATGGAAGGGACGATGGATCAGGTTCAGTCCGACCCGCGTGTTGTCGAAGTTTATTTAGGTCATTAGATCATCATTAGAAAGAGAAAGGTAGAGCAGACGATGTTTGAAGTTTCCGATTTACAAGTCAGTTATGGTCAAAGTGAAGTGATCCATCAGATCAACTTCAGCGCTAAAAAGAATGAAACGGTGGCGATCATGGGCCGGAACGGCATGGGAAAAACGACGCTCTTCAAGGCGCTGATCGGCATTCTGCCAAGTAAAGGCGGCAAGATTACGTTAGAGGGAAAAGAGCTCACCCACCTCGAAAGCTATCAACGGGTGAGCAGCGGCTTGGCTTACGTCCCCCAGGGGAGGATGATTTTCCCCAACATGACCGTGGAGGAAAATATTAAAACCGGCCTGGAGAATTCGAAAACCAGGGAGATACCGGAGGACATTTATAGCCTCTTTCCGGTTTTATTTGAGATGAGCCGCCGCAAGGGGGGAAATCTTTCGGGCGGACAGCAGCAGCAACTGGCGATCGCACGCGCGCTGGTGACGAATCCAAAGGTTTTGCTGCTGGATGAGCCGACTGAGGGGATACAGCCATCGATCATCAAGGAGATTGCCCGCACGCTGAACGAGATCCGTAAGATGCGGGAAATCACCATTCTTGTCTCAGAACAGGTGCTCAGTTTTACCTTGGAGATCGCAGATCGTCTCATCGTGATCGAATCGGGTCAGTTCATTCACGAAGATCAGCGCCAACAGGTGGATGCCGCTAAGATTCGGCAATATCTGTCTGTGTAGTCCTTCGCAAGGTCTGATGAAAGAGAAAGAGGTTGGATTGTTAGAGTAAGGAAATAACAGACGACCGTATCGTCGACGTCAGAAGAGGGGGTATCATATATAATCCCAAGTGTTCAGAAGTATATCGTGAAAGTGCTTGCCTTCCGACACCTCACTCTCGAACGACTCGCCCGGGATCAGAGCCCTTATTTTTACTAACTAAAGTCTACAATTCGTGGTTTTGGAGGTGGCTGGGGGACGAGGATTCGAACCTCGGTAAGCAGAGTCAGAGTCTGCTGTCCTGCCGCTAGACGATCCCCCAATAGAGAAGGTTGGAAGGTAGAAAGAATTTAACGGAAAGCGCTTTTGCTGTCAAGCGACTATTTTGCGGTGAATTGAGCCACCTGCCGGTCTAACCGCTTCAACGATTTTTCTTTTCCAAGAATCATCAGCACGTCAAAAATACCCGGGCTGACCGTTTTCCCGGTGACCGCCGCGCGGACCGGCTGGGCGATCTGGGCCAGCTTCAGCCCAAGCGCCTCGCTGATCGATCGAAAGGCCTCCTCCAATGGCGCATGCTCGAACGGCGTTTCCGCCAGCCGATCGCGAACCGCCTTAAGAACCGGCAACGCTTCCGGCGTGAGGAGCTTCTGCGCCTTCTCATCGATCGTGATCTCATCCGTAAAGAAATAGACCGCCGAATCCGCCATCTCCTTCAACGTCCGGGTGCGCTCGCGTAATGCGACCACGATCTGCGTAAGGCGCGCCAGGTCGATCTGGTCGGATGCAACTCCGAGCCGCTCCAGGTGGGGGAGCAGAAGCTGCGCGAGCCGCTTCGGATCGCCGGTTTTAATGTAGTGCGCATTCAGCCAGATCAGCTTCTCTGGATTGAAAACCGCGGCCGAGGCGCCGACCTGCTCGATCGAAAACTTCTCGATCAGCTCCGGCAGAGAGAAAATTTCTTGATCTTTGTGGGACCAGCCGAGGCGAACGAGGTAGTTGACCATCGCCTCCGGGAGATATCCCTCCTCGCGGTATTGCTGAATGGCGGTGGCCCCGTGACGTTTCGAAAGACGCGCCTTGTCGGGACCGAGGATCATCGAGACATGGCCGAAACGCGGGAGGGGATAACCGAGCGCCTGATAAAGCTGGATCTGCCGCGGGGTGTTGTTCAGATGGTCGTCCCCCCGGATGACATGGGAGATCTGCATGTCGACGTCGTCGACCACCACGCAGAAGTTGTAGGTCGGCGTTCCGTCCGAGCGGAGGATGATCAGATCGTCCACGGTGCCGGCATCGAAGACGACCTTCCCCTTGACCATATCGTCGATGACGATTTCCCCCTCGGAGGAGGCCTTAAACCGGATGGCGGCTTCCTTTCCTGGGACCGGCGCGGTCAGCAGGCGGCAGCGGCCGTCATAACGGGGGACCTTCCCTTGGGCCATCGCTTCTTTTCGTCGCGCGTCCAGCTCTTCGGCGGTGCAGTAGCAGTGGTAGGCCAGTCCGCGGTCGAGCAGCTCCCGGACCTTCTGCCGATAGAGATCAAACCGGTCGGTCTGACGGATCGGATCTTTGTCGGAGCCTTCCCATTTGTCCCAATCGAGACCGAACCAGCGCATCCCGTCGATGATCGCCTCGATTGCTTCGTCTGTCGATCGGGAGCGGTCGGTGTCCTCGATCCGGAGGAAAAATTTTCCGCCGTGATGCCGGGCGAAGAGCCAGTTGAAAAGAGCGGTCCTTGCCCCGCCGATGTGAAGGTAGCCGGTCGGGCTGGGGGCAAAACGGACGCGAACGTCGGACGACATATCGAGCAATCTCCTTCTACCTACAAACGTTGCGAAATTATGGCATCTTTGAGAGCGAAAGTAAAGTTGTAGGGGCGGACCGTTGTGTCCGCCCTGTCTCTCTGAAAATCCTCTGCCGGTGTTTAAAACGGATTCACGCCCAGAAAATCGGCGGGCGGGGTGAACCGGGCGGGGTCGGAAGGTTCGGTCCGGAGGGAATCGTAGTCGGCGACGACCGTCTCATAATCGCTTGCCGGGTAGATCGCTCGAAGGGGAAACTCGGACGCGTCGGCGGTGGTCCATCGAAGGGAGTGCCACTTTTTCCCCTTCTCTTCAAGAATAATAAAATAAAGCCGCGCTTCCCTTCCCTTGAGTGTTCCCTCCCTCAATAAGATCCGCTTCTCTTCCAGTGGCGCCGGGGGGGGCAACCATCCCTCTCGGACCGCTTTCAGAATGCGCGCCGGACCGAGCCTCGCCCTAAAGTAAATCCGGTCGGCGGGAAAAAGACGGAGCTCTTCCATTTCTTTGAGGTCGTAGAGGTCGATCTCCTCCGATCCGGCCGGCTCGTATCGGATCTTTGATCCGGTTTGGTGGAAGACCCCCTTTGCGGTGATCGGGGCATGGTAGGGGGAGTGAAAGGTCACTGTCAGGTCGGCGACCCACATCGGCGGGGGTGAGGGGGCCTGAGCGATCAGCAAGAAAAAGAAGAAGGATAAAAAAAACAACGATCGGCTATTTCTGATCATCGGACCGATGCAGCAGGATCAGGTTTCCATTCGGCCGGACGGCGCCTCCCGGTCGATAGCCGGCGAGATCGAGGGTGACCCATTTGAACCCGCAGGCTTGAATCTGGGCGACCAGCTCCTCTCTCCGCCCGGCATCGAGGAGGGCCGGGAATTCTTCGACCGCGATTTCGATCCGGGCTGTCTCGCCATGGTAGCGGACACGGAATTGCCGAAATCCGATCCGGCGAAGAACCTCTTCCGATTCCTCCACCTGTTTGAGACGTTCGTAGGTGATCGGCGTTCCGTGCGGGAATCGCGAGGAGAGGCAGGCGGAGGCCGGCTTGTCCCAGGTCGGGAGCCCCAGCTCCCGCGAGAGCGATCGGACCCCCTCCTTGTCCAACCCCGCCTCGACCAAGGGACTGCGGACCCCCCGTTCCCGCGCGGCCTTCAGGCCGGGACGGATGTCGGTCAGATCGTCGAGATGGGTTCCGTCCACAATCGTCCGGAGGCGTTCTCTTTCGGCGACGCCGGTCAGGAGGGTGTAGAGGTCGCCCTTACAGAGGTAGCAGCGGTTTGTATTATTCTCGGCATAGCCGGGAATTTCGAGCTCATCCGATTGAACGAAGATCTGGCGGATGCCGATGGCGGCCGCGACCTGTTTTGCCTCTTCCAGTTGAGATAAAGGAAACGTCGGGGAGATCGAGGTGACGGCGACGGCGGTCTCCGGGAGGGCGTCATGAGCAACCTTCGCGACGAGGGCGGAGTCGACCCCGCCGGAGTAGGCGACGGCGACCGATTCCATCTCGTGTAGAATTTGAAAGAGACGGTTGTATGCGGGCTGCGCGTCGCTCACCGGCCCGCTCCCTCTTTTTGAGCAGGGAGGTTGATCATGGGCGGGTCGCTGGTCCGGATCCCCCCTTCCGGTTCCGGGGCGTTTCTCATCGCCCCCGACTCCGCCGGCGGAGGAGCGGGAGGCTCTTTCACGTTCGCTTCGCTCTGTTTCGCGACGACGACCAGCGCGTAGTGTTCCGGGTCGAGATATCTTTTGGCGACCCGCAGAACATCTTTATCCGTGACTTTGTTGATGTAGCTCGGGTACTTCTCGAAGTAGTCGAGCCCGAGCTGATAATATTCGATCGCCGAGAGGAGGGAGGCAAGGCGGGCAGTCGTCTCCATCCGCAGCGGGAAGCTTCCGACGAGGTAAGCCTTCGCTTCGGCGAGCTCCGTTTCGGTGACCGGTGCGCTTCGGATTCTCTGAATTTCTTCCAAGACCCCTTCGATCGCTTCGTTGGCGCTCTTCGATTTTGTCTGAAGCGAGACGGCGAATTCGCCGGGGAACCGGTTGGCGTCGAAGAGGGAGTAGATCGAGTAGACCAAGCCTTTATTGTCCCGGATATCGGTCATCATCCGCGAAGAGAATCCGCCGCCGCCGAGAATGTAGTTCATCACCGTGACGGCGTAATAATCGGGATTCCCCCGCTCGATGCCGACGTGGCCGAGGACGACGCTCGCTTGCGTCAGCTCCTTGTCGATCAGCTCCATCTTTCTGGTCTGAAAGGGGGCCGGCGGGCCGATCCTCGGAAAGAGGATCTGTTTTCGTTCCCACTTCCCGAAATACTTCTTGGCCAATGCGACCGCCTCTCTCTCGGTGACGTCGCCGACGATCGAGAGGATCAAATTGTTCGGAGCATAATAGGTTTGATGGAAAGAAGCGATGTCGTCGCGCGTGATGCCGGGGATCGTCTCCTCCCGGCCGATCACCGGATGTTGATAGGGGTGCTCGCCGAAGATGATGCTTCGGAAGGCCCGGTCGGCGATCGCCTGGGGTTGGTCTTTTTCCGAGAGGATGCTGCCGAGGATGTTTTTTCGAACCCGCTCCACCTCTTTCGGATCGAAAGCGGGGTTGATGAGAATATCGGACAAGAGGTCGAACCCGGTCTCCACCTCCTTCTTGATGACCCGGAGGCTGGCGGTCATATAATCTTCGCTGGCGCCGGCTGCGAGGTTGGCCCCGATGAAATCGACCGCGTCGGCGATCTGTGTGGCGCTCCGTTTTTTTGTCCCCTCATCGAGGAGCGAAGCGGTCAGGTTGGCGAGGCCGGCCTTGTCGTTCGGATCATAGAGGGAGCCGGCCCGAATCAGCGCCTCGACGCTGACGATCGGGAGGGAAGAACGCTCCAGGATCAAGAGGGTGATCCCGTTCTCCATCACGACTCGCTTCGGCTTGATCTCGGCGGCGGAAGTAGGGACGGCCGGCATAAAAATGGAAACGAAAAGGAGAACGAGGATCGGGAGAAAGAGAGGCCGCGGGAAGAGAACCGGCTGTCTAGAATAACTCATCGTGACTCCTTTGCCGGCTCATCGGGAGCGGGGCTTTCCGCCGCTTCGGCTTCTTCGTCGGCCGAAGGGGGGAGAAGGGTGCCGACGCTCCGCTGATCCTCGACCAGGTACTTCCGGGCGACGCGCAGGACGTCCTGCGCGGTGACTTTTCGGATGTTGTCGACGAACCGGGTGACGTATTCATGTCCCGCGCCGACCGTCTCCGCCGTGCCGATCCGCATGGCGCGATAAAAGTTGGAATCGGATCCCAAAATAAATTCGGCTTCGATCTGGTTCTTCGCTTTTTGCAACTCCTGGTTGGAGACCGGCTCCGTCTGAAGCCGGCTGATCTCGTCGGTCAAGGCCTCTTCGATTTCTTCAGGCGAAACCTGAGGGCGCGCCGTCGCGTAGACGTAGAAGAGTTCCGGATCGGCGGTCAGGCCGTCGTAATGTCCGCCGGCATCGAGCGCGATCTGCTGCTGATAAACGAGGCCGCGGTAGAGCCGGGAGCTTTTTCCGGATGAAAGAATATTTGAGAGGACCTTCAACGCATAGGTGTCGGGACTCTTGTAGTTGGGGGTATGAAACGTGGCGAAGACAAACGGAAGCTGCGCCTCCCGTTTTACAACGGTCCGCCGCTCGCCGAGCTGAGGGGGCTCGGGCGGAATGTATTTCGGCGGCTCCGGTCCTTTGGGGATCTTCTCGAAGGCGGCCTTGATTTTGGGGAGGAGCGTTTTGGTGTTGAAATCACCGACGACGACAATGGTTGCATTGTTCGGCTGGTAATAACGTTGATAGTAGTCGAAGGCGTCGTCGCGCGTGAGATGGTCGAGATCGCTCATCCAGCCGATGACCGGCGAACGGTAGGGGTGGACCAAAAAGGCGATGGCGTACAACTTTTCGATCAGGAAGGAGTAGGGGTCGTCTTCCGTTCGGGTCCGGCGTTCCTCTTTCACGACCTCCGCCTCCAGTTGGAACTCTTTCGGATCGATGATGAGGTTTTGCATCCGGTCCGATTCCAGCTCCAGCGACAATTCGATTCGGTCCGAAGCGAAGTTTTCGAAGTAGGCGGTGTAGTCGTTCCCGGTGAAGGCGTTCTCCGTCCCGCCGTTTTTGGCGACGATCCGTGAGAACTCTCCCTTTCCATACTTCGGGGTTCCCTTGAACATCATATGCTCGAGGAGATGGGAGAGGCCGGTCTTGCCGGTGATTTCATTCCGCGAGCCGACCTTGTACCAGACCTGGAAGGTGACGACCGGCGCTTTGTGCTCCTCCAGCAAGATCACCTTGAGGCCGTTGGGAAGAATCACCTCTTCGATCTTGGCGGCCTGGCCGAAGACGGGGATGAGAAGGAAAAATAAAAGAAGGAAGAGGAGGGAAGCGTTCAGGCGGGGCGAGCTTTCTCTTCGATGCATCCTAGCTCCTAAGCGATTTTCTAAACTCGGCCATCTTAACAGATGCTTAAAAAGTGTGTCAAGGCAGCGTCGGGGTTCACTCTGTCGAACCCCGACGCTTGCGTGGGTAGAACCGCCGGTTGTCTGATGAAGGATTTTCGTTTATCATAGACACTTGTGATGACCAGTCGAAAAATTATCTGAGGAGGGATATGATGAATAAACGGAATCTGTTCCGGCAAGTCGGAATCGGGATGCTGGTGGTCTCTCTGACCGCGGCGACGGTGATGGCGCAAGGATCGCCCGGCCAAAGCCCGCATCGCGGCGGGGAGGGGGGGCGGATGGAGCGGCCGAAGGGCCATCCACCGTCTTCCGGGATGCGCGGCGGAAGTTTCTTTTCAGCGGAGGGACTAAAGGAAGGACTCAACCTGACCGACGAGCAGGCGAAAAAGCTTCACGATCTTTTTATCGATTACCGCAAGGGGGCGATCCAAAAGCGGGCCAATCTCCAGGTGGCCGAGATTGAGCTGGAGGAGCTGATCGCCGATCCGAAGCTGGATCTATCCAAGATCGAGAAAAAGGCGAAGGAGAAAGAGGGGCTGGAAACCGATATGCTGATGTTCCGGGTCCGCTCCATGGCCAAGGCGAAAGAGTTCCTCTCCGACGCCCAATACGACAAGTTTAGATCGATGATCGAGCGCCGGATGTCGATGGGCGGCGGGGGGATGCATTCAATGATGGGCGGAATGTCTCACGGAAAAATGGGTAAAGGAAAAGGGATGAAGGGCTCCCCCCACGGTTCGATGGGGGGTGGTAAAGGCTCGCCGCACGGCTCCATGGGGATGGGATCCCCGCACGGATCGATGGGAATGTCGGATTCGTACGAAGACGACGATGAATAAATAGATTCGTATTCGACTTGACCGGAGATCGTGCGATCTCCGGTCAAGCAGAGACCTTTTCTTTATCCCGCCTTCCGGGCGTACTGTTCGGGAGACTTTTGAAACTTCTGAAAACATCCCTCCGAGCAAAAGCAGTAGTGCTTTCCTTCAAAATCGGTGCAGATGTTCTCGTTCGTCACTTTCATCCCGCAGACCGGATCGGTCATCGACTTTTCCATATCACGCTCTCCTCGCTTTAGACTAATCGCTCACCATTCCAGTGTAGCGTTTCAGAAAACCGCGGTTCAAGAGGGTGGTTTTAACAGGGCAGCGCTGAGGTTGGGGTTTGCGTCCGGCGAACGGGTTGGACCAAAGGAAGGGATGCGGCGCCGACTTCACTGTTGAGCTGGCCGCAGGCGGCAAGGATATCTCTCCCTTTGCTCTTCCGGACGGTGGCCGTGAGGCCGGCGTGGTGCAGGATGTCCTGGAAGCGCAAAACATCCTGATCGGCCGGGCGGCGATACGGTGAACCGAGAAATTCATTAAAAGGAATCAGGTTGATCTTGCATCGGATCCCATGGCTCAGACGAACCAATCGCGCGGCATCTTCCGGCGTGTCGTTCACCCCGGCCAGAAGGACATATTCGAAAGTGATCCTCCGGCGAGACGGAAGGGGGAAGGCTTTGCAGACCTTCAGAAGTTCTTCGATCGGGTAGAGCCGGTTGACCTTCGGCATGATTTGGTCTCGAACCTCATTCGTGGTGGCGTTTAAGGAAATTGAGAGGTTGACCGGCACCTCTTCCCAGAGCTTTAATATCTGTGGGACCATCCCCGCCGTCGAGACGGTGACCCGTCGCGGCGAGAAACCGAGCCCGATCGGCGAGATCATCCGCTTGAGCGCCTCGACCACCTGGGTGAGATTGGCCAGCGGTTCGCCCATTCCCATCATCACGATATTGGTGATTCGGCTCTCTTCAGGCAGGGTCCGTTGAACGGTGAGGATCTGGCCGACGATTTCATCGGCCTTCAGGTTGCGCTTCAGTTTTTCCCGCGCCGTGAGGCAGAAGCCGCAGTCGAGGGTGCAGCCGGCCTGTGAGGAGATGCAGAGGGTGAGGCGGTTGTCGTCCGGAATGAGAACCGATTCGATCCGGTTTCCATCCTCCAACCCTAAGAGAAACTTCTCGGTTCCATCGATTGACTTCCGGCGGGTGACAATCTCGAGGTGGCGCAGAGACGCCTTTTCGGCCAAAAGGGCGCGGTCGGCCTTGGAGAGATCGGTCATCTCTTCAAAATCGGCGGCCCGCCGCTGATAAAGCCAGGAGAGGAGCTGCTTGGCGCGGTATTTTTTCCAGCCGAGGTCAAGGAGCCACGCTTCCAGCTCCTCAAAGGAGAAGGCGAGGATGTTCTTTTTGCTCTCTGTCATGTTGCCTACCCTATCATAGAGATCCCCTCTTCTGCAATGAGAGAGAGTGTAACGCGGGGACGAACAGGGTCCCCGTTCCGGGGTGTTCAGGCATCGAACAGGGATGTCACAGAAGGTAAAAAAAGCTTGACATTAAAAAGAAGGTAATCCACTCTAGAGGGCACTAACTTTATGTAAAGAGATTCTCCGATCGTGGAACGCCGTCTTTTCATCTTTAGACCCGGACAAACCCTTTTCATCCTCCCCCTTCTTGTTGCCCTCTTGTTTGGGTGCGGCGGCGGAGGGGGTGGGGGTGGCTCCGGTGGGACCAATCCTCCTCCGAATAATCCTCCGCCCGGCGGAGGAAATCCAGCAGATCCAAACACAGACCCGCCGTCGGTCGTTTCTGCGGCACCCCAAGGGAATTCCGTTTCAGTCAGCGCCTTCATTGAGATCACCTTCGACAAATCAATGGACGTCGCTACTTTTCAGGGGGGCCTGGAAGGTTTGGGAAACATCGGGTATGCGGCGGTCTGCGTCGATGCGGACTGCAAGATAATTCGCTTGAGCCGTACAACCAATTTGGAATATGATTTTTCTTATACACTGACACTCTTAGCTCAGGTGAGAGACCAGGAGGGGAATCTCCTCTCTTCTCCTTACGTGTGGTCGTTTGAAACCGAAGTCTTTGTGCCGGACCTTTCATTTGCCAGAACCACCATTGATGGTTTCGATGGGAAGAATTCCGGTGAATGCACCGCCATTGCCGTTGACAGCAGCGGGACGGTCCATATCGTTTACTACTCTGAAGAAGATGGTTCTCCAAAACATGCTTTCTGTTCTCCTAACAGTGAGGATTGCACTATCTCAGGAAACTGGACAGTCCAATTTATAGAAGCTCCGCTAGCCAATGAAAAACGTGGCCGCGACATCAACTTGGCCATTGATATGATTACCGACACCCTCCATGTCAGTTACAGAGACGTGGACCCACCAAAACCAGGGACATTAGGTGACGATAAAGGGGTTTTAAAGTACACCAAAGGAGAAAAAAATGGAGAAGACTGGGACTGGTCGCCGGTTCCCGTTATTGTCGACGACACCGAAAATGGAGTGACCGATACCTACATCGCTTTCCACGCGGGTTCAGTCCATATCAGCTATCGGAAGGTCGGCGCCGTTTCAAGTAATGATGTCATCGCGTATGCCACCTGTTCATCTTCTTGTGACTCTCCGGGAGGGTGGGGTATACTCGACGGCGAGCCCGGAAATCATGCAGGATCTCCAAACCATATCGTTGTCACGAATTCAGCCGTCCATATCAGCTATTACTTAGATGGAATGATAAAATATGTAACCTGCTCCTTACCTAATGATTGTCTTCAGTTAGCGGACTGGACGCCGATCATCGTTGACGACGGCGAGGCGGGCCAATTTGATGTCGGAACCGAGAATTCCCTCGCCGTCGATAATAATGGAATGGCTCATCTCACCTATCGAGACAATACGAATGGTCTTCTAAAATATACTCGTTGCCAGGGGAGTTGCGAGGATCCGATTGCGATAGATGCGGCGGGAGGAAGCAGCCAGATCAAAGTTGTGGGCAATGTCCTTCACGTTAGCTACCGGGACGATGATAACAAAGATCTTAAGTATGCAGTTTGCCCATCAAATTGTCTCGTCCCGGAGAGTTGGTCGACCTACACGATTGATGCCCCCGGAGAAGTCGGATTGGACACCTACCTTGCAGTTGACAACGGAACGGTTCACATCAGCTACCGGGCCGCGGGTGATGCTGACGACCTTAGGTATGCGCGAGGCACTCCTTAAGGTTTCTAGAAAATAGCGGTTTGATCGGGTAGGTAATAGTCTCGTTTTATACTTAATGAAATTTAAATTCTTATTTGAAATTTTTGTTGACAGGTTAGTTTTTTTTATGTAGAGTGAAGTCTCCGTAAATAGCAGTATAAGATATACAGTCTCGGTTTTATTCAAAAAGGCAGTTGCTTCACCATTTTGGAGCGGGAGTATTCGTTATGAAGATACTTGGATGCTCGAAGTCTTTACTGCCATCCTCGAAAAGCATACGCTACATTCTTCCCACCTTAAGTTTTACGGCTCTTCTCATTGTTTGTTCCTCGCCGGTTTGGGCTCAATTCGGCGGCGGCGGTGGCGGCGGCGACAGCGGGTCGCAGCCCCCTCAACCCGGTCCTCTTCCACAGGCGACCGTGACGCCGCTTCCTTCCGATGCCCCGGCCCCCTGGGGAACCGATCCGGCGACCATTCCCGGAGCGACCATCTCCGACACGATTACAGGAAATGGGTTCCTGCAGGAGACGGTTTCGCTTCAGAATGGGAACAGCTTCTTTTTTCAAAACATCACGACGACCGATTTCTCCGTCGCTTCGTATGTCAAGAGAACGGAAGGGGCGAACAACGACCCGACCGGAAATATCATCTTCAATCAAGTCCTGAAAGATCCCGCCTGGGGACTGACCGACCATAGCTTCATCAACGGCTTCAAACAGCCGATTCAGCTCCATTTCGATATCGTCGAGTCGAAGGTCGCGGCATTGTCCGGCGGCTTCAACCAGATGGACATGTTTTTCAGACAGCAGCCTTTTCTCGATACCGCCACGGGAAGGGTCCGGGTCCGTCAGGATATCGGGGTCTGGATTACCGGTTTCAACGGGGTCCACGGCGATGACGTTACCGAGAGCGAGAATTTTACCCTCGGCGCCGGAGATCTTTCTCATGTCATTGCCAGGTCGATCGGGAGCGGGGGCGACGACGATGGCGGGTTTGGCGGCCGCGACGGCGATGGCGGGCCGATCGATTTCTGGAACGATCTCACGGTCGTTAAAGTCGTCGATCCGGTCACCAACCAAATCGTCAGCTTCAGCCGATGCAACGATTTCGGCGATCCGACCGGGCGGTTGGAGGGTGAGTTTCGGGATGACGCGGGACGACGCGGGGGATGTAATGCAACCCGTTCAAGCGGTTCGGGCCGACCTCCGATTCCGAACCACGATTCCGACAGCTTCCAGTTGACCCCGATCTGGTGGGATCGCTGGGGCGGCCCCGGCTCCGGGGAGCTGAACAGCGGTATCAATACCACCTTCCCGGACGGTTCGGGAAGCAACGGCGGCGATGGTGACGGTCGGAGATAGTTTAGTACGTCGGTAAGGTAAGCAAAGGGAAGAGAAACAGGAAACAAAAAGAAAGGTAAGTAGGCCATTCGCCGGATTGCCGGTTTCATAAATATCCGGTTATCGATCAATCTTCAAGAATATTAATAAAGATACAGGGGGGAACATTGATGAGAAATGGCAAAATTAAGACATGGTCGATCATGATGTCGGCGCTCGGGATCGTCTCGATCGCGAGCGGCGTCGCCCTGGCGCAGGTGGGAAATCCCACCTTTACCGATAACCCGTCGCCCTTCCCGTACGTTCATACCGGAGTCGGCGGGTCGGGAACCCAACTGACGGGGGGACAGCTGATTACCTTCCAAGGAACCATGGGGAGCGGCAACTTTTTCCAACAGGAATTCGTGAATATCGATCCGGACGGACCCGGAGGGGCCGGGCCCGAAGCGGCGATCCACACGATGTTGGAAGGGGCCAGCACCGGAAAAGCTTTTGTTCAGGAGTCGTTCGTTCTACTGAGCGGTCAGAGACCTCCGACGATCCAGAACAACACCCCGTCCCCGATTGTTCCTCCGCCGGGCCATACCCAGATCTCTTTCAGGCAGTCGGTCAAGGACAACGGGTTTTCCACCACGGCCAGCCTCGATCCCGGACAAGATATTCACATCCACCAGCAGAATGCATCGCCCGATCCGGTCAACGGCCAATCGGGAGGGCTCACCTTTAGCAACGTCGACATCCTTCCGAACAGAACCGGACCAAACGGACCACAAGAGGGCTCCGATCCGTCCTGCGGTACGACCGCAACTTTCTGCACCACGATCGATCAGCAGGTCAGGGTTACGGAAGGGGCCACGGTGATCTTCACCCAGGATATGGATTTTACCACCGGGGGATTGCCGACGATCGTTCAAGGTCCATAAAAGCGTCTCAAGGTGGATTGAATTTTAATTTAATTTAGGGAGGCACGAGATAAATGAGATCAATTTACAAAAAAACGACTCTGGCCATGGCAGGAGTCCTTCTCTCTGCCGGATTTGCAATGGCTCAGACAACGACCGTGAATTTCGCCAGCCCGACCTGTAACACGGCGGCCACCTGCGGATTGGCGGGAGGCACCAACCGGTTGACTGAGGTCAGCGGCGACAATTTCTTCTTCCAAGAGGCGATTGTCATCAACGGGCGGCAGATGAATCACATGATCGTTCGGAGCAAGCCCGATCCAGCCGACGGTTCGGTCTTCATTCAGGAGACCTTCACCCCGGGAGGAGCGATTCAGGGGGCCACGAATACCAGCTCGATCGATCAGCTTACTTTCAAGCAGACGATGAATGCAACCGGAGGCACGGTGAGCGTGCTGGCCCGGATGGACAATCTGAACATCATTAACAAGGGGACCGGCACCGGCCAAGAAAACATGGTCGGCACCGAGATGAACATTACTCAGAGCATCACCGACACGGCGCAGGGGCTTAACGTGAACACGGTGACGATCACGCCGAACATCAGCACGCCGGCGTTGGGTGATTTCAATACCTCGATCAACCAGGCCGTCAGCGATCCGACGACCCCCGGTTTCTCATCGACGATGACATTCCAAACCGGGTCACCGGCCAACGTCGATCAGAACTTTTAGTTAAGGAATTTAAGAAGTCGACGGAAACGGGGAGGGAGGCGGCCCGCCGCCTCCCTCCTCACTTTACCTCGCGTATCGTTCCTCCGTACTCCTCTTTTCCATCCTGCTCTTTTCTTCCGCACCGAAAACCGGATATGCATGAATGGATCACGCGAATGATGAGTGTCTCACCCGAGAGGGGATGAGGCGCTGTCGCTATCTGTATGCCGCGTGTAAAGAGAGATCGAAGCCACAGAAGGGACGGAATTCTTGCTCGGCGCGGAGATCGTTCCCGATGATCATCGCCGATTTTCCCGTCGGCGGGGGGTGCAAAAAAGAGTTGCCATACAACAATTTTATGATATTCTCAATTTGTTGGTTAGGTGTTTCACCGCAGAAGGATCCGGAGATGGTTCTTCTATTAAGAACGATGCTACTCGAACACGCGGCCGATCAGGTGGCTCACTTTGCTTGCGATCTGAAGGTGCGCGCTTTAGGTTTAATTCGTACCGGCATATTTCCCGCAGCGAGCTGCGGGAAGCTTCAATCACGAAGCCCCCTTATGGGTCTGGCAATAGGCTTACTCCGGCAACACGAACATCATCTTTCGTGTCGGCCGATGTAGATAGGATATATGGAGCATTCTTCAAAGAGTGGGGAGAGGATAAGTTCAATTGCACCTTAGGCTCCTCATTCTTTCTTTTTTAATTTTCTTTTTTTTTAGTCTCCCTGTGTTAGCCGAAGAAACGGGACTCGTCGGGAACCTGCATCTCGGCGGATATCTCAAAAATGAAACCGCTTTAAGGTTCCAAGAGCCGGTCGCATTCACCAAGATTCGAAACATCCTCTTTTTAGAAGCTTCCGCCGATCCCCGGACCAATTTCCATCTCTATGCTTCTTTTTGGGCTTGGTACGACGCCGCTTATCTCTATGCCGATTATGATACGATCAATCCCCCGAATGATCCGAATCTTCCCCTTCCATTCCTTTCTCAGCGAGACCGAGAAGATTACCGCTATTTTTCCGAGCTTCGAGAACTTTACTTCGATCTTTTATTTCCGAGCCTCGATCTTCGGGTTGGAAAGCAGATCGTCGTTTGGGAGCAGCTTCTGGGATTTCGCATCATCGATGAAATCAACCCGCTCGACTTTCGGGAGTTCGTCCTTCCCGATCTGATCGATTTCCGAATTCCGCTCTGGACCGTAAAGGCCGACTACTACTTCAGCCAATATCAGTTGGAAATGTTGTGGATTCCGTTCTTCGAGCCCCACCGTCCCGCTCCCCCCGGGTCGGAGTGGGAACTCTTCCAGCGGCTTCCGGGACAGGAGGAGCCTCCCAAGACGCTCGACAACTCCGAATATGGCGCGCGGCTCTCCCGGACCTTCGGCGGAATCGATCTGGCGGTCAGCTACCTCAATGTCTGGGACCCTTTTCCGACCCCGTTTCGGGAATATACCGGTTTTCGATTCTTCGCCCCTCCGTCGAAGTGTCTTCCGACGGAGGTCCGGTTCGATCAGCCGGTGACCGATCCCGATTGCGGGCCGGTGTTTCACCCGCGTTTTAACCGGATGCATATCTTCGGCGCCTCGGCGGTGCTCAACATGGGGAGCTATATCCTCAAGGGGGAGGCCGCTTATATCACGGGAAAATATTTTGGAACGCGCTTGGCCGATCGGGACGGGGACGGTCTGCTCGATCACGGCGGCGCCTTGGAGCGGAACCATATCCGGTGGGGGGTGGAGGTCGACACGATCCTCAAGGGGGCGGATCTCTCGTTCGCGGTGTCGCAGTGGATCGTTCTCGGCTGGGATGAGGTCCTCTTTCAGGACAATTACGACACTTTTCTCAGTTTTTTCGGGCAGAAGTCGTTTCGGAGCGCTTCGGTGAAAGCACAGTTCTTTATCCTTTATCTGATCAACAACGGCGAACTTCTGGTGAAGCCGAAAGTGTCCTACCAGATTTCGGAGCAGTTCCAGGTCGCGGTCGGGGCCGATATTTTTTACGGCAAAAAGGAGACCTTTCTTCCCGATATCGCCGCGCCGGCGAGCGACCGGCTCTTTAAATTCGTGAGCACTTTCGTCGGCCATGATCGGGTGTTCGTCGAGTTGAAATACAGTTTCTGATGGGAGGAGCGGTGCCGGTTTTTGTCCTGATTCTATTTTTGCTGGGAGCGGCGCAGCCGGCCTGGGGGGCGTCCGATTGGAACGTCCAGCTTTTTACCGGATATAACGATGCTTTGTTAAAGACGCTCAACAATGAAAAGCTCACTCAGAGCGGACCGTTTCCGCCGAGAGTGGGGGGAAGCCCTCCGATCGAGGGGGGACCGCTGTTTGGAATTGAGGTGGAGTGGCGCGTGCGGCGCAGCTTCTCGTTGGTGGCGCTGACCTCTTTCTGGGAGGGAGAGTCCAGCGCGCGTGAATCGAGCGAAATGCGTTTTCAGGATTTCGGCATCGTCCCTTTTCGAGCCGACCGGACCACCCGTGTTTCATTCAACGAATATGCCCTCCGGGGGCGATACTATCTCGTAGATGAGCCGCAGCGGTATCGGCTTTACCTCGAGCTTGGTTTTTTTAATCAGGTTAAGGTGACCTATCGGGAAGACTTTAATTATGTGTTCGAGGCGAATGGACAGCAGTTCCTTCGAAATGTCCTCTCCCGCGCCTCCAGCCGAGGGGGCTATCTTGTCACCTGGGGAATCGGGGGCGATTACTACATCACCCGTTGGGCGGCGATCAGCATGACGGCGAATTACCGGCTGGGAAACGCGGTCCCTCTCTACTACAAGTCGTATCGGCACACCTTTCTGGAGGAAGACGCAATCGAGGAGGCCCTCGGAATAACGCGCCTTCCCGACGACGGAGATCCCGTTTCCTATGTGGACCGGAATAGCAGGGCGCAGTTCCTCGAGATGGAGTTGAGCGGCTGGCAGGCGGCCGTCGGAATTAGGATTTTCTTTTAAACGGTATTATGATAAAGCAGATCTACGTCATCATGATCCTCCTCTCTCTCTGGAGCCCATTTTCCTGGGCGCAGGAGACCCCGGCAGAGGAAGAAAAAACGCCCTCTGTGGAAAAAGAGATGAAGGAAAAAATCCCCGAATCGAGGCTGAAAAAAAGGATGGAGGAGGGGATTCGGTTGATGCGGGAGAAAAAGTGGGAAGAGGCGATCCGCCTTTTTGAGGAGATCATCAAACAGTCTCCACAGCAGGAGGAGATCTACTTCCGACTCGGAGTCAGTTACATGGAGCTGGGGAGATTCCCAAAAGCCGAAGAAGCCCTCAAGCGGGCGATCCGCCTCAATCCCGAGGATATCCGCCCTTATTTTCAACTTGCCGGCCTTTATGAGCAGACACAACGGCTGCAGGAGGCGCTCGATCTCTACGATCGGGTGATCCATGTGGATCCGATCGGAGAAGGGGCACAGATCGGGCTTTTTAAAAAGTACCTCGTCCAAGGAATTCTCACGGCGCGCGCAGGCGATTTTGACGGCGCTCTCCGCTTTTTTAAGTCGGCGGCGGAGATTGATCCCGGCAACCCGGATCCCCACTATAACATCGGCCGGGTTTATCAGAGAAAGGGAGAGGAGGCCAAGGCCGAGGAGGCTTTCCAAAAGGTGATCGAGTTGGCCCCGCAATATCAGCCGGCCTATCTGGAGCTCGGAGATCTCTACCAGCGGCAAACGCGATTCCAAGAGGCGCTCCAGGCCTTCATCGCCGCGGCCCAAATCAACCCGAATACCCCCGGGGGGAGGAACGCGCAGGCAAAGATCCCTTTCCTTCAAGGCATCCTTTTGGCCCAGAGCGGACGGGCGGAGGAGGCTTTGAGGGCGTTTCAACAGGCCCTCCGGATCTCGCCCGATCCGGCGCCGATCTATTTCAATATCGCTCAGGTTTACCTCAGGATCGGAGACTTCGAGAATGCCGAAGCGGCCTTAAACCGCACCCTGGAAGTCGATCCGAGAAATCAGGGGGCGTTTTTGAACCTGGGTATTTTATACGAGCGGCAGGGAAAGCTGGAGGAGGCCTTGCGCGCATACGAGAATGCACGCGATGTCCAACCGGCGAGCCCGGACGGGGTGAATGCGGCGGTCAGCGCTCATACCGTGCGGGGAAAGAGGGCCATCGAGGCTGAAAAACTGGATGAGGCTCTGGAGGAGTTTAAGCAAGCCGTGGCGCTGCAGCCGAAGAATCCGGCGAATTATTTCAATCTCGCTTTGCTCCATGTTCGGCGTAATGAGCTCGCCGAAGCCGCCGAGGCCTTCGATCAAGTCATTACCCTGGATCCTTCCGAAGAGGATGCCTATTTGCCGCTGGCGGAGATTCTTGAAAAGAGCGGCCGTGAGCAGGAGGCGATCGAAGCTTACGAGCGGCTGATCGCGCTCGGTCCGGAGCCTTTGGCCACCCGGGCCAAGCTCGGCCTCCATCTTCTCAAAGGGGTCGCTTTCGGAAAGCAGCTTCGCTATGACGACGCCCGCGCCGAATTTGAAGCGGTGATCCGGCTGGACCCTCAGGAGATGAGGGGGTACTACAATTTGGCATTGGTTCAGATCAAAACGAACGATCCCTACGCCGCGACGGAAAATCTCAAAAAGGTGTTGGAGATCGATCCCAAGCAGACGGTCATTCGATTTCAGCTGGCCAAGCTTTACGAAGAGTTGGGACGCCCCTACGACGCCCTCGACCTCTACCAAGGAGGGCTGGAGCAGGAAGGGGTGAGCCCGTCCCTCGTGGAGGAGTTCGAGGAGCGGATCAACGTTCTTTTCGGGACGATTTCTTTCGTCTATCAGGTGACGTATGACAGCAATATTAACTTGAGCGAAAACGAGGAGAGCGACTTAAAAACGGAGATCTTCTCGCAGTATCAGCGGTTCTTCCTGTTCGGGGAGGGCTGGCGAAGCGGTTTCCGCCTGACCCCTTCGTTGACCATGTTTCATCGGGACCAGGTCTCGGTCTTCACCGGACAGGTCGGCCTCTTCGGCGACTGGAGGCGGCTCCAAAGAGGAATTTCATACGGATACAATTTTCGCGTCGGATTGTTCGAGGGTTCTCTCTCGGACCGATCACACGAGCTTTTCCTGGACGGGTTCCGCCCGGCGGGGGACTCTTCGACGCTCAGCGGTTCCATTCGGCTTCGATATTTCGACTCGGTTGATAACGACTTCAACACGATCGACAGCGATATTTATGACGGGATTCAGCCGTCGATTTCGAGCAGCTTTTCGACCGACGGCATCTTGGGGGGCCGGCTCGCGGTCTCGGGGGCGCTTTATGCCAACCTCAATACACAGGAGATCAATGATACAGCCCAGTCCGCGGACGACTATGCCTATGTCGGTTTTTCCCCGTCGATCTCTTTTGATCGTCCGTTGATCCAGGGGGTCATTCTGAATCTCTCTTACAGCTACTCCTATCTACACTACTTGCATCCCGATTCGGTTCTCGGGGAGAAACGGGTCAGCCATGCTCATGCGATCAATGGAGGGGTGACGGTGGGGCTGGAGCGGGGACTCCAGCTCTATCTGCGGGGCTCTTTGTTGGCCAATCGGTCAAACCAACCTGGAATCCCCCCGGAACGTCAGACCGCCGTGACGGCCGAGAAGGTGAACTCATTGAGCGAATATACAAAGTGGCTCACGACATTCGGCATCCGGTTGCTCTTTTAACGAGGAAGAAAGTGAAACGAAACGGACATCGCCATTGGAATTCACCGGGCGGATGGATCGGGCTTCTGATGATGCTCCTTCTCTCCTGCAGCGGCGGGGAGCAGCGGAACGATCGTCCGCTGCTTGCCTCCAATTGGGGGGGAACCGCCGGGGGGCCGATCGACGGGCGTCTGGAGGTGCAGGTGTTCGATGATATGACCGGGGATCCTTTTCCGAACGTCCTCGTCTCGCTCGGCGATTCTGGCAGAATCACGACCCGGACAGATAACCAAGGGATCGCCGTCTTCACGGGGGTGATCGGGCCGCAGGACGTTCATGTCTACTTTTGCGGAGGATGCGACGCCGACGCCGCCAATCCGGTGATCCCCGTTTTTTACCGGATCGGCTCTTATTATCAGGTGAACGCGAGCCAGGTCTCCATCCCGATCATTCCGGGCAGCCGGTCGTTCACGGAGGCCGCCCTTCAAGGGAAAGTCTTCGATGTGGAGCGGAACGAATCGGTTTTTGTCTCCGCCCTTGATGAACTGGGGGTGTTTGAAGTTCTTGGGCCGCTCGGCTCGACGACCTATCACTGGGTGACGGCCGAGTCGCAGCTGCTGAATGATCCCGATCCTCCCCCGATCGATTTGACGTTCGTTTTTACGAGGGATCTGGATGAATGGGCGGCCGCCGATCCGGACGGCGGACGTCAAGGGTTCAATCAGGTGGCGCTGATTGGAAAAGCGATCAACGTGTCGAAGCAGCCCCAAGCCGGCGTCCGGGTCGGCGCGCGATACTTTGGTGGAAACGATGCCGGCCGGCCTTACTATTTTGACGAAGCGGGCCGGATCGATCCAAGCTTGGAGGCGACCACGGCCGACGGCCGATTTCTCTTCCTGCGGCTTTCGTCGAACAATGATGTTTTTGTTTCGGCGCGGCAGATCGGGGTGGGAGTGGGCGCCCGGTATATCCATCTTCCGGCCGCGGGGACGACCGTCTTCACCCTCCCGGTCCTCCCGATCATCGAGCAGGCGGTCGATCTTTCCGGCCGGGTCGTCGTCTATCGGCCCGATTTTCAGGAAGAGGAGCGCAAGGGGTTCCTTTCGAGCGAAAACGTCGGGGTGGAGGGGGTGCTCATCAATTTTTCAGGGGATCCGGTGAGTGAGATCGTCGTCACCGACAGCGGAGCGGAGATCGGCGGAAATTATCGAAGCGTGCGCCATCTCCTCCCGAACAGCCGCTATATCGCCGTTGTTTTGGCGGGGCGGACTTTCCGGCAAACCTATCAGGAGCTGCAATTCAATAACCGCTCCAAGACAAATTATCCTTTGGCCGTGGTGCCGCTGGGGGATTTGGTCGCAATGGTGCGCGCGGCAAAAGAGGACGACACCAGCGGCCTGGAGGCCGGCACGGCGGAGATTCTCGCTCGGATCGTGGCGCCGACCGGCCAGATCGATCCGAACGGCGATCCGATCCTCGCCCCGATCCCGAATGTCGAGATCGCCGTCGTGGACGCCTCTGGGGACGAAATCCTGACCCGCGCCTATTTTGATGATCAGGGGGAGGTCGATCCCGACCGCCAACAGACCGGTGCAAAGGGGGCGTTCCTCGCCTTTGGCCTCACGCCGGGGGTCTACACGGTGATTGCGACCGATCCGATTACAAATGAGACGATCGACCGGAAGAGCCTTCTGGTGTATGCAAACGGCGTTCACCTGGTTGAGTTGGTCCAGGCGTCCGGAGAGATCGTCCTGGGGGCGGTCCGCGATCCGGAAGGGAATCCGATCACCCCCCCCCAGCTCTCTCTGATCGGGGGGAATCCCGACTGTTCCCAATTGGGAGAAGGCTGTTCCCTCCCGGCCGCCGGGGAATACTTCGTTCGAATGGAGCAACGGACCGGGGGCGGCGATTATTCCGTCCCGGTTTCCGGCTCCAAGCGCGCTTTGGGATTGTCGACCTTCCGCCTCTCTCCGGACGGGACCTTGAACAACGTGGCGTTCGCCGCCGGCTTGGGCCCGCTCGCCGTGGGAGGGCGTCTGACTTTTGATATCGGCTTTACCCCTTCGGTGTCGCTGGTCGAGACGACCGGGTTGATCACCCTTCCACCCGGTTTTTCCCACTCCGATATAGAAGCGGTTTTGATCGGAGCGGCCGCGCCTCGGGGAGAGGCTTTTATCGGCGCCGATATCATCGGGTTCTTTCCGGGGAAGGTCGGCCCCGGTTTCCGGGCCCTCTCGCTTCCTCCGGAAGGAGCGCTCTCTTATTTCGTGACGGCGACTGCTCGGAACGGCGGCGGAGCATCCAGTCTCATTCAGGTGCAGGGTCTTCCGGGGATCCCGATCCGCCAAGATCTGACCCTGCCCGATCCGCCTCGTCTTCTCTCGCCCGTTCCTCCCGCCCCAGAAGAGGAGGCAGTGGTCTCGGAGAACACCCCGCACCTCGTCTGGGCCGCTCCGGATGCGGGGCCGGTCGATCTCTACCGGGTGACCCTTGAAACGGAGGAGGGAGAGCAGCTCTGGGAGGCCTGGGTTCCGGGCAGCCGGACCGAAATCACCTTCCCGGCTTTCCCGGAGGAGGCGCCGGAACAACTCGACCCCTTTGTGGACGGGCGGCCGATTATCTGGAGAGTGCATGCAATCCAGGCGGGGGGGCTCTCGTTTCAAGAGTTTACTTTCCGCCAGCTTGCGCAGCGACGGGTGTCCAATGCGAGCGCCGTTTCACGCTTTACTATAAAGAGGGAACCATGATCCGGTTTTTGAATGGAGGACGCAGCTTTCTCCTCCTTCTTATTATTACGCTGGCGGGAGGCGTCTTCTTCGGCGGATGTGTCAATCACGAGCCGGACAGTGACAGTCTCTTTAATCAGAATCGGCCGCCGGTGGCCAATGCCGGTCCCGACCAGACGGTTCCGAGCGGCGCGCGGGTCCAACTGGAGGGAACCGGCAGCGATCCGGACGGTAATGAAATCCGATATGAATGGCGAATGGTTCAGACGCCGGAGGGGAGCAGCGCCCAGCTCGACACCCCCGCTTCTCCAACGGTTGGTTTTGTCGCCGATACCGATGGGGTCTACCGGATCGCGCTTCAGGTCGTTGAAGAAGTCGATCAGAATATTCCCGAAGGGGCCCCGATCGAGAATACCGGCGCGACCAGCGAGCCGGACGAGGTGATGGTGATCGCCGGAGACCCGGGGGCGTTCGAAAATGCCGGGAATAAGCTGATCCTCGATGGAAGCCATTTTGCCCTCTCCACCACCGTGTTGGATATCGGGGATCCGTTGCAGATCGGCGCGAATACCCAGCTGAACGAGATGACGGCGGAGGGATGGTTCTTCGCCGGCGCGCTGCCGGCGGGGGGGACGGAGGCGCTACTGATGCGGAAGAGCGATTTCTTCGAGATCGTTCTCACCTCCAATGCTGATCTTCTCTTGCGGATCACTATGCTGGATAGAACCACACGGGTCGAACAGACCGTCACGCTGGGACCGGCTCCGTTCAGCATCGGCCAGTGGCATCATATCGCCGCCGTAATTGCCGGGAGAAGTCAGCATCGCGCCTATCTTGCGGTGGACGGGACAACCGTCGCCGCGGCCGATTTGACGGGATTGCTTCTCAACAATAACTCAAATCGCCTGACGATCGGCGGGGGGGCGGACAAAGCTTTTCTGGTGGGGATGGCCGATGAGATTCGGATCACCCAGGATGTCCGCTACCCTGAAGGGGGCTTTGATCCGCCGGTGGAGCGTCTCATCCAAGACTCTCCTTTCGTGCCGGGGGCGCGATTTGCGGTGCATGGTCTCTGGCATTTCGACGAGTTCGCCGGGGCCGAGCTTTTCACCGACTTTTCGCTCCGGCGAAACGATCTCTTCCTGGTCGGGGAGGTCGGCTTTCAGCCCTTCGGCCGGCTCGATTTCCCGCGGCGGTTCCATACGATCACGCCGCTGGCGGATGGAAGCCTTCTCATCGCGGGCGGGATCGACGACGGCGCCCGCACCGTCTCCGAAACGGAGCAGATCCGGGACGACGACCAGCTCGATAATCTGGCCCCGCTCAACATTGTGAAGGTGACGAATGAAAATACGGGACAAACAGGCGACGGGTCGAAGACTCTCTTCGAGTTCAGCACAACCTTGGCGCCTATCGTCAGTGATACTGGGTCGGACCCCTCTCCAGATGAAACCGGCGACGACCGGCGCGTCGTGATTACCGCTGGGAATCTGACCGCGACCGATAACGGGCTTGGCGGATGGACGGGGGACGCCGAATCGGGAACGATCGACTATGAGACCGGGGCGATCTCGCTGACTTTCGCAACCCCTCCTGCCAACCAGACGCCGCTTGTCGCCAACTATTTTTACAACCGGGGGACCGGCGTTTTCTATCACACGGCGACAAGACTGGACGACGGCCAGGTTCTGATTGCAGGCGGCGCCGATAAGGATGAGGATCTGATCGACCGCGCCCTCCTCTTCGATCCGGCGAT
Source organism: Candidatus Manganitrophus noduliformans (assembly GCF_012184425.1). Classification (NCBI taxonomy): domain Bacteria; kingdom Pseudomonadati; phylum Nitrospirota; class Nitrospiria; order Candidatus Troglogloeales; family Candidatus Manganitrophaceae; genus Candidatus Manganitrophus; species Candidatus Manganitrophus noduliformans. The sequence goes on from NZ_VTOW01000001.1 coordinate 1,919,136, forward strand.
CGATAATTCCGTCGTTGAAACGACGGAAATGGAGGACCCCCGGCGCTTCCACACGGCGCAGCTCCTTTCAGATGGGAGGGTGCTGCTGGTCGGGGGAGAGACCGACTTATCGGATGGGACAATTGAAACGTTGAGAAGGACGGAGTTTTACAACCCGGCCACGCTCGCTTTCACTCCTGGCCCGCTGCTGGTCCAGAGGCGCAAGCTGCACCGGACAATTCTTTTCAGAGAGTGTAACCAGAACGCACAGGACGATCGCTTCCTCGTCGTGGGGGGGTACGATGAGACCAATCGTCCGATCAAGACCGCTGAAATCTACTCGGGAGGGGCCAACGGCGGGTTCTTTCTGACCGGATCGATGTCGGTCGAGCGGGTCCGGCAGGCTCTGGTCTGTCTCCCCGACGGGAAGATTCTTGTAACAGGGGGGATTGATGCGAGCGGCCGTGTTCTGGACAGCGCCGAGATCTATGATCCCGTCACCGGCCTTTTCACGCTGCTGCAGGCGGGGATGAACTCGGCGCGGGCGGAACATACCGCCACGCCGCTCCCCGACGGAAAAATTTTGATCGCCGCCGGGTTCGATCAGTCGGGGCAGGGCCTTGCCTCGGCCGAGATCTATGATCCGGACCAAAATCTATTTACCCCCCTCTCCGACTCTCTCGGTTTGGCCCGATTCGGCCATGTCGCCCTGCCGTGGACGGAGAGCGCTTTGGGGAAAGAGGGGGTGCTTCTGATAGGCGGCGGGGATGCGTCGGGATTGCCGACAGCGTTGATCGAGATTTTTTTCCCGTAAAACAACCCGGGCGAGGAGGCGCCTCGCCCCGACAGGAATCCAATCCGGAGCATCATCGAATCCGTTGAAACCGCCCGCCGTTTCGCTTGATTGCCTTCTCCAAATATGATAGGTTAAAAACGCCTCAACAGATCGGAAGGCCTATCGTGAGCATCTATCCCTCCCAGAAAAAATATTTTGAGGAGGCCTACCGGACCGGCGAGCATGGCTGGCCCGTGGAAGGGGCCTCTCTGCCGGTTTCCCGTTTCGTTACGCGATTTAAGAAAGAGCGCTCCGCAGGCCGCGTGTTGGATATCGGCTGCGGCGAAGGGAGACACTCCGCTCTCTTTGCGCGCGAGGGCTACCGGACGGTCGGTCTCGATTATCAGCCGCTCGCATTAGAGCGGGCGCGCCGGATCTCCGGGAACGGATCGGCCCGGGCAAACCTCCGATTCATGCTCGGAGATGTTTTCCATCTCCCCTTCCGGCCGGGAACATTCGACGTCGTTCTCGATTACGGCTGCCTCCATCACATCCGCCGTAGGGATACCCACGCCTATCTCGAGAACGTCGGCCCGGTTCTCAAGCCGGGGGGCTACTTTCTCCTTTCCTGTTTTTCGACGCACTTCAAACACCATCCTGATGAAAAGAGAAAGCGGGATTGGATGGTGCACAACGGTCACTACGACCGGTTTTTTCGGAAGGGGGATTTTAAGTCGATTTTCGGCCGGGACTTCGAGGTCCTGAATGTCGAGGAAGAGCGGCAATCGACCTACGCATTTTTTCATGTTCTGATGCGGAAAAAGGAGAAGGGAACACGCTCCTAGAAAAGGAAAGTTCATGCCCAATATTGCATTCGTGAACGGGAAGTGGAGTTCAATTTCAGCGGCGAAAGTTTCTGTCGAAGACAGGGGTTTTCAATTTGGAGACGGCGTTTATGAGCTGATTCGAACCTATCAAGGAGAGGTCTTCCATCTCGATGAACACCTCTCCCGCCTGGAGGCCAGCGCCAAAGAGATTGAAATTACCCTCCCGTACACCGGAAGCCGGTTGGAGAAGATCATCCGCCTCGGATGCCGCAAGAGCGGTTTTACCGACGTGAAGATTTATATTCAGGTGACGCGCGGCGCCGCCCCCCGCCTTCATTCTTTTCCCAAAAAGGTGAAGCCGACCGTGGTCATGACCTTCCGGGAATTCGAGCCGCTTCCACTGAAACTCCGTGAAGAGGGGGTGGCGATTATTTCCACCCCCGATATCCGATGGGCGCGGTGTAATGTCAAATCGCTCAACCTCTTGCCGAACGTGATGGGCCGGGAACAGGCGCTCCGTGCAGGGGCCTTTGAGGCGATTTTTATTCGCGACGGGAAGGTCACGGAGGGGGCGGGGAGCAACCTCTTTGCCGTGCTTGGAAAGAAAATTATTACCCCGCCGGCGGGCCCTTACATCCTGTCCGGTATTACCCGGGAGGTGGTTCTCCGGATCGGGAAGGAGAACGGTCTCGAAATGGTCGAGAAAGAGCTGAAGCTCTCGCAGCTCTACTCGGCGGATGAGCTCTTCCTTACCGGAACGACCGTGGAAGTCTTGCCCGTCGTCCGCCTGGACGGCAAGCCGATCGGCGACGGACGGCCCGGAGAAAAGACGAAATTTTTATGCCGCGCCTTTCAAGAACAGATTGCCTCGAAATAGGGGATTCGTCTTGCATTTTGTCATTATTTGTGCTATAAACACTTCTGAATTTGGTCTACTTTTCAAGTGGGCACGGTCTTCCGCCCACTTTTTTGTTTTAAGGGACCGAAATCGGCCCTGATGGGGATCAGATGGATCGAACGGTTCTGGTGGACAGGGTCAAAGAAATTGCGGAGCCGATGCTAAGGTCGCTGGGATTGGAATTGGTTGAGGTCGAGTATGCCGGTTCCGCAAGGAGCGGCACCCTTCGCGTTTTTATCGACAAACAAGGGGGGGTGACCCTCGATGATTGTGAAAAGGTCAGCCGGTATCTCAGTCAAGCGCTCGATGTCGACGATCCGATTCCGCATCACTATACGTTTGAAGTTTCTTCGCCCGGCCTTGATCGACCGTTAAAAAAGAGAGACGATTTTTCTCGGTCGATCGGGAAGAAGATCAAGGTGAAAACATCCGCTCCAATCGACAACCAGAAGGTGTTCACCGGTCGGCTCGCCGATTTCAAAGAGGAAAAAGTGACTTTATATCTGGAGGAAGGGAAGGGAAAAGCGATCGAGATCCCCTTCGACCAGATTGCGCAAGCCCGCCTTGAGGTCGAGTTTTAGCTGAAGAGGCCCCTGATCCTCCTGGAAACCAGGCGGGTTCAAGAGATATCATGGATCGGACCGTGCCAAGATCCTGGCCCGATCCGTCGGAAAATGGAGGTTGATAGAAAATGAATCGCGAGCTCCTCTCTGTCATCGATCAGATTGGGAGAGAGAAGGGAATAGAGAGCCAGAAGATCATCAAGGCGGTGGAATCCGCGCTCCTGACGGCGGCGAAGAAGCGATACGGCGCAAACGAGAATATTCAGGTGCGGCTCGACTCTCAAACCGGAGAGATTGAAGTGATCTCCCTGAAGAAGATCGTCGAAGCCGTCACCAATCCCCGCGCCGAAGTTTCGTTGGAGGAGGCCAAGAAGGTCGATGAATCTGCGGAACTGGGCGATGAGATCGGCTCTCTCCTTGAGATGGAAGATTTCGGCCGAATTGCCGCGCAGACCGCCAAGCAGGTGATCTTTCAGCGGGTGCGTGAGGCGGAGTGGGAATCGGTCCATCGAGAGTACTCGGTTCGGCAGGGGGAGATCATCAGCGGAATGATCTTGGGCCAGGAACGTCGCAATTACATCGTGGAACTCGGTAAAACCGAGGCGATCCTTCCCTACCAGGAGCAGGTCCCCCGGGAGAGTTACCGCCGCGGCGATCGGATTCGCGCCCATCTGCTGGAGGTGAAGCCTTCGGCAAAGGGGCCGCAGATCGTTCTGTCGCGGACGCACCCCAATTTTGTCGCAAAGCTCTTCGAGATGGAAGTTCCGGAGATCGCCGAAGGGGTGGTGATCATCAAGGGGGTTGTCCGGGAGCCGGGCGATCGGACCAAGATCGCGGTCTTCTCCAAAGATTCGGCCGTCGATCCGGTCGGCGCCTGCGTCGGGGTTCGCGGCTCGCGGGTTCAAGCGGTCGTCCGTGAGCTCAAAGGGGAGAAGATCGATATCGTGACCTGGAGCGACGATCCGCGGACCTTTATCGGCGAGGCGCTCAGTCCGGCGGTCATCGAGAAGGTCGGCATCAATGAAGCGGAAAAGTCGGCCCTGGTCGTCGTTTCCGATCAACAGCTTTCGCTGGCGATCGGGAAGAAGGGACAAAATGTCCGGCTGGCCGCCAAGTTGACCGACTGGAAGATCGACATCATCAATCAAGGAGAGTACGAGAAAGAGCGGGCCAAGGAGCGCGAGCAGGAAATTGCGGCGGCGATCTCTCATGAGCAGAAAATCCAGGCCGATGCGCAGATTGTGGAAGAGCAGCGGCAAGCGGCCGAGAAACGAGAGTATACCCTCTCCGATGTCCCCGGTCTGGGAGAGAATATGGTCGAAGCGCTCAAGGAGCAAGGAATCGACAGCGTTCAAAAGTTAGCTGAGACAAATGAAGCGGCCCTTTCCGATCTTCCGATGATCGGAATGAAAACAGCCGCCAAGATTATTGAGGAGGCGAGGGACCTTCTCAAAATGGAGAAGAAAGGGGAGGGAGCCTGACCGATCGGAGAACTCCGGTTGTTCGGGAGGGTGGATCGCCCGCGAATCTCTTTTCCAGAGAAAGAAGGTAGACGATGAGAGTTTTTGAGATTGCAAAAAAAATCGGCATCCCGACCAAGGAGATGATGGCGCTCCTGAAAAGGATGGGAATCAAGGCGAGCAATCATATGAGCGCCTTGGAGGAAAGCGACATCCAAGCGGTCATGAAAGGGATGGAGAAATCGACGATGACGAAGACCACGTCGAAGGGGACGAAGTCTGTCAAAGCGGCCCCTCCTCCCCCGCCCGTCGTCGAAAAGAAATCACGCGTCCTTATTAAGAGAAAGCCGACGCCGGAAGAGATGGCCCCTCCTCCTGTGGCGGTCCAGCCGGAAGCGCCGGTCGTAGAGACTCCGGAGACAGAGGCGCCGCTCAGCCCAACCATGGAGCCGATCGCTCCCGCAGCGGCAGCGACATCGGCCCCTTCGGATGTGGTTTCCCCCCCGGTCGAAGAGGTCAAACCGGTTTCTCCCGCCGCGGAGCCTGCGCCGACCCCCGGCGTCCTCAAGGTGGTTCCCTCGCCGGGCGGAGCCAAAGAGGCGGCTGAGAAGAAAACCGATAAAGATAAGAAGAAGGGGAAAATCGAGCTTCGCCCCGAATTGAAGAAAGATTTTGCCTCCAAGTTCAAGGAGAAAGCAAAACGACCGAAAAAGCGCTGGGATTCGGATGTTGTTGTCGAAGAGCCCGAAGCGATCGCCGAGGTCCCGGTCGAGGCGAGGAAGTGGCAAGACTTCAAGCCGATCCATCGCAAAGAAGACCGAAGGGGGCTCCGAAGGGGGCCGGCGGTCTCAACCGATATCACCAAGCCGCGGAGGAAAGTGGTCAAGCTTTACGAAGGAATGACAGTAAAAGAGTTCTCCGAGCTGATCGGACAAAAGGTTCCCTCCATTATTTCCAAATTGATGTCGATGGGAAAGATGGCGACGATCAACCATCCGATCTTGCTCGATGAGGCGTCGCTGATTGCGGAGGAATTCGGGGTCAAGGCCGAATTGGTTTCGGAGAAGACCGAGGAGGAAATCCTCAGCCCGTCGATGCCGGACGATCCGAACGACCTGCTGCCGCGTTCTCCGGTGATCACGATCATGGGGCATGTCGATCATGGGAAGACCTCGCTGCTCGACTCCATCCGGCAGACGAAGGTGACGGAAGGGGAAGCGGGGGGCATCACGCAGCATATCGGCGCCTACACGGTCACCGTCGGCGAAAAACGGGTCACTTTCCTCGACACGCCGGGCCACGAGGCCTTTACCGCCATGCGGGCGCGCGGCGCCAAGGTGACCGATATCGTTGTCCTGGTGGTTGCGGCCGACGACGGGGTGATGCCCCAGACGGTCGAGGCGATCAATCATGCCAAAGCGGCCAATGTCCCCATTATCGTCGCCATTAACAAGATCGACAAGCCGGAAGCGAATGCCGATCGGGTGAAGACCGCCCTCGCGGAGTACGAGCTGATTCCGGAGGCGTGGGGGGGCAAGACCATCTTTGCCGAGGTCTCCGCGAAAAAGAAGATCGGTCTGGAGGAATTGCTTGAGATGATCCTCCTTCAGGCCGAGGTGCTTGAGCTCAAGGCGAATCCGACCCGGCCGATGCTCGGGACGATTGTTGAAGCGAAACTCGATCGCGGCCGCGGACCGGTCGCGACCGTCTTGGTCCAGCAAGGGACGTTGCGAGTGGGTGATATTTTCGTGACCGGCGCCCATTTCGGAAAAGTCCGCGCCCTGATCAGCGATAAAGGGAAAAAAGTGGATCAGGCCGGACCTTCCACCCCGGTGGAGGTGATCGGTTTGGACGGCGTTCCCTTGGCGGGGGATACCTTTGTGGTCGTGGCCGATGAGCGGACCGCCAAAGAAGTGGCCCAGGGCCGGTCCCACCGGCAGCGGCTCGCCGAGCTTTCCCAGACGCGGCGCGTCACCCTCGACGATCTCTATCAAGAGATTCAGGAAGGAACGGTCAAGGAGCTGAATATCATCGTCAAGGCCGACGTCCAGGGCTCCGCGGAAGCAATCAAGGAGTCGCTCGAGAAGTTGACCTCCCCGTTGGTGAAGCTTCGCGTGATTCATCGCGGGGTCGGGAGCATCACCGAATCGGATATTCTCCTCGCCTCGGCATCGAACGCGATTGTGATCGGGTTCAACGTCCGGCCGGAAACGAAGGGGGAAATTTTGGCCGAGCGGGAGAATGTCGATGTCCGTCTCTACACCATTATTTATGACGCCATTGCCGACGTGAAGGCCGCCATGGAAGGTTTGTTGGAGCCGACCTTGAAAGAGCGAACGCTCGGACGGGTCGAGGTCCGGCAGGTCTTCCAGATTCCGAAGCAGGGGGTGATCGCCGGAGGCCATGTCAGCAGCGGCCTGATCTCCCGAAACAGCGCCGGGGCCCGCGTCATTCGGGACGGCGCGGTCGTCTACGAGGGGAAGATCGGTTCGCTGCGCCGGTTCAAAGACGACGTCAAAGAGGTCCAGGCCGGATACGAGTGCGGTATCGGGATCGAGAATTTCAACGACATCAAAGTCGGCGACGTGATCGAAGTCTACACACACGACAAGATTGCGGCAAAACTGTAATGAGGGAGGGCTCGGTCTACGGCCGAGCGGCTTAATGCGAGATGGCGTCGCTTGATACGAAAATGGTCGTCGGAATTTGCGTCATCGAGCTGTACATTCCCCGGAACGGCTCTCTGAAGGGAAAGCGGCAGGTCCTGCAAAGCATTAAAACGAAGATCAAGAACCGGTTCAATGTGGCCGTTGCGGAGGTGGGCGAGCAGGATCTTTGGCAAAAGGCGATTCTCGGTGTGACGACGGTCGCAAACGATCGAAGTTTCGTAAACGAGGTGATGGATAAGGTCGTCGGGTTTGTCTCGAGCTTTCCGCAGGTCCAGATCGTTCATCATCAACTAGAGCTGATTTAAGTCTCTCGCTGGAGAGGGGGGCGGAGGTGTCTTTCGCCGTGCAAGAGTACAAGAGAACGAATCGAATCGGAGATCAAATCAAGATGGAGGTGGCCGACATCTTGACGACAAAGATCCGCGACCCCCGGATCGGGTTCGTCACCGTCACCTCCGTTGAAGTTTCCGATGATTTGAAGCATGCAAAAATTTTTGTGACGGTCCAGAAGGACCAGGATGCGAAGCAGGCCTTCATGGGGCTTCGGAAGGCGACCGGTTTCGTTCGGGCGGAATTATCGAGAAGGCTGCAGATTCGGCGCGTTCCGGAAGTGGCCTTCTTGCCGGACGAGTCGACCGAAAAGATTTCCCACATCCTCGATCTTCTCGACCGAATCGAGAAGGAAAAGCGGTGACGCATCAAGCAGGAGCATACCAAACCCTCCGGAGGGAGGTTGTCTTGACGACGGTACGCATTGGGAGAGTGAATGAACCTCGCTGAAGTGATTTCGGTTCTCCAGGAGAAGAAATCATTTGTCATTACGGGGCATGTCAGTCCCGAGGGAGATGTCATCGGTTCCGGCATGGCGCTGGCGCTGGCCCTCCGGGACATGGGAAAAAAAGCGGAGGTGGTCAACCGCGATCCGATTCCGCAGCAACTTCTTTTTCTCCCCCATGAAGGGCTCTTCACCCGGCAGAAAGCGATTACACAAACAGCCGACGCGCTCATTGTGGTCGACTCCGGCAGCTTCGAGCGGACCGGATATACCCGCCCGACCTCCATTCCCACCGTGATCAATATCGATCACCACATCACCAATCCTTCATTTGGAAATATCAATTGGGTGGTGCCGACGGCGATGGCGACGGGGGAGATGATTTATGATCTGCTCAAAACGATCGGGGCCCCCATCACCCCTCCGATCGCCACGTGCATTTATACCGCCCTCATTACGGAGACAGGCTCGTTTCGATTCGTCAACACCACCTCCCGGGCGCTTCAGATCGCGGGGGAGATGATCGAGAAGGGGGCCGATCCGTTCCGCATCGCCACCGCCCTCTTTGAGGCGAACACGGCGGGGCGGTTGAAATTGCTCGCTGAAGTGCTGATGAAGATGGAGGTCAGCGCAGACGAGCGGATTGCATGGATCCATGTTTCGGATGAACAGCTTCGAAAAACAGGGACCACCTTCGAAGATACGGAGGATTTTGTGACCTACCCCCGCTCGATCGAAAAGGTCGAGGTGGCTGTCTTTTTTCGCGAGACAGGTCCTGAGCAATATAAAATCAGCTTCCGATCGCAGGGAAAGGTCGATGTTGCCCTCCTGGCGAAACGCTGGGGAGGAGGGGGACATACGTATGCGGCCGGATGTACCCTCGGCGGTTCCTGGCAGAAGGTGAAAGAGCGGGTCCTCACCTCCGTGCAGGAAGCGATTTATGCGGTGGTTTCGTAAATCATGATAAGAGACGGGATTCTCAATATCGATAAACCGGCCGGGTGGACCTCGCATGATGTGGTCGCGAAGATTCGCGGCCTCTTGCGGATCAAGAAGGTCGGCCATGCGGGGACCCTCGATCCGGAGGCGACCGGGGTGCTTCCGATCTGCTTCGGAAAGGGGACGAAGGTCGTTCCTTTTCTGATGGACGCCGAGAAGGAGTATGATGCGGTCCTCCGCCTCGGAGAGGAGACCGACACGCAAGATGCCACGGGCAAGGTTCTCAAGACGGTCGACATCCCCGCTGGGATGGCGGCGCAGGTTCGCGAGACGGCGGAATCGTTCGTCGGAACCTACGCGCAGATGCCGCCGATGTACTCCGCCATTAAGGTGAAGGGGGTCCCCCTTTATCGCTCGGCGCGCGCCGGAGAAGTGGTCGAACGGACGGCCCGGACCGTTTCGATCCGGGAGATCCGTTTCAACGGTTTTGAGGGAAGGGACGCCTCCTTCAGCGTGGTCTGCTCGAAGGGGACCTACATCCGGACCCTCTGCGCCGACATCGGCGAAAAGTTGGGGGTGGGGGGACATCTCCTCCGGCTGCGCCGCACCCGCGCCGGTCAATTCCCCATCGTCGATTCGGTCGAGCTGAACCGGTTTTGCGAACTGTACGCCGAGGGGGATTGGGAAAAGGAAGTCTACTCGTTGAACGAGGTGTTGAAGGATCTTCCCGCGGTTTGGGTGAAAGAGCCTTACCGAGAGAAGGTTCTGCATGGCGCGCCGATCGGCCCCGAGGGGGTCTTGAATCGATCCTCTTTTAAAAAAGGAGAGCCGCTTCGCATTCTCGATCCGGAAGGCCGTCTCTTAGCGATCGGCCGCGCCGTTATGAATGAAGATGAGGTGAGGGAAAATCGACAGTCTTTCTTTAAATCGGAAACGGTTCTTTCCGACCTCTCCAAACCGGAAGTCGGCGCAGGGGTGGAAGGATCGATCCGGAGTTCATTATACTAACAAATAAGGAGGAACATCACGTGCCGCTCGTTAAGGAAAAGAAGCAAAGTGTCATCAAGGAAAATGCGATTCATGGGAACGATACCGGCTCGCCGGAGGTTCAGATCGCCCTTCTGACGAATCGGATTACTTATTTGACGGAGCATTTTCAGACCCACAAGAAAGATCACCACTCCCGGCGCGGCCTGATCAACATGGTCAGCCGTCGGAGGAAGCTGCTCGATTATCTGAAGCAGAACGATTTTGCCCGGTACCAAGCGATCATCGGGAAGTTGGGGCTGAGAAAGTAACTCAGCCAATGCAGTGGATCTTCCACGGTGTGAAGGTCCAGCCTAAATAACGTATCGCAGCCGGCACAGAAATACAATGAAGAGCCAATAAGGCGAGATGAAGTGAGGCGCCGCGCGCCTCGCGTTACTTCTCTTTCTTGGTTTTTCATTGTAGTTCTGTGGCCTGCTGCCCTAGTGGAGGAGTCACAGAGTATGGTTCATCGCGTAGAAGCAGAGATTGCAGGGAAAAAGCTCGTCCTGGAGACGGGACGGATGGCCCGGCAGGCGGACGGAGCGGTTCTTGTCCAGTATGGCGACAGCCTCGTCCTGGCCACGGCCGTCGCTTCCAAACAAGCGAAAGATGTCGATTTTCTTCCGCTCACGGTCGACTATCAGGAGCGGGCGTATGCCGCCGGAAGGATCCCGGGGGGATTTTTCAAAAGAGAAGGGAGGCTGAGCGAAAAAGAGACATTGACCAGCCGGTTGATCGACCGGCCGATGCGGCCGCTCTTCCCCGATCATTGGTATTTTGAAACCCAGATCATCGCCTCTGTTCTCTCGAGCGATCTCTCCGCCTCGACCGAGATTCTCGGGATGGTCGGCGCGTCCGCGGCGGTGACCATTTCGGACATCCCCTTCAACGGCCCGATCGGCGCGATCCGCGTCGGCCGGATCGACGGAAAACTCGTCGCCATGCCGAGCCTGGAGGAGATCGAGAAGAGCGACATGAACATCGTTCTCGCAGGAACCGCCGAGGCGGTCATGATGGTCGAAAGCGAGATCAAAGAGCTCCCCGAAGAGGCGGTTTTGGAAGCGGTCGCTTTCGGGCATCAAGCGCTCCAGACGCTGATCGGACTGCAGAAGGAGCTTCAAGCGAAGGTCGGCAGGCAGAAGCGCTCCCCCGTGGCGATCGATCGGGACGAGGCGTTTGAGAAACAATTGAGGGAGACCCTCGTCGGGCCGATTCAAGAAGCGATCCTGATTTCGAACAAGACCGAACGGCAGGAGCGTCTCGATCAAATTCTCAAGGAGAAGATCGCGTCGATCAATACCGGCGAGGTCGATCGAACCCGGGAGATCAAAGCGCTCTTTCACGAGCTGGAGCGGGAAGCGGTCCGGGAGATGATTTTGACCAAAGGGGTCCGGGCCGACGGCCGCGGGCCGGCCGATATCCGCCCGATCACCTGCGAGGTGGGGATTCTCCCCCGCACACACGGGTCGGCGCTTTTCACCCGCGGCGAGACCCAGAGTTTGGCCGTGGTGACCCTCGGAACCTCCGACGACGAGCAGCGGATCGACTCTCTGGAAGGGGAGTGGAAGAAGACCTTCATGCTTCACTATAACTTTCCCCCCTTCTCCGTCGGCGAGGCCCGGCCGCTTCGGGGACCCGGCCGTCGCGAGATCGGTCATGGGGCCTTGGCCGAGCGGGCGTTGAAGCCGATCATCCCGAGCAAAGAGGCCTTTCCCTATACCCTGCGGATCGTCTCCGATGTCCTGGAGTCGAACGGCTCCTCTTCCATGGCGACCGTCTGCGGCGGAACCCTCGCCCTGATGGATGCCGGGGTGCCGATCGTCCGTCCGGTCGCGGGGATCGCGATGGGGCTGATCCTGGAGGGCAAACGGGTTCAGATCCTCTCCGATATCTTGGGACTGGAAGATCATCTGGGGGATATGGATTTCAAGGTCACCGGAACGGCGCAGGGGATCACCGCCTTTCAGCTCGATATCAAGATCGGCGGGTTGACCATCGAGATCATGAAACGGGCGTTGGAACAGGCGAGGCAAGGACGGCAGCATATTTTAGGGAAAATGCTGGAAGCGCTTGCAGCGCCCCGGCCGGAGCTGTCCACCTATGCGCCGCGAATCGTCACGATGAAGGTGAAGCCCGACAAAGTCCGCGAAGTCATCGGACCGGGCGGAAAAGTCATCCGTGGGATCATCGAGAAGACCGGCGTGAAGATCGATATCGAAGACGACGGGACGATCCATATCGCCTCGATGGATGACGCCGCGGCCAAAGAAGCGATCGAGATGGTCAATATGATCGTCGAAGAGGTCGAAGTCGGCCGCGTCTATGTCGGAAAGGTCACCCGGATCATGGATTTCGGCGCCATCGTCGAGCTTCGGCGGGGGGTCGACGGCCTGGTCCACATCTCTCAGCTGGCGCATCATCGGGTCAAGAGCGTGACCGATGAGGTGAAAGAGGGGGATGAGATCACGGTGAAAGTTCTGGAAGTCGACAGACAGGGAAAGATCCGCCTCTCCCGCAAGGAGACCCTTCCTCCCCCTGCGAAAGAAAGTTAAATGTGAATCGTTATTCGTTAAACGTAAGAACGGAAGGTTCAGGGCCTTCCGTTCCACGTTTAACCCTTAACGGATAACGAGGGATCTCCTTATGGTTCGGAAAGTCGTTTTAGATAACGGAATGCGGATTGTCGCGGAAAAGATGGCCTCCGTGAAGTCGGTCTCGATCGGTCTGTGGGTGAATGTCGGCTCCCGGGACGAAGAGGCGCACGAGCACGGCATTTCCCACTTCCTTGAGCATATGTTCTTCAAAGGGACGGAGAAGCGGAGCGCAAAAGAGATTGCCCGGGAGATCGATGCCATCGGCGGCGAGTTAAACGCTTTTACCTCCCGTGAGACGACGACCTTCTACGCCAAGGTCCTCGACGACCATCTCTCCAAGGCGGTCGAGATTCTCTCCGACAACTTCCATCACTCCACCTTTGAGCCGCGCGAGATCGAGAAGGAAAAGCAGGTCGTGATGGAAGAGATCAAAATGGTGGAGGATGATCCGGAAGATCTGGTCCATGATCTCTATACGAAAGATATCTGGAAGGGAAACACCCTAGGTCGGCCGATCCTCGGAACGGTCGAAACGATCTCCGGCATGACCCGCAAGAAGATCCTTCGTTTTCTCAAGCGCGCCTACGATCCGAAGCAAATCGTCGTCTCGGTCGCCGGCCACTTCGATCTCCCGCCGCTGATGAAGGCGCTGGAGAAGGCCTTCGGAAAGTATTCCGCAAAAGAAGTCGATCTCCATCCGAGGCTGGCGCCCCAGATGAGCCCCCATTTCCAGGTGAAGAAGCGGAATTTAGAGCAGGTCCACCTCTGCATCGGGACACAGGGGCTGCCGCACCGCCATCCCGACCGGTATGCGCTCTATGTGCTCAATACGATCCTGGGCGGAAGCGTCAGCTCGCGTCTTTTTCAAGAGGTTCGGGAGCGGCGGGGCCTCGCTTACTCCATCTACTCCTATCCCTCTTCTTATCAGGACGGGGGGCTCTTTACGGTGTACGCCGGGACCGGCGCCAAAAACGCGCCGAAGGTGATCGGCCTGATCTTGAAAGAGTTCAAGCGCCTCAAAGAGAAAGGGGTCGATCCGGTCGAGCTGGAGAAGGCGAAAAACCACATCAAGGGGAGCCTGATGCTCAGCATGGAGAGCACCAGCAGCCGGATGAGCAAGCTGGCGAAGGATGAGCTTTACTTCGGCCGGCATTTTTCCCTGGAAGAGGTGGTCCGCGAGATCAACCGGGTCTCTCTCGATCAGGTCCAGCAGCTCGCCAAGCTTCTCTTCGACTCGAAATATCTCTCCCTGACCGCCCTCGGAAAAATCGATCCGACTCTTCTGCCGCACGATCTGAGCCTTTAAAAGAAGGGGGCCAGGGGTCGGGGATCGGAGAAAAGAATAAAGAGGATTCAAACAGGAGGTCTTTACGGGATTCGTAAAGACCTTTTTTATTTGGTTTTTCCCCGGCCCCCGGCCCCCGACCCCTGGCCCCCGTCTTTTGTCGAGAGGCAGACCCGGTTCCGGCCGGTCGATTTGGCGCGATAGAGGGCGCGGTCGGCCGCTTCGATCAGATCGTGCGGCGAGGCGGCGTTCTCCGGATAGGTGGCGAGCCCGATGCTCACGTTGAGGGCGCCGCCCGGCTGCGTTTTCCCGTTCTTGAACGGATAGTCGGCGATCGCCTTCCTCAGCCGCTCCGCGATGAGCTTCCCTCTCGTCCGATTCGTCTCCGGCATAATGATCGAGAACTCTTCCCCCCCGTATCGGGCCGCGATGTCGGTCTCCCGGATATTCCTCCGGATCAGATCTCCCAAGGTCCGGAGGACTTCATTCCCCATCAGATGGCCGTGCGTGTCGTTGTACTGTTTAAAGTGGTCGATGTCGAGCATCGCCAGCGTCAGGGCGCGGCCGTAGCGCTGGGTCCGGGAGAGCTCCGAGGAGAGCTGCTGCAAGAGGTGGCGATGGTTGAAGAGGCCGGTGAGCTCATCGGTGATCGCCATCAGCCGCGTCATCTCCAGGATTTTGGCCTTTCCGATGGAGGTGGCGGCGATGGTCGAGACGAGGGAGAGGAGAGAGGTTTCTTTCTCGGAAAATAGGTGCGGCTTGAAATCGTTCACATAGAGAATTCCCAAGATCTTTCCTTCGTTCCAAAGGGGGATGGCCGCGACCGCCTCGACCTTTTCTTCCAGGAGGACCGGGTTATTGAACTTGGGAAGTTTTTTCAAGCTCTCGATGGCGACGACCCCCTTCTGATTCAGAATATAGGTCGTCAGCCCCCCTTTCCGAACCCGCCAGCGCCGGACACGGGCGAACTCTCTGGAGAACCCCTTCGACGCCACCAGGACCATCTCGCCGCGCTCCTCGTCGAACATCGCCAGGCTTCCGGCCGGAGTGCGGGTCAGTTCGGCGGCGTAGTCGATCACCGTGGTATAGAGCTTTGCGATGTTCTCGATGGAGGAAAGCTTCAAGCTCAGATCGTAGAGGGAGAGGTATTCGGAGAGGAGCCGCTCCGCTTCCCGCTGGCTTTTTTGCCGCTCGTCGATGAGGGTCCAGGCCAGTTTCGCCGACCGGCCGCTGAGGATCTCAATTCCATCCCGTTTTGAGGCTTGCAACGCGGCCTCGACCTTTGGAGAGCCGGTGACGTTGATGATGATGTCGTTTTTTTTCTTGAGTAAGGTTTTGAAGTCGGCCGTGGTCGGGATGCGGAGGGCCCTGGCGAGGCGGATGCCGGGGGCGGCTTTTTTCCGGTCTGCAACCCCGGTGATTTTAATGAGAGGGTCTTCCGAGAGGATTTCCAGAAGGGAGGTCCCCCCTTTCCCGGCGCCCACAATCGCAATCCGCATCCCGGCGTCTCCTGAGTGACCGGGGGATCATACCTAAAGGAAATACGGATGTCAATGGGGTCGGGGGAGGTGGAGAAAAGCCGGGCCGGACCTGTCCGAGACCTCCCCGAGGTTCCTGATTGATCCACCCTCCCAGGCTTTTCCGGTATTGATCTCTTCCTAAGAAAAACGTATACTCCGGGGGATTCCCCTCCCGGCAAGGGCATTCCCTTCGATTCAGCTTGCCTGCCTTCATATGGCGGCTTTCCGGGATGGCGCATTCCTTCCAAGAGAAATACTGCCCGGTTTAATGATTCGCAGAAAGGGGTTGTCTATGCATTGGGTTGCCCCGACGGAGAAAGACACCGCCACCGACACGCTGGAGAAGCGCCTCTGGGCTGCGGCCGACCAACTTCGGGCCAACTCTGGCCTCACCGCGGCGCAATATTCCCAACCGGTTCTCGGTCTTATCTTTCTTCGCTTCGCCGAGGTCCGTTTTGTAAAGCGGCGGCATGAATTAGAAAAGAGCGCCGCTTCCTCCCGCCGCGGCTCGCGGCTTGACGACCCCACCGCTTACGACGCCGAGAACGTTCTCTACCTCACTCCGAATGCCCGCTTCAATCATCTTCTCAGTCTGCCCGAAGGGATGGATGCTGGCAAGGCGGTGAACGACGCGATGGCCGATATCGAGAAACACAATCCAAAGCTCGCCGGCGTGCTGCCGAAGACATACCAGCTCTTCCGAAGCACTTTGCTGAAAGAGCTGCTCAAGCGGGTCTCCGAAATTCCTGCCAGCCTGGACTACGATGCTTTCGGCCGGATCTACGAATACTTCCTCGGCGAGTTCGCCCGCACCGAAGGCCAGAAAGGGGGCGAGTTCTACACCCCTTCCAGCATCGTCCGCCTCCTGGTCGAAGTTCTGGAGCCTTATCATGGCCGCATTCTCGATCCGGCGTGCGGCTCCGGCGGCATGTTCGTCCAGAGCGCCCGGTTCGTCGCCGAACACCGGAAGAACCCCGCCGCCGAGCTGGCCGTTCACGGCGTCGAGAAGACCGACGACACCGGCCGGCTCTGCCGGATGAACCTGGCGGTTCACGGACTTGAGGGGGATATCAAGCACGGCGGCAACGTCAACAGCTACTATGACGATCCCCACGCGGCGACCGGCCGCTTCGATTTTGTCCTCGCCAATCCGCCGTTCAACGTCAATGCGGTGGACAAGGAGCGGATTAAAGATGAAGTCGGCGCAGGACGCCGCTTTCCCTTCGGCCTGCCGCGCACCGACAACGCGAACTACCTCTGGATTCAGCTTTTCTATTCGGCGCTGAATCCGCAGGGCCGCGCCGGGTTCGTGATGGCCAACTCCGCCTCCGACGCCCGCGCCTCCGAGCAGGAGCTTCGCCGAAAACTCATCGAAGCGCGCGCGGTGGATGTGATGGTCGCCGTCGGTCCGAACATGTTCTACACCGTCACCCTTCCTTGCACCCTCTGGTTCCTTGATCGAGGGAAGAAGAAATCGCCGCGGGCCGATACGGTTCTCTTCATCGATGCCCGACACATCTACCGGCAGATCGACCGCGCCCACCGCGATTGGACGGAGGCGCAGATCAGCTTTCTCGCGAACATTGTCCGCCTCTATCGCGGCGAGGCAGCCGATTTTACTTTCGGCGGGAAAGAAGCCGAAGCGAAGCTGAAAGAAGTTTTCGGAAAAAAGCTGAAATTCTCCGACGTGCCCGGTTTGTGCAAATCGGCGACGCTCAAAGAGATAGAGGCCCAGGGTTGGTCGCTCAATCCGGGTCGTTATGTCGGGGTCGCTCCCGGAGAATCGGTCAGCGATGAAGATTTCAAGGAGAAGCTTGCAACGCTGAACGAGGAGCTTGAAACCCTCAACGCCCAGGCGCGCGCCTTTGAGGCGACCATTGCGAAGAATGTCTCGGAGATCCTCGATACATGAGCGCTCCCCCCAAACCGGCCCGTGAAAAAACGTCGTCACCCGTCTGGCAGGAGTGCAAGCTCAGCGACCTACTTGAAATCAAGCACGGCTATGCCTTCCAAGGAGAATATTTTTCCGGTGCTGGGACTCACGTGGTTCTGACTCCGGGCAACTTCTTTGAGGAAGGTGGCTTCAAGGATAAAAGTGATAAAGAAAAATGGTATGACGGACCTGTTCCTCCAGATTTTGTTTTGAATCAAGGTGACCTCATTGTGGCGATGACGGAGCAGGGTGAAGGGCTTCTCGGGAGCAGCGCAATTATCCCCCGCAGCGGGTTTTATCTCCACAACCAGCGGCTTGGCCTTGTGCAGGTCCGTGACGACTCGAAGGTAGACAAGTACTTCCTTTACTACTTATTTAACTCGCGTCCTGTCCGGCAGCAGATTCGTGGTTCTGCTAGTGGCACGAAGGTTCGCCATACGTCACCGTCGAGGATTGCGGAAGTGAAAGTTAGTGTACCCTCGCTTCCTATCCAACGCCGAATCGCGGGCATCCTGTCAGCCTATGACGAGTTGATCGAGAACAACCAGCGGCGCATCCGGATCTTGGAGGAGATGGCCCGCGCCCTCTACCGCGAGTGGTTCGTCCACTTCCGCTTCCCCGGCCACGAAAAAGTGAAACTTGTTTCCTCTCCCATTGGCCCCATTCCCCAAGGATGGGAGGTTAAGAGGCTTAAAGATGTATGTCGCCTCACAATGGGACAATCGCCAAAGTCAGAATTTTACAATGACATTGGTAAGGGTCAACCGTTCCACCAAGGCGTAAGTGACTTTGGAGACAGATTCCCGACAAATCGGCTTTTCTGTACAGCAGAGGGGCGAGTAGCCGAGGCTGGTGATATTCTTTTCAGCGTTCGCGCTCCTGTTGGACGCATGAATATCGCCGATAAAAGAATCATAATTGGTCGGGGTCTCTCGGCGATACGTCATAAAGATAATTACCAAGCATTACTCTGGGAACAGTTGCGAGACCGTTTCCAGAAAGAGGACATGATGGGTAATGGCGCGATCTTTGCGGCCGTTACTAAGGAAGACATGCAAGGGATCGAGTTGATATGTCCACCTGATCCGATCATCCGAGACGCGACAAGCCACTTCGTGCCTATTCATGCCCAAATCGCTATCCTTTCAAATCAAACCACTAACCTTCGTGACACTAGAGATTTGCTGCTGCCAAGGTTGCTATCGGGGGAGACTTCAAGCCTCAGATGTCAAACGGGATGACTTCTACAGATGAGAACACAAGTACCCCAGACCAAGAAACTGCCGACCCTATAAGAGCAGTCCTCAGGGATTTGGTGACTTGGTCAGAAACCCTACCTACTTGGCAGCGGGATGCATTGCGGCGCCTTTACTTACAATGTAATCTGTCGCAGACAGATATTGACGAACTTCACACGCTTTGCCTCCAGTCTCACGGTCTTCTTGAACAAGGGCAAACTCCACTTATTGCCCAGCCGTTAGAGTCTGCTCATGTTCCGGCGAGCGTAACTTCTTCCGGTCCAATCGCGCTAAAGTCGATTGGATACGTCCAGAACGTTAATGCTCTAGCGAGCGACCAAACGCTGAACTTCTCGGAAACAGGACTGACCATCATTTACGGAGATAACGGTTCAGGGAAGTCTGGCTATGGCCGGGTGCTCAAGCGTGCTTGCCGTGCCCGAGATCAGGAACCAATCCTTCCCAATGCATATTCTCCCTCTGTAGGAAAGCCTACCGCGCGGATAATATATTTTCTGAACGGTATAGTTCAGCCAGAGATTAAATGGCAGGATGGAACTGCTGCACATCCCGACCTTTCACATGTTAGCGTTTTTGATTCTAGGTGTGCCTTAGTACATGTCGACGGAAAGAATGAGCTAGCATACACACCAGTCGTACTCCAATTGCTTCAACTACTTGCCGACAGCTGTAGAGAAGTTAGCACCCGGCTGAGAAATAAAAAAATATCGTTGGAGGGACAGATCCCCAGCTTTCGGAAGCATCCAGCCTCACGCGCAGGGACAGCAGTCAATCAAATTATTCTAACGCTTAGTTCTTCTACACAAGTACATTCTGTACGAAAACTCAGTCAACTTTCTGAGCAGGACAAAATCCGACTCGAAACATTAAGAAACGATTTGGCAACCGACCCTGCTAAAGAAATTCGACGGCTAAAGACCTTGAAGCAAAGAGTGGAATCGCTGGTTACTGTCGCAAGGGCATCGGAAAAAGTTCTTCTGCCGGGAACCATTGATGAGTTGCGGCGGCTGCACACGGTAGCAAAAGAAAAAACGACGGCGGCTCAGTTCGCGGCGACGGAGGCATTCAAAAGGGAGCCATTGCCTCAGGTTGGGTCTGATGTCTGGAAGGAACTTTGGGAAGCGGCTCGGGAGTTTTCTACACGAGAAGCATATCCAGCGTGGCCATTTCCGAATACTAACACCGATGCATTCTGCGTACTCTGCCAGCAACCACTTTCATCCGAGGCTGCAAATCGCCTGAAAACTTTTGAAACGTTTGTCCAGGAGAAGGTTCAGCAAGCTGCAGATGAAGCTAAACAGCAAGTGAGCAGCTTCAACACCGAGATTGGAAATTTAGCAGCTACAAAAGAGAACTTACGTGAGGCGGTTCGTCTTATTCGAGATGAGCTAGACCATAAACAAATATGCATAAAAGTTATCAGGCACCTCACTAGCAGGGTGCTGAAAAAGTCCTTTTAAGGTTGAGTTTGATTGAGTATACTTGCGCAGGATCTAAGGAGGAGGCATCATGCGCGGCATCAACGATTCTCAAAGTGGTCTGTTTAGTTATCTTTCT